>JBCCEE010000105.1:0-20775 GCA_039030415.1 Acidobacteriota bacterium
CAGACCGGCATGATCCTGCGCTATCAGCGCGGCGAGCTGGCGATGGGCGAGGTCTATCCCTACGGCGTCGAGGTCTATTTCAGCCGCGGCGCGCCGTCAGGCTTCGGCTTTTGGCTCGACGATCCCAACGTCGAAGAGCTGCAGGGCACGTTCCGCCAGATGCAACTGGTCAACTTCGCTCGGGTGGCGCTGTTCTACTTCCTGCTGCCGCTGGTCGCGGTGCCCTTCCTGAGGCGCTATCACGACGGCCAGCTCGGCGTCCGCCGGGGCACACAGTTCTTCATCGTCAGCCTGCTGATGGGCATCGTCCTGGTCGCGCTCAACAGCCCGATCTATTCCGCTGGCACCAACGTTGGCTTCCTGTCGCGCCAGCAGACCACCTGGATGGTGGGCGGTTTCTCGATCGTGTTCCAGTTCCTCGGGCTGGCGGTGCTCGGGCTGATGTCTTGGTCGGTCGGCGAGTCGCTGTGCCGCGAGCGCTGGCCGCAAAAGCTGGCCTCGCTCGATGCTCTGTTTCGGCGCAAGTGGAGCAACGCGACGGTCGCCCGCGCCTCGCTGCGCGGCGTGGCGGGCGGCCTGTTCATGGTCGGACTGCTGACGGCGCTATCGACCCTGGGTCAGGACTCGGGCGCCTGGGCCGTCGCCAGCATCATCTACGCCGCCCAGGGCTTCGACAGCGTGCTGCCGTCACTCACCACCCTCGCCTTTGTTCTGAGCTATTCGCTGCCGCTCTATCTTTTCGTCTGCCTGCTGGTGCCCTGCTGGGCGACGAAGCGAATGGGCTCGGGCGGTGGTCTGGCGTTCGCGCTGCTGACCGCGGTGCTGATCTCGCCGATTCTGATGGTGCTGCCGCTCAGCTGGGGCTGGCTGATGTGGGCGGTGGTGGCCGGCATTCCGGTGCTGCTGTTCCGCTTCGGCGATCTGCTCTCCGGTCTCTTGGCCGCCCTCTTCGCGGTGGCTTCGACGGTCGCGATTCCCGCGCTCTACATCGGCGAGCCGGCGATGCAAGCTCATGGCTGGGCGACCCTGCTGCTGCTGGCGTCGCCGCTGATCGTCAGCCTGCGCTCGCTGGCCACCGACGAAGAGTTCGTCTACACCTACGACGACGTGCCGCCGCACGTGCGGCGCATCGCCGAGCGCGAGCGGCAGCGGGTCGAGATCGAGACCGCCCGCAACATCCAGAGCTCGATCCTGCCCGACCTGCCGCCGCAGCTCAATGGCGTCGAGATCGCCCACTCCTACCTGCCGGCTTCCGAGGTCGGCGGTGACTTCTACGACGTCCTGGCGCTCGACGACGGCCGCCTGGCGGTGGCGGTGGGTGACGTCGCCGGCCACGGTGTGTCGAGCGGCCTGGTGATGTCGATGGCGCGCTCCGCGCTGTCGGTGCAGGTGACCTTCGACCCCACCGTCGAGGCGGTGTTCGCCACCCTCAACCGCATGGTCTACCAGAGCGCTCGCCGGCGTCTGTTGAGCACCCTGGTCTACGCCATCCTCGACCCGAATCAGCGCGAGCTGACCTACGCTTCAGCCGGTCACGTCTTCCCCTACCGCGTCTCGCCGGACGGCGACGTCGAGCCGCTCGAGGCCGCCTCGTATCCGCTCGGCGTGCGTGGCGAGATCGACGTCCGCATGCGGACTTCCAAACTGTCGCTTGGCGACGCCGTCTTCATGTACTCCGACGGCCTGGTCGAAGCCACCCCCGAAGGCTCCGAAGAGCAGTTCGGATTCGATCGCCTCGAAGAGAGCCTACAGCGTCACGCCTCCAAGAGCCCGATGCAGCTCCGCGATGCCGTCCTCGCCGATGTCGAGCACTTCACCCGCCGGCAGATCCGCGATGACGACCTGACAGTGCTGGTACTGCGTCTACCGGCGGCGTAGGGAGGGTCGAGGTGCGGGCTTCCGCTTCGGCCTGACGGGCAATGCCGCGCAGCATGCCGCGGAACACCAGCGCGTGCAGAGGATGGATGCCGTACCAGTAGAGCAGACCCAGCAGCCCCGACGAGTCGAAGATGGCGGTTTGGCGAATCGTGCTGCCCTGACCTTCACTTCGCACCTTGAATTCGAGCCAAGCGCGGCCGGGGACCTTCATCTCGGCGATCAGCCGCAGGCACTCGCCGGGGCGGATCTCTTCGACCCGCCACCAGTCGAGCGCGTCTCCAGCCCGCAGCCGTTCCGGATCGCGACGGCCGCGACGTATGCCGACGCCGCCGAACAGGAGATCGATGAAGCCGCGCAGCTGCCACAGCCAGTTGGCGTAGTACCAGCCGGTCGTGCCGCCGATCCGCTGAATCGGCCGGAACGCGATGTTTGGCGGCACCGTGACGTCGATACAGCGCGAGTCGACCAGTCGGCTCCCCACCCGTTCACCACCCCAGTGCGGCTCGCTACCGGAGGCCGAGAGCGCGTCCGACCAGCGGGTCGCCGCCAGCTCCTGGTCTTCGTTCCGCAGCGCTTCTTCCAGCGCCCGTCGGCAGGATCGCGGGCGGATAGCGAAGGCCTCGAGCGCGCTGTCGTCCCTGACGATCGACGGATGGCAGATGCTCTCGACCAGCTTGCGGCCGACGCGGGCGTAGAGCGGGGTCACCAATCCCAGCCACAGGCTCGACAGCCACGGCGTCAGTACCGGCACGGGAATCATCAACCGGCGCAGGCCGCGCAGCCGGGCGTACTCGCGCATCATGTCGCCGTAGGACACGCGATCCTTGCCGCCGATCTCGAAGATGCGGCTGTCGCTGGCGTCGACGTCGAGCGCCGCGACCAGGTAGGCCAAAAGGTCGGTGATCGCGATCGGCTGCGCCTGCACCTTAACCCAGCGCGGCGTCACCATCACCGGCAGGCGCTCGACCAGGGCTCGCAGCATCTCGAACGAAAGGCTGCCGGAGCCCAGCACCACCGAAGCCCGCAGCTCGATGATCTGGACTCCCGAGCTGCGCAACAGCTCGCCAACCTCGTGGCGGCTGCGTAGGTGGGGCGACAGCTCCTCAGAGGTGTTGGCCAGGCCGCCCAAGTAGATTACGCGGCTGACGCCCTGGCGGCGGGCGAGCTCACCAAAGTTGCGTGCCGCCTGGCGGTCGGCCTTCTCGAAGCCTTTGCCCAAGCCCATCGAGTGTACGAGGTAGTAGGCGACGTCGACGCCTTCGAGCGCCCGCTCGAGGCTGGCGCGGTCCAACACATCGCCCTCGACCACCTCGATCCGGTCGTCGACTTCAGAGGATAGGTAGTTGGGGCGGCGGACGAGACATCGCACGTGATGGCCGGCGGAATGCAGCGAGCGCAAGAGTCGACCGCCAACGTAGCCGGTAGCGCCGGTCAGCAGAATTTTCGGTCGAGGCATCGGACTCTCTTTCTGGTGAGCTCTTTCTGAAGAACCGAGGGTTCGGCGTCAGGGTTCGCTGAAAGTTTCGCCGACTCCGGCATCTCGGATGCGAAGCGAGTCCAGCGCCGCGCCGCCCGGATCCCTATCGCTGCTGAGTTGCCGGCTCGAATGCCTCGACATATACTCTAGTTTCAATCTGTTGCCGCTTCTTCTGGTCCCTGCGATCTTTCGGACTGGGCGCTGAACTTCCGCTTCGGCGCGACGAGGACTCTCGCGATCCCTGCGATCCGAGGGTTCGACCTGTGAGCGAGACACTCCTCGAACTTTCACCCTGGGGATTCTTCATCCGGTGACGCTCTCCGGCCGTCTGTTCCCTCATTTCGTCTGCCGGATTGCCGGCCTTCCCGCCGGACATCTGGAGGCCATGCGCAGCCAGGCGAGCGTTGCGCTCAGCCGCGAGATCGAGCAGCTCGAGCAGGCCATGACGGAGCGCCGCGGAGCCCTGACCGAGGCGCTTTTCGCCGCCGTCCATGCCACCGAGGATCGCCGCCAGCGCGGTGCGCTCCTGCAGGCCAAGCGCGATGTCCACAACCTGCGCAAGCTGCGCGCGGGCCTACTGCGCAAGGTCGATGCCCTGGTACCGCAGGAGGTCGCTGCCGAGCTCCACGCCTTTCGCGAGCTCGGCGACGCGAGGCACCAGCGCCAGCTCGAGCTCGAGCGGGCGTTTCCGCGCGAGAAGGCGGCATCGCGCAGGCAGTTCCGGCGTGCCCTTCGCGATAGCGACTTCCAGAAAGGCCTGCTGCTCTCGAGTCGCAGCCTGCATGCGGCGCTCGAGCGCTATTCCGGCACGCCCGTCGATGCGTTGGGCAGCAAGGAGCAGCAGATCGAGCGCGGGTTGATGCGCTACTTCTCCCGCACCGCCATGAAGGCGACCCCGTTCGGTATGCTGTGCGCCATCGCCGCCGGCGAGCTCGTCGACGACGAGATCGAGGGCTGGGATTTCGTGGGAGATCCGCGGAGCAAGCGCAGCCGCATCCGGCTCAACAAGAGCCTCTACGGCAACCTGCTGCATCACCTGCACCGCCGGCCGGAGATTCGCCGCGACTTCCACGTCGAGCTCAATCCGACCCTGGCCAACGAGGGGAGCCGCTGGGCGTTTCTCTCCAACGTCAACGGCAAAGAGGTGTTCCAGCGCCTCAAGCCCAACCCGGTGGTGGAGCTGGTGCGCAACACCGTGGCCGAAAGCGCCCATCTACCGCTTCGTGAGCTGGTCGAAGGGGTGGCCGGCCGAGAAGAGATCGATGCTGCGAACGACGAGATCGAAGCCTATTTGATCCGCCTGCTGGAGATCGGTCTGCTCCGCTTCCGGATCGGAATTCGCGAACAAGAGGTCGACTGGGACCAGCCGTTCCGCGCCATCCTCGAGGCGATCGACGACCCGGATGCCCGCGAGCTCGCCGACTTCTTGAAGGAGCTGCGTCAGCAGAGCGAAGCCTATGCCCAGGCCGGCATTGCGCAGCGGCCCGAGCTGCTGGCGACGACTTCGGAGCTGGTCCGTAGCGCGTTCACCAGGATCGACGCCAAGATCGGTCAGCTGGCGAATCTCCCGTTCTACGAAGACGCCGGCTCTGCCGCCACCCTACGCCTCTCTAAAGCCGCGATGGATCCAGCTTTGGAATCGCTGGTCGAATACGTCGACCTGACGTCTCGACTCGCCTGGCCACGCGGTGAGCAAGCGACGGCCCGCCATTTCTTCGACGGCTACTACGCGGACGGGATCTCCGAATCGGTTCCGCTGCTGAAATTCTACGAAGACTTCTACCGCGAGCATTTCAAGGAGCATCTGCGGCGCCAGAAGGGGCAGGGCGGTGCGGCCGAGAAGGAGACGCCGGACGCAGAGACGACGGACGGCGCGGTCGATCTGCAGAACCCCTTCGGGCTCGAATTGACGCGTCAGATCCAAGCCGCCAACGAGGCGTTCACCCGCCTGATTCAAGAGCGATGGCGCGAGAGTCCCGACGCCGAGGAGATCCGGTTGGAGAGTGAAGATCTGCGCCGGGTCGTCAGCCAGGTTCCTGCCCCCGCGGTGCCCTGTCGGTCGGTCTCTGCGTTCGTGCAGTGGCTGCCGGGCTTCGGCCCCGAGGGCCGCGGCGGACTGGTCGCCAACCTCTACCACAACGGCTTCGGCAAGTATTTCTCGCGGTTTCTCTACCTCATGCCGGAGCGCGTCCAGCGCCGTCTATTCGCCAACAACGAGCAGATGACCGAGCAGCGTGTCGCCGAAATCTGTGGCGACGGCGCCTTCAACGGCAACCTGCATCCGCCGCTGATGTCGTGGGAGCTGAGCTACCCCACCGGCGAGAGTGGCCCGTCGCAGACCCAGCTCAAGACCTCCGAGATCGGCGTCGCCAAGGATCCGGAAGATCCGAACGCACTCTGCTTGATTCACCGGCCGACGGGCAAGCGGGTGCTGCCGGTAGACCTCGGCTTCCTCAACTCGCACATGCGTCCGCCGCTCTACCAGCTGCTCTCCCGCTTCACGCCGCCCGCCTCCTTCAATCCCATGATTCCGGAAACCCCAGAGCCGACGCCGAGCGCGAGCCCGCCCGATCCCGAGACGGACGAAGCTAAGGACCCTTCCCCTGCGGTTTCTCCAGACGGTGTTGCGGCAGACGGTGCAGACAGTGTCTCGCCCGAGACGGTCTTCTACCGGCCCCGGATCACCTACCGCGGCACGCTGGTGCTGGGCCGCCGGCTGTGGATCGTGCCAGCGGCGGCCTTCCCAAGGCCGTGGGGTGACGAGACCGCTGCCGGCTATTTTCTCCGGGTCGAGAGCTGGCGGGCCAAGCACGGCATTCCCAGCCAAGTGTTCCTGCAGATGCGGCCGCTGCCGAGCTTCTCCGCGCCCCCCGCGACCCCAGCGACCCCGGTGGATTCTGCGAGCCCGGACGAGGGCGCCGCGACCCAGGACGCTACGGCTGATCCTGAGCCCGCGGACAAGCCGCGCGGGCCGCAGCTGCGCGGTGACCTTTACAAGCCTCAATACATCGACTTCCACAACCCCCTGCTTTTGGACCTCTTCGCCCGAGCCCCCGGGCTGCTCGACAACTTTCTCGTTGTCCTGGCGGAACGGCTCCCGGGCAAAGAGCATCTCGCGACCCACGGTGACGAGGCCTTTGCCACCGAATTCGTCGTCCAGATCGACTTCACACCGTCTGGAAGAGAAGCACCGTCCGGAGACGAAGGAGCCCCCGGGAATGCGCACTGAGCCCAAGGGCTATGGCTGGCTGAGCACCCAGCTCTTCTTCGATGGCGAATTGTATGGAGCCGAGGCGGACCGCATTCTGTTCGGGGTGGTCGAACCGCTGAGCGTCCTCTGCCGGGAGCAGGGGTGGGCGCGTCGGTTCTTCTTCATCCGCTACAGCAACCTCGGGCACCACATCCGGTTCCGGCTCTACGGCCCCCGCGAGGCTCTCGAGCACCAGGTCAAACCACGGCTCCAGGCGCAGATCGACGCCGATCCGAGAATCGTCCGCACCACCTGGGAAGCCTACGAGCCGGAGACCTTCCGCTATGGCGGGCGCTATGGCGTCGCGCTCGCGGAACGGGTCTTCCAGGATTCCAGTACCAGCGCCCTCGCCCTCCTGCGCAGGGTCGATCCCGAGCGTCGGTCGACCCGCCTCGGCAAGGGACTGCTGGCGACCCTTGTGATGCTGCACACCTTCTGTGACTCGCGGCAGGCTGCGGCCCAGCTGATCGCGGCCTATGGCAGCAGCTACCTCGCGGCGATGGTTCCGGACGACGACGAGCGCCACGCCATGGTAGAGACCTTCGAGAACGGCTACGACCGTCAGGCCGAGCGCTTGGCTCCCTACGTCGAGACCGCCTGGTCCTCCCTGGTCGCCGGTGAGCCCCTCACCGACGCGCTCGATCGCTACCGCGAGCAGCTCCAGGAAACCCGAAGGCGGATGATGAAGTTGGCGAGCGCCGGCCGGCTGCGCCGCGAGGACACGGTCTTCGAGACCTTCGACGAGGCCGTTCACCACGTGGTCCCGAGCTACATCCACATGATGAACAACCGCCTCGGCGTGACGACGCAGGAAGAGTCCTATCTCTCGCTCGTCCTCTTCCGCACGCTGCATGCCGACGCTTTGGCCCCGGCCGCCGGGTCCGATCCGACAGACCCAAGCTCACGCTCCGAGGAGACCTCCAACGCACACCAAACAGAGAGGAGCTTTGCATGAAGAAACTGAAGCTGGATCTCGACGACCTCGAAGTCGAATCCTTCCAGACCACGCCCGACACCGGCGACAGCGAGGAAGGAACCGTCTACGGTTATCTCTCCTTCGGACCGGGAAACACCTGCGACAACGGCTGCACGGGTAACACGGCTTGCCGAGTTTGCACCAACCAAACCCTGTGCAACCAGAATACCTGCCAGCCAAACTGCACCAACCACACGCTCTGCAACCAGAATACGTGTAACAACTGTCCGTGCCCGACGCAGCCCGCCATGTGCGGAACGTTCGCGTGTACGCTGCCCGCCAGCTGCTAGACCCACGCTAGCGATGGAGCTCCTCGGAGCGGTTCCATTCGCTATTGGGCGACATCCCCGAACCGGAAACGACCCAGACCTTTCCTTCTCCAGACCTCGCCTTCTCCAGACCTCAATGACCATGCGACCCGACCTCTGCCTCGAGATCGCCGAGCGGATCGGCCACCGACTCGCCCAGCAAGCCTTGTGGGAAGGGGAGGCTTGTACCTGGGAGATCCGAGTCCCCGATCACGAGGTGCGCGTCCCCGGCCGGCTCAAGACCGAGATCGCCGGCGGGCTGCTCTACCAGGGAACGGCGGGCATTGCCCTGTTCCTGGGCGAGCTCCGCCACGCGACGGGCAACCGCGACCTCGATCGCACGCTCGATGGCGCCTTGAAGCACGCCTTGGCGGCCGGCGGCGAGCTGCCGGAAGAGGCCAGCGGCCTGCACAGCGGCCGCACCGGCATCGCCTATGTCGCCGCACGCCTCGGCCGCATCCTCGAGCGACCGCACTATCTCGAAGCCGCGCGAGCCCTGCTGGCAACGCTACCCGGCAAGGAAGACGCCGACCGGGTCTACGACGTCATCGGCGGCGCAGGCGGAGCGATCCCGGCTCTGCTCGAGCTCGCCGACTGGCTCGCCGATGATCTCCCCCTCGACTGTGCCAAGGCGCTGGGGGAGAGACTCCTCCGGCGGGCGCACCGCGAGCCCGATGGATGGTCCTGGCGCACCCTGCCCGAAGGCGTGGCTCGACACCTGACGGGCCTGGCCCACGGCACCGCCGGCATCGCCCACGCGCTGCTCGAGCTGGCCTACGCTACTGGCGACGGCCGTATGCTGTTCGCGGCCGAGATGGCGTTTCTCTACGAGCGCAACCAGTTCGACGCCACGACCTCCAACTGGCCCGACTATCGCCACCAGGAGTTTCTCGACGCCCAGTATTACGGCCGCAGCGAAGCGCTGCGGCAGGCGGTTCGCGAAGGCGAGCTCGCCCCCTGGCAGCGGAACTGTTCCACCGCGTGGTGCCACGGCGCTCCCGGCATCGGCCTGAGCCGCCTGCGCGCCTACGAGCTCACCGGGCAGGCGCTCTACCTCGAGGAGGCGAAGGCGGCGATCCACGCCACTCAGAAGGCCGTCGTCTCCCTCGACGACAACTTCTCCCTCTGCCACGGATTGGCTGGCAACTGCGAGCTGCTCGCCGATGCGCAGGCCCAGCTCGCAGACCCCGATCCGGAATGGCAGCGAGCCACCGAGCTCTGCGCCCGCTACGGGTGGGAGACCTTCGAGAACACCGATCGCCCGTGGCCGGCCGGCACTCTCGATCAAAAATCGGACCCCAGCCTGATGCTCGGAGAAGCCGGGACCGGCCTGTTCTACCTGCGCCTGGCGCGGCCGGAGGTGCCTTCGATCCTGCTGCTGCGCTCCCGGCTGGCAACCGCCGGTCCGGGATTCACCGATCGCGACCGCGCCAGCGACGGCTACCGCACCCTCGCCGCCGAAGACGTCGAGCATTGGTTCGGCGATACGAGCCTTGCGATCCGCAGACTGGGCTTCGCCACGGAACCTTTCGAGCCCTTCGAGCCCTTCGAGCCCTTCGAAACTTGCGAGCCTCCGCTGCGACGCTCGCCCGCCGCAGCCGCCTTCGATGCCGTGTCACAGCTGCTCGCTCCGAACGCCGAGAGCGGGCCTTCTGCAGGCCGACGCGACCTGCTCGCCGATGCCACGCTGTGCGAGCGACGACGCTTCGAGCTCTCCCGGGCGCTCGCCGATTTCACCACCGAAGATCTGCAGCGTATGGTCCGCCCACCGGCCGGGGATATCGATTGGCAGAACGGCACATCCCGTTTGGCCGCGGACTGTCAGTTGATCCAGACGCGCTGGCAGTGGTCCCATTGGTTGGGACAGGCTGCGGAATCGACAGAGCCCGGCGACCCGCGCAGTATGCTTTTGGAAGACGCGCCGCCGGAAGACATGCTGTCGGAAGATGCGCCGCCCGAAGAGGAGACGCCTTTCCTGCTGTTCCGGCGCGGAAATCGTATCCATATCCAAGCGTTGGGGGCGCTGGCGGCGGCTGTCCTCGAAATCCTCGCCGGCCAGGAGCTCGTGACGACCGCCGCGATCACAACCGCCATCGCGCACGCTGCCGGCGCCGAGAGCGACGCCGATCGTCAGCGTCTGGCCCAGATGATTCAGCGCCAGCTCGACGAGCTCTACCAGGCTGGCTTCATCGACGTCGCGGGTTGAGCGGGGGATAGGATCGGGTGGTGATCGCCCACGACGAGTCCAGCGAAACACCCAGTCTGCGACAAGCAGGCCGCCAGTTCGTTCGCCTGCTGCGCCTGATTCGCCCGTATTGGGGGCCGCTCCTCAAGGGCATCGTCTTGGCGACCGTCCTGAGCGGCGTCGGGTTGATCGCGCCCATCTTCACCAAGCTGCTGATCGACGAGGTCTACCCGACCGAGAACGTGCGCCTGATGGTCGTGCTCGTCGGCGGCATCCTGGCCCTGACGGTCACCTCGACGTTCCTGGGCCTGGTCCAGGGCTACTTCTCGCTCGCCATCAACACCCGCCTGTCGAGCGCCACGTCCCTGCTGTTCTTCAACCACCTGCAGCATCTGCGCGCGCGCTTCTTCCAGGAGCATCAGGTCGGCGAGATCACCAGCCGGTTTCAGGACGTCAATCAGGCCCTGGGATCGATCAACACCGTCTTCCAGACCGTCTTCATCCACGGCATTTACTTGGTGCTGGTCCCCCCGCTGCTCTTTGCCCTGGAGTGGCGCCTGGCTCTGGTCGCGCTGGTGACCCTGCCGCTGTCTTTTCTCATCACCGTGCTGTCCGGCCCGGTCCTGCGCCGGGCCTGGAAGAAGAGCTCGGAGGCCCACGCCGACCTCAACGCGCTGCAGGTCGAAACCCTCAGCCACATCGAGACGTTCAAGGCGATGGGCCTCGAGCACCTGGTCTACCGCCGGGCGCGCGACCAGATCGGTGAGGCCATGGAGCACCAGCTGCGGGCGGGCGCCCTCGGCCAGGCCTTCGGCACCGCGAACGGCTTGCTGCGCGCCGCCAACATGGCGCTGTTCTCCTGGCTGGGCTGGAGCCTGATTTTGGACCAGCGCATGACGCTGGGAGACTTCATGGCGTTCTCGGCCTACATCGGCTACCTGTACAACCCGATCTCGCAGCTCATCCAGCTGTTCTCGAGCTTTCAGCAATCGGCGGTTCACCTGAGCAGGATGTTCGAATACCTGGATAGCCCGGTCGAGCAGGATCCGGCCTGGGCCTACCGCGAGGCGCCGCCGATCGCGACCCCTCTGCGCGGCGCCTTCCAGCTGAGCGGCGTGTCCTTCGGCTACGACCCCGAGCGTCCCGTGCTGAGCGGCCTGGACCTGGAGATTCCCGCCGGCTCGATCACGGCGATAGTGGGTCACAGCGGCTCTGGCAAGACCTCGCTGCTGCGGCTGCTGGCCGGCCTCGAGCGCCCCGACGCCGGGGTCGTCCGGATCGACGGGCGGCCGCTGGGCGAGCTCGCCCTGCGCGACCTCAGGCGGCAGATCGCCGTGGTCTGGCAAGACGTGGGGCTGGTGCGGGGAACCCTATGGGACAACCTCACCCTGGGAGCGGCCGAAGCTACACTGTCCCAGGTCCAGCAAACCGTCGAGCTCTGCGGCCTCGGCGAGCTGCTCGAGAGCCTGCCCGAGGGCCTCGAGACGACGGTCTCGGAATGGGGCTCCAGCCTCTCCGCGGGCCAGCGTCAGCGGGTCGCCCTCGCCAGGGCACTGATTCGCGACGCGCCGATCCTGCTGCTCGACGAAGCCACCGCCAACATCGATGTCGAAACCGAGATGGAGATCTTGCGGGGCATCTTCGCCCAGGATGGCAAACCAGGCGGGAAGCGCACCATCCTCTTCGTAACCCACCGGCCGCAAAGCGCCGCGCAGGCCGAGCGCATCTGCGTGCTGCAAGGAGGGTACCTCGTCGGCTTCGGTCGCCACCGTGAGCTGCTCGAGACCTGCCCCCCCTACCAACGCATGCTGGCGATCTCTTCCGGAGGCTCGGAAGCCCGTCTCCCGCAGGTACAAGGCGCCTAGTAGTTCTTCCTACCAGACCTTCTTCCCACCAGACGCTCTTTCCGCCAGACGCTCTTTCCATCAGACCTCTTCCCAATAGCTGCTCTTCTCAGACACCAGCCGACCATGGATTCCCCTCGAGACCCTGAGATTGTTCTCCGCCTCCCGGAGCTGGACGAGCCGCCCCTGCTCGCCGCCCCGCTCGTGCGCCATCCCGGCTTGTTCACGATCTTGGCCCTCGCTCTGCTCGCGGCGTCTGCCCTGGCGGTGGCCACATGGGTACGGCTCGACGGCGCCGTCGAGGCGACCGGCTACCTCGAGCCGGCCGGTGAAGGCGTGGACTCGTCCCACTGGCGAGCGGTGCTGTGGGTCGCCGCCGAGGATCGCCATGAGATCCAGCTCGGGGACCCTGCGAAGATCCGGATTCACGCCCTGATCGCTGGCGGCGCCATCTCGGGGCGCCACGACGGAAGGGTCACCGAAGTCGCCGAAGCCGCGACCCGGGATGGCGACTTTGCCGACGCCTTTCGCGTCGAGGTCGCTCTCGAGCCCACCCAGTCGACGGAGGGTGACGACCCTCTGCGTCAGGGCATGACGGTCAACGGCCGCCTGCTGACCCGTTCCATCCCCGCCGGCGCGATCTTCTGGCGCTACCTGCAGGGCCTGCGCGATGGCGGGTGAGCTGCGGAACCTAGCGCCGGATCTTCGAAAAGGCGAGTCCTCGCACGATCTGCGCCGCGCCCTCGGCGACGCGACGGGACGCGGCGTCCGCATCTGTCTCATCGACAGCGGCCGCGATCCCGACTGGGACGAGCCGCGCATCCATCCGGGGCTCGGTTTGGCGGATCCGCGCCAGCCCTTCCTGGTCGCCCCCTCGAACGACGATCGCGATCGCATCGGCCACGGCACGGCGTGCGCGGATCTCCTTCTCAGAATGGCTCCCGGCGTCGAGATCTTGCCCTGCCGCGTCTTCGGACACACGCTCGAAACGTCCATCGACCTGTTGATCGCCGGCCTCAAGTGGGCTGCCTCGAAGGAGGCCGACATCGTCAATCTGAGCCTGGGGACGACCCAGGACACCTCGATCCGCAGGCTCTACCAGGCGTGCGAAGTCCTGCGCCGTCGCGGCATCCTGGTGGTCTCGGCCATCGAGCAGCAGCAGGGATACAGCTATCCCGCGGCGTTCGAGAACGCCATCGGAGTGCGCGCCGTCCGTGGCGACGACGACCTCACCTACTGGTATTGCCCCGACGAAGCCGCTGAATGCGTCGCCCGGGGTGACGGCGAGGTGCGCTGGCTCGAGGGTGAGCGTCGCGACGTCTTCGCCTCCAGCTTCGCAGCCCCCCGCATCAGCGCCCTCCTGGCCTGCTTCCGCGAGCGCTTCCCCGGCATCCAGCTCGAAGCGACGAGGGAGCTCCTGGCCCGCTACGCCAGCCCCGAGACGCCCGCCTCTTGATCCGACTTTACGCCCCACTACCGCGTCCTGATACAATCAGGCCGCTAACGTGAAGCGTTTGCTACTAGATATTGTGGGGTTTTCATTGGACCCGAGGAGTAGAGATTGGCCAAGAAGGCAGTTGCCTACGACGAAAAAGCGATTCTGACCCTCGATCCCCTGGCGCACATCCGGTTGCGAACCGGCATGTACATCGGGCGGCTCGGCAACGGCAACAACCCCAACGACGGGATCTACATCCTGCTCAAGGAGGTCGTCGACAACGCGATCGACGAGTTCATCATGGGGGAGGGCAAGCGCATCGAGATCACCCGCGACGGCGAGCGCGTGACGGTGCGCGACTATGGCCGCGGCATCCCGCTCGGCAAGGTGGTGGACTGCGTCTCGAAGATGCACACCGGCGGTAAGTACAACGACGACGTCTTTCAGTTCTCGGTCGGCCTCAACGGAGTCGGCACCAAGGCGGTGAACGCTTTGTCCGAGGACTTCGAGGTCGCGGCCTGGCGCTCCGGCAAATCGCGCCGCGCGACCTTCCAGCGCGGCAAGAAGAAGAAGGTGATGGATCTCGACGAGCCGGCGATTGCCAACGGCACTTTCGTCGGCTTCACGCCGGACCACGAGATCTTCGGCGACTACACGTGGAAAGAAGAGTTCATCGAGCATCGGCTGCGCTATTACGCCTTCCTCAACACCGGCCTGACGATCAAGTACAACAACCGGCTGTTCAAGAGCACCCACGGCCTGCGCGATCTGCTGTCCGAAGAGCTCGGCGAGGAGTCGGGGCTCTACGGCATCATGCACCACCGCGACAAGATGCTCGAGTTCGCCTTCACCCACACTCACAACTACGGCGAGACCTACTACAGCTTCGTCAACGGCCAGCACACGTCTGACGGCGGCACCCACCAGAGCGCCTTCCGCGAGGGCCTGCTGAAGGGCATCAACGAGTTCGCCAAGAAGACCTTCGCTGGGCCCGACGTGCGCGACGGCCTGGTCGGCGCGGTGGCGGTGAAGGTGCAGGAGCCGGTGTTCGAGAGCCAGACCAAGAACAAGCTGGGCTCGACCGACGTGCGCAGCTGGATCGTGCCGGCGGTGAAGGATGCGGTGGTGGTGTGGCTGCACAAGAACCCGGAAGTCGCCGGTGAGCTGATCAAGAAGGTCGAGGCCAACGAGCGCCTGCGCAAGGAGCTCTCGGCGGTCAAGAAACAGGCCCGCGAGCGCGCCAAGAAGACCGCCATCCGCATCCCCAAGCTGACGGACTGCAAGGTCCACCTGGGCGACAAGAAACCGCGCGCCGATGAGTCGAGCATCTTCCTCACCGAGGGCGACTCGGCCGGTGGCTCGATGGTGCAGGCGCGCGACGTCGACACCCAGGCGATCTTCTCGCTCAAGGGCAAGCCGCTCAACTGCTACGGCCTCAAGCGCGACGCCATCTACAAGAACGAAGAGCTCTACAACATCATGCGCGCCCTCGGCATCGAGGAGTCGGTGGAAGATCTGCGCTATCACAAGGTGGTGATCGCCACCGACGCCGACGTCGACGGCATGCACATCCGCAACCTGCTCCTGACCTATTTCTTGCGCTACTTCGAAGAGCTGGTGGTGCGCGGCCACGTCTACATCTTTGAGACGCCGCTCTACCGGGTGCGCAACAAGAAGGAGACGCGTTACTGCTTCTCCGAAGGCGAGCGCGAGCGCGCCATGGAAGAGCTCAGCAAACCCGAGGTCACGCGCTTCAAAGGCCTCGGCGAGATCTCGCCGGCCGAGATGAAGCGCTTCATGGGCGCCGACATCCGGCTGGTTCAGGTTCGCATGCAGGCGATGAGCGAGGTGTCCAAGGCGCTAGGCTTCTACATGGGCAAGAACACTCCGCAGCGCAAGAACTTCATCATCGACAATCTGATTGCTGAGGTGGTCTGAGTTGAGCGAGGTACGGTGAGTTGAGCTATGTCGAGCCGCTGATGCGGCAGAATTTCCTCGAGTACGCGAGCTACGTGATCGTAGATCGCGCCATCCCTGATCTGCGCGATGGCTGCAAGCCGGTGCAGCGCCGCATTTTGACGACCCTGGCCGACGTCGACGACGGGCGCTTCCACAAGGTGGCGAACATCATCGGCGAGACGATGAAGCTGCATCCCCACGGCGACGCCTCGATCGGCGACGCCCTGGTGGTGCTGGCCAACAAGGATTACTTCATCGAGCGCCAGGGCAACTTCGGCAGCATCCTCACCGGTCACCCGGCGGCGGCGCCGCGCTACATCGAGTGTCGGCTGACCCCGCTGGCCCGCGACACCCTGTTCTTCAAGAAGCTCACCGAATACCAGCCGAGCTACGACGGCCGCAAGCAAGAGCCGATCTTCCTGCCCGCCAAGCTGCCGGTGCTGCTGATGCTCGGCACCGAGGGCATCGCCGTCGGCATGTCGACGCGCATCCTGCCGCACAACTTCGGCGAGCTGCTCGAAGCCCAGGTGCAGCTGCTGCGCAAGGAGCCGATCGCGCTCTTCCCGGACTTTCCCCAGGGCGGCCTGATGGAGCCGGCCGAGTACGACGACGGGCGCGGCAAGGTGCGGGTGCGAGCGCGGCTCGAGGTGGCGAAGGACAAGAAGACCATCACGATTCGCGAGATTCCCTACTCGACCACCACCGAGAGCCTGATCGGCTCGATCGAGGCGGCGGCCCAGAAGGGCAAGATCAAAGTGGCGTCGATCGACGATCGAACCGCCGAGAAGGTCGAGATCGTGCTGCATCTGCCGCGCGGCATCTACGCCGATGAAGTGGAGCCGCAGCTCTACAGCTTCACCCAATGCGAGGTGTCGATCTCCTCCAGCATCACGGTGATCCAGGACGATCGCCCGGCCGAGCTGTCGGTGACCGAGGTGCTCACGACTCTGACCAAGCAGCTGCGAGAGCAGATCCGCGCCGAGCTCGAGCTCGAGCTGCGGGAGCTCGAAGACCGCCAGCACTACCTGACCCTGGAGCAGATCTTCATCGAGAACCGGGTCTACAAGCGCATCGAGACCGCCAACACCGCCGCTGCCGTGCGCCAAGAAGTCTACGACGGCATGAACGACTACCGGATGTTCTTCATCCGCGAGATGAACGACGACGACGTCGAGCGTCTGCTGCAGATTCGCATCCGTCGCATCTCGGTCTACGACATCAACAAGTCACGGCGTGAGATCGACGACATCGTGCGCGCCATCAAGAAGTGCAAGGGCAAGCTGCGCCGCCTCACCCAGACCACCATCACCTACCTCGAAGGTCTGCTCGAAAAGTACCGCGAACTCTATCCGCGCAAGACCGAGATCACCGCTTTCGACGTCGTCAACAAGCAGGAGGTGGCGCGCCAGACCCTCAAGCTGAGCTACGACCACGAGAGCGGCTTCTTCGGCTCGGCGGTCAAGGGTGACAAGCACCAGATGACGGTCAGCGAGTACGACAAGATCCTGATCGTCGCTGCAGATGGCACCTACCGCCTCACCGATCCGCCGGAGAAGCTCTTCGTCGGCAAGCGGGCGCTGGCGATCGAATGCTTCGACAAAGACAACGGCGTCCTGCTGACCTACATCTACCGGGATCCCGACAAGAACGCGTGGGCCAAGAAGATCCACATTCAGGGGTTCATCAAAGACAAAGAGTACGACCTGATCAAGGGCAAGAAGGGGAAGGTCGAGCGTCTTTGGGTTGGGGAACCGGCGCTGCTCGTCCACATGACCTTCGTGCCGATGAAGCGGCAGCGCAAGAAGGACGACTGGTACAACCTCGCCGACCTCAAGGTCTGCGGATTGGGCAGCCGAGGCTCCCGCATGTCGACCAAGGCGGTGCAGAGATTCAAGATCCACAAAGGCGGCTAGCTCATCAGTAAATCGTCGAGGGAAATAGCCTTTGTTGACCCCGTCGAGCCGTCGCTCTAGCATGTAGGACATTAACCGACACATCAGTGAGTCTCGCCTCTCGAGGCGTTCTAGCGCCGCCGGCAGATCACGGCGCTCAGGAGGTAGCAGCGGATGTCAGAGCGACGTTCCAGTCCCCGGATCGACAAGGTACATCTCGTCCAGGTCAGCCGGTTCGACGAAGAGGGTTTTCGTGCCGACCTCACCACGGGTCGCACGCTCAACATCTCACGCGGCGGCGTCCGCCTAGAGCTCCACCACTCGGTGCCCCTGCGCACCGTCGTCAGCCTCAACTTGGTGCTCGGCGAGCGCATCGTCGACGTCCGCGGTACCGTCGTCTACTTGGAAGTGCTCGACGGCGATCGCTGCGGCATGGGCATCGAGTTCGACGACCTCGATCCCGAGATCGAAGCGCTGCTGGATGAGTTCGTGAGCCGTCACGAGCAGGGCGAAGAAGCCGCAGGCGGCCCAGCGGCCGACGGCTGAGCCTCGGAGCGTAGGCTGCGGCGCCGGGCTCAACTTGCGTCCCGGAGTCCTCGGCGCGTTTCCCGCTGTTCAGAGCGTTGACCAGGGTGGACAACACATTTTCCCGTGGTTCAACGCGCTGACCAGGGTGGACAGCGGAATTTCCCGTGGTTCAACGCGCTGACCAGGGTGGACAGCGGAATTTCCCTTGGTTCAGAGCGTTGACCAGGGTGGACAACACATTTTCCCGTGGTTCAACGCGCTGACCAGGGTGTACAACGGAATTTCCCGCTGTTCAGAGCGCTGACCAGGGTGGACAACACATTTTCCCATTGTGCAGAGCGTTGACCAGGCTAGACAACGGAGTTTCCCTTGGTTCAGAGCGCTGTCTAGGGTGAACAACGGAATGCGCATGGCGTTCACGTTTCACGTCTCCGAGTCGCGGCGAGCGACGATCAGCGTGCCGGACGTTCGCTCTTGGATCGCTGGATCGCGTAGCGAGAGCTCTGCCAGATCGTGTCGTAGCGTACGGTGTCATACCAGAGATCGTTCCAGTGCTGCATGCGCCCGGTGCGATCCCGCTGGATCAGCACGTGCTGCTCGAAGTGGGCATCCGGCCGCGGCCCGTCGATCGCGCGGAAGAATTGCAGGGGGCGCCTGAAGCGGATCGGGCGGTCGCGCAGCAGGTAGGCCGCCCAGTTCTGCTCCAGACCTGGGGGAAGGTCGACGAGCATCGGCGTCTCGATGGGAAGCTCGGAAACGCCGGTAGCCACCTCCAGCAAATCCTGATCCGCGACGACGCGATACTTGGGGACGTAGAACAGCGTCAACCCGGTGTTGGCGCCGTGCAGAACGATCAGCAGGATCGCCAGACCGGACGCCAGGTGGCGGGCCGTCCCGCGGCGATCGCCGCCCCGGTGGAGCAGTCCCAGGGTGAAGAGAGGAAGCAGGGCGAGGATCGTCGGCGAGAGGCTCTTGAAGTAGCCGTAGGGGAAGCCGCTTCCGCCCGGAATCCCGAAGCGCTGAATCAAGGTGTGGCCAAGCACGATCAGCAGCCAGGCGCCGACGAGCGGCCGCACGACCCGCCTGAGCCGAAACCAGCCCGCGACGCAGAAGGCGATCGCCACTCCGAACATTAGATGCGCCGCGAGTGCCGGCAGCTGTGGAAACCACAGGTCATAGGCGGCGGTGGGGTGATTCACTAGCCCGAAGATCTCGCCGGGGTGAGGAAAGACCTGAATGTTGCCCGACTTGCGCTGGGCGAAGCTCTGGACCATCGCCAGCTCTCGGCCGACCTTGGACCACGCGACGGCGTTGCTGGCGATTGTCACCGCAGCCATTGCCGCCAGGGTCGTCGAGGCTGAGCTCAATCCGTTGACTACGGTGCCGAGGGAACCGGGTCGTCGTCGGTGCTGATCCACAAAGCTCGCGCCGGCCATCGCCAGGCTGATCGCGATGGCCATCAGGGCATGCGGCGGATAGGCCGAGCACAGCGTCGCCAGCAGGAAGCCCGCCATGCCCGTGGCGCGCCAGCTCGGCCGGCGCAGCGCCTCGATCATCAGGCAGAGCGTCGCCGGCAGCAGACTGACGCCCAGGACTTGGGAGAGGAAACCATCGTAAACCGGCCACAGCAGCAGGTTGTGGGTCCCGGCCAAGGCCGCGACGCCCAGCGCGGCGTGACGTGAAAGCTTAAAGGTGTGGCGACACAGTACATAGAGGCTGCCAGCCGCCAGCGCGAAACCCAGCGCGATGGCCAGGGGGTAGATCTGGTAAGCGCGAGCGCCCATGAGGACGTCGACCCAGGCCATGAGGTAAATCGCACCGCGGCGCAAACCTGCGTCGAGCGCTTGGATCGCCCAGGCATCGCAGGGGCGATCGGCGATTGGCGAGGTCGCGACGGGCGTGGGTTCTGCGAGCAGCTCGGCGCGGCAAAGGTAGGACACGATGTCGCTGTTGCGTCCAATCGGCGTCAGCGTCCCGAGGCTCAGCACCGGAATCAGCGCGAGGAAGTAGATCCCCGCCATCAACACGACGATCCGGCTCGCAGCCTGGGCCCGTCGTCGACGAGCCATCAGAATTGCCGCCGTCGCAAGCGCCATCAGGATCACCGTCGGCCAGGCGAAGCTGTGCACCGTAATGCCGGCCGCCCCGAGATAATGACTGATGCTCGACAGCACGCCGAAGCCCAGCAGCGGAGCGAGCAGCATGCTGTAGCTGTGCAGCCTGGAGGGCAAGAGCTGGGCTAGAGGCAGACCACCTACCATCAGCACCGCGACGAGCGCCAGGGTCAGCAGAATCAACTGGATCAAAACGCGATGCCCATGGGGTTACCGGCTGGGTCGACGAACACGCAGAGCATAGGCGGCTGAGTATAGGCTGGTAGGGTTCGGGCCATGACGAGTGGCCGGCTGCCTGGAATAACCGCGCTGCGCGGGCTGAGCTCGCGACTGCTGGCGATCAGCCTGGGCGTGCTGGTCGCTCTCGCCTTGATCGAGGGCGGGCTGCGGCTCTTCCAGCTCGCTCCGCACGAGACTTTGAGGACGGTGAGCGCGGCGGGCTTCGAGCGTGTGCCGGGACTGTTCACGCCGGGCCAGGACTTCGTGAGTCTCAAGAAGCCCGCCCTACCGCACCGCATTCGCATCAACGCGCTGGGCTATCGAGGCGGCGAAATCGACCCACCGCAGCCCGAGGAGCTGCGCGTTTTGATGATCGGCGACTCCTTCACGTTCGGAGATTTCGTCGATTCGCGGGAGACGCTCCCAGCCCAGCTCGAGGGCATGCTGCGCCGGGACTGTGGCGAGGTGCCGATGAGCGATGTGACGGTGATCAACGCTGGGATCGGCGGCACGACGATTGTTGGGCAACGTGAGATGGCCCGCCGAGCTCTGCCTCTCGAGCCGGATCTCGTCGTCCTGACGGTCTCCGAGAACGACGTCGTGGATCTCAGGCGCCCGCTGTGGCACGAGCTGGCTGAGAATCGACGCATGAAGTCGCGTCTGCCGTTCTCCATCCTCTACCCTGCGTTGCACCACACGGCTCTCGG
>JBCCEE010000106.1:0-20653 GCA_039030415.1 Acidobacteriota bacterium
ACACGCTCGAGAAACTGGCCGAGAGTCAGCTGGGCGAGGCGACGAAAATCTATGCTCCCTCCGAGTCTGCAGACGGTCACGGCCGGCGACAACGCTCGAAGCGAGATGCACGAAGCGACGCTGGCGCGCGGGAGAGCTCACCGGCTATCACCCGCGAGAGCCTGCTCAAGGCCGAAGGCGAGGACCGCCACAGGATGCTGCTCGCCTTCCTCCGGCGCGTGACAGCCCAGGCGCTTCGCCAACCCAGCGACAACCTAGCCATCGACCAACCCTTGACCGGCCTCGGGCTCGACTCGCTCTCCGCGGTCGAAGTGCACGGCCAGATCCAAGTCAGCTTGGGCTCTGCTCCCGAAGTGGCGCAGCTACTCGACGGCATGAGTCTCGAGGAGATTTGCGGCGACACGCTTGCCAGGCTCGAGTCACCGCCGACCGAGCAGCTCGCGCCGATCCGGGCTACCGCCACTCCGGCTGAGGGTCTCCAGCCGGTCTCTTCGGGCCAAGAAGCGCTTTGGTTCCTCCACCAGCTGGCGCCTGAAAGCGGCGTCTACCACATCGCAGGCGCCGCGAGACTGCGTGGGCCCCTCGACACGGCAGCGCTGGACCGAGCTTTCGCACGTCTGGCGGAGCGACATCCCGCTCTGCGCACTCGCTTCATCGAGCTCGACGAAGCAACGACCGTCGAAAGCGGCTCGGTCGAAAGCGGCTCGGTCGAACGTGAGCTCGCCCAGGCGACCGGCGGCACGACCCTGGTCCAAGAGGTGCTGCCTGTCGGCACACCCGGCATCGAATACTGCGTCGAGACCGCGGTCGATTGGCAGGACGAGGGCCTTCGCCGAACGCTCGAAGCCGCGTCTCGTAGACCTTTCGACCTTGCCAACCTGCCCCTGATGCGAGCCTTGGTACTGCGACCCGAGCAAGACAGCGAGGCGCGGAACGAGCACATCTTGCACCTGGTGGTGCACCATATCGTCGCCGACTTCTGGTCGATCGCAGTCTTGTTGGACGAGCTCGGCAAGCTCTACCAGCAGGAGTCTGCGGGACGCTTCTCTCAGCTCGCACCTCGCGACTTGCACTACACCGATTGGGTTCGCTGGCAACGGGGCCACCTCGCTGGCCCGGAAGGCGACGCCCTCGAGAGCTATTGGCTCGAGACTCTCTCAGGCGACCTCCAGCCTCTCGACCTGGCGACCGACCACCCTCGCCCACCGGTCCAGACGTTCGACGGCGGCAACCGACGACAGCGCGTCGACCCCGATCTCTTCGCTCGGCTCAAAGCTCATTCCGCGAGCTCGGGCGTCACCCTCTACACGGTCTTGCTGGCCGCCTTTCAGGCGCTGCTCCATCGTCTGACGGGACAAGGCGATATCTTGGTCGGCTCGCCCGAGGCCGGACGCAACCGTCCCGAGCTCGCCGAGCTGGTCGGCTACTTCGTCAACCCTCTGGTGCTGCGCGGCCGGCTCGACGGCCGTCAAACCTGGGCAAGCCATCTCGAGCAAACCCGGTGCACGGCGCTGGACGCTTTTCGCCACCGGGATTATCCATTCGACGCCCTGGTCCAACGGCTGCAGCCGGAGCGGTCCGCGAGCCGCCCGCCGGTCTTCCAGGTCTTCTTCACTCTGCATCAGCCCCCTCGCCATCGGGTCGAAGGCCTCGAAGCCTTCGCCTTGGGTCACGAGGACGCGCAGCTCGAGATCGGTGGTCTGAGCTGGCAGCCCCTGACGACTCAGCATCCAACGACTCAATTCGAGCTCGAGCTGACGGCGGCGCAACATGACGACGGGCTCACGCTGGTTTTGACCTACAGCCGCGGATTGTTCGAAGTCTCGACCATCGACCGCTGGCTCTCGCATCTCCAACAACTGATCGCCGGCGCGGTCGACCAACCGGGAGACCGCATAGTCGACCTGCCGCTGCTGACCCCGGTCGAACGCCGGCAGCTGCTGATCGAGTGGAACGCGGGGCCACGGATCGGATCCACCGAAGAGTCCGCCAGAGTCGCCTGGTCACGGCCGGTGCACCGCAGGATTGCAGACCAAGCCCAGCGGAATCCAGACGCGGTGGCGGTGGAGTGCGCGGGCCACGCTATGCGCTATGGCGAGCTCGTCGAACGCGCCCGTCGCCTGGCGGCGCGTCTACAGCAGCTGGGCGTAGGGCCGGAGGTGCCGGTCGGGCTGTGCATCGACCGCAGCACCGAGATGATCACGGGGGTTCTAGGCATCCTGATGGCCGGCGGCGCCTATGTCCCGCTCGATCCGAGCTATCCCTCTTCTCGTCTGATCTACAGCCTGGAAGATGCACTGGCCAGCCCATCCGACCGGCCGACACCTCGACTCCTGGTCACCCGAACGCAGGATCGGCATCAGCTTCGAGACCTGGAGAAGGTCGTCGATCGCGTGGTCGAGATCGACCCCTCAGAAGCGCTCACGAACGGAGCTTCACCAAGCCTTGCCCATGAAGCCACCGACGACGCCAACCGACTCGCCTATGTGATCTACACCTCGGGATCCACCGGCAGACCCAAAGGGGTCCAGATCGAGCATGGTGCTCTAGCCAATTTTCTCGAGTCGATGCGGCACGAGCCAGGCCTGGACGCAGGCGACGTGCTGGTGGCCGTGACCACCTTGGCTTTTGATATCGCGGCGCTCGAGATACTCCTACCGCTGGTCGTCGGAGCCAAAGTGGTGCTGTTGCCGCGAGAGGTCGTCGCCAACGCAACGCTGCTCGCGCAGCAGCTCGAGGCTTGCGGCGCCACCACCATGCAGGCCACTCCCGCCACCTGGCGGCTACTGATCGAGAGCGGCTGGCGCGGGAAACCAGATCTCAAGATGCTGTGCGGTGGCGAAGCGCTGCCGAGTCATCTCGCGGCGCAGCTGCACCCCCGGGGAGGCGAGCTGTGGAACCTCTATGGCCCGACCGAAACCACCATTTGGTCCGGCGCCCGCAAGATCACTCCGAATGAAGATCCGATTCGCTTCGGAGGCCCGATCCTAGGCACCCGCCTGCATGTGCTCGACCGTCACCTGACGCCACGACCGCAGGGTATTCCCGGCGAGCTGTGGATCGCGGGGGACGGTCTGGCGCGAGGATATCGCGGCAAGCCGGCTCTCACGGCCGAGCGCTTCCTTCCCGATCCCCTAGCTGGCGAATGCGGCCCGCGGGGCGGGCGCGTCTACCGGGTCGGCGATGTTGCACGCTTCGTGGTCGACGGTGAGCTCGAGTTTCTCGGACGCGTAGACCACCAGATCAAGCTGCGGGGTCACCGCATCGAGCTCGGCGAGATCGAAGCCTCTCTGGCGGCTCATCCGCAGCTGGCCGAGGTCGTGGCCGGAGTCGTCGAAGTCGACGCCGCAGACCCCAGGCTGGTGGCCTGGTATGTGCCCGTGGCAGATGGCGAAGCCGAGGTTGGCGCGCCTTCCCCCGCCGAGCTGCAGCACTGGCTGCGTCGAACGCTGCCCGAGTACATGGTGCCGTCGAGGTTCGAGCCGTGCGACGCGCTGCCCCTCACCCCCAACGGCAAGGTGGATCGTTCGCTCCTGACCCGTCAGCTGGCGCCGAGAAGCTCCGTGAGCTTTGGAAGCCTGCCGGAATCCAAGCTCGAGCGCGAGATCGCGGCTCTGTGGTGCGAGGTCTTGGGGATCGATGGAACCAACGCTGCCAGCCCCGGCCTAGAAGACAGTTTCTTCGATCTCGGAGGCCATTCCTTGCTCGTCACCCGGCTGCATCGTCTGATGCAGGAACGGCTGCAGCTGGAGGTCTCGATCGTCGAGCTCTTCCGTCATCCGACGATCGGATCCTTGGCCAGACACCTGGCGGTGAGAGACGATGCAACGGCCACCCTCCTCCAACGCCGCACCGAGACCGAAGCCCAGGCGTCGCTCGAGGCCCGAATCGGGCCGCCAAGCCAGGACGTGGCGATCATCGGCATGGCGGGACGGTTTCCCGGGGCCCGTGACGTCGACGAGCTGTGGCGCAACGTACGGTCTGGCGTCGAGTCGATCTCGTTCTTCGACGAAGCCGAGATGGCCGGGCAGGTCCCGGCGGAGCTGTTGGCCGATGAGCGCTATGTCCGCGCTCGCGGGGTGCTGGACGGCGCCGAGGATTTCGATTCCGACTTCTTCGGATTCACACCGCGCGAAGCCGAGGTCATGGATCCCCAGCATCGTCTCTTTCTCGAATGCGCCCAGGATGCGCTCGACAATGCTGGCTACGACCCTTCGCGGTACGGCGGCAAAATAGGACTGTTCGCCGGTGTCGGCATGAGCTCCTACCTGCTCCACGTCGGCGAACAGCGGCTCGCCGCTGTGGCCGGCAGCTACCAGGCGTTCATCTCGAACGACAAGGACTTCGTCCCCACGCGGGTGTCTTACAAGCTCGACTTGCGAGGTCCTTCGGTCAACGTCCAGACAGCCTGTTCGAGCTCCCTGGTCGCCGTGCATATGGCTTGTCAGAGCCTGGCGGCCGGCGAATCGGACATGGCGCTAGCAGGCGGGATCACCGTACGGGTTCCGCAGACCCAAGGATACCTCCACGAGCCGGGAAGCATCCTGTCTCCGGATGGCCACTGCCGAGCCTTCGATGCCCAGGCCGGAGGCACGGTCCTCGGCAACGGTACCGGCATCGTTGTCCTGAAACCTCTCGAGGCCGCCCTGGCAGAAGGTGATCGGGTTCTGGCGGTGGTCAAGGGTTCGGCGATCAACAACGACGGTGGCCAGAAAATGGGTTATACCGCGCCGTCCGTCGAAGGGCAGGCCGAAGTCATCCGGGGCGCCCATGCCGCAGCCGGTGTGTCACCGGCCAGCATCGACTATGTCGAGGCCCACGGCACCGGCACCGAGCTCGGCGACCCGATCGAAGTCGCCGCCTTGACTCAGGCCTTCAACACCGAAGAGGGCACCTCCCGCTGCGCCTTGGGCTCAGTCAAGACCAATATCGGGCATCTCGACACCGCTGCCGGCATCGCAGGCTTGATCAAGACGGTGCAGGCGTTGCGCCACGGCGAGCTGCCCCCGAGCCTGCATTTCGAGCGTCCGAATCCCCGCTTAGACCTCGGCGACAGCCCGTTTCGCATTCAACAAACGCGCGAGACTTGGTCTCGCGACGATCAGCCGCGCCGCGCGGCCGTCAGTTCTTTCGGCATCGGCGGCACCAACGCCCATGTGATTCTGGAACAGGCGCCAAGCCGTGAGGAGGCTCCGCAAGAAGTCTCTCCACCGTCGCAGCCGCCCCTCCAGCCATCCTCAGCGGACACTGCGCACCCTTCCCAGCTGCTGCTGATCTCCGCCCGAACGGCCAGTGCCCTCGAAGCCTCGACCCGTCGCCTGGCCGAGCGTCTGCGGACGCCCGAGGCTCCGTCGCTGGGCGAGTCCGAAGCACTCGCCGACATCGCGTACACCCTGCAGGTCGGTCGGCGTCACTTCGATCACCGGCGCTGGCTGATCGCCGACTCTCGCGAGAGCGCGGCCGAAGCGCTCGAAGCGCGCGATTCGGCGGCTGTGCGCACGGCGATCAAGACCAGGGCCGGACGACGCATCGTGATGTTGTTCTCGGGTCAGGGCGCTCAGTACGTCGACATGGGGCGCCAGCTGTATGACACCGAGCCCGTCTTCCGCCGCCAGCTCGACGCGTGCGCCGACCGCCTGACGGTCGAGCTCGGCCTCGATATCCGCGAGATCATCTATTCCAACCCTCCCGAGACCGGCCGGCAGACGACCGATCACCGTTTGCGCGACACCCGCATCGCACAACCCTCACTGTTTGCTCTGGAGGTAGCTGTCGCTCGCCAGTGGATGGCTTGGGGTGTGCAGCCGGCTGCCATGCTCGGGCATTCGATCGGCGAGCTTGTGGCCGCAACTCTCGCTGGAGTGTTTTCCCTCGAAGACGCCCTGAGCCTGGTTGCCAAGCGCGGGCGTTTGATGGCCGAGCAGCCGGAAGGTGCCATGCTCGGCGTCGCCATAGCCGAGCACGACCTCCTCCCGCTGCTCGGCGAAGACCTCCAGATCGCCGCCATCAATGGACCGAAAGACTGCGTCGTCTCCGGTCCGAGCGACGCCATCGCAGCCCTCGAGAGCCGTCTCGAGGCCGGTGCTCCCGAAGCGCGCTGCCAGCCTCTACACACTTCCCACGCCTTCCACTCCGCCATGATGCGGCCCGCGATACGTCCGTGGGTCGACGCGCTCGATCGCTACGTGTTGAGCCCGCCGCGAATCCCCTTCGTCTCCAACCTCACGGGCGATTGGATCCGCAGCGACCAGGCCACGGACCCCGAGTACTGGGGCCGGCATTTGGTGGAACCGGTGCGCTTTGCCGACGGCCTCGCCACCGTGACCGAAGAACCCGCGGTTCTACTCGAAGTCGGGCCAGGACACGCTCTATCGAATCTCGCGCGTTCAGCAGCCCGATCGCGCCAGCAAGCCGTGGTCGCCCTCTCGTCTCTGCCTCATCCCAAGGCTCGCCACGACACGCTCCTTCACCTCGACCAGACGCTCGGGCAGCTCTGGGGAGCCGGTGCGGACATCGACTGGGCCCAGGTCCACGGCCAGCGTCGACCCTACCGGCGCCGCGTCGAGCTGCCATCCTACCCCTACGAACGCCAGCGCTATTGGCTCGAGCCCGAGTCGCCACAGGTGTCGGCCGCCGTTGAGACCTCCGCACGATCGTCCTCGGGGGCTGCGCGGGCTGACGTCGGCAGCTGGATCTCGACCCCGATGTGGAAGCCGAGCCTGCGCCAGCTCGGCAGCCCAGCGTCTGATCCAACGAGCGCAGGCGCGCCACCGAGCTCACTATTGCTGGTGAGCTCCGATCGAGCTCTGGGGCAGCGAGTGGTCGAACACCTGAAGCGACGGGTCGACGACCCAAAGCTGATCGATCCCGGTCACGAGCTGGCCAACCTGCTGCCTTTGAAGGATCATCTGCCAGGCGCGGCTTCGGCAGGAGCCAGCCCTGCCAGCATCAGGATCCTGACCCGTTACGCCTTCCGAGTCGAGGCAGGCGATCCGGTCGAGCCCGCCCAAGCCCTGCTGTGGGGTATGGCGCAGACGCTGGCTCAGGAGCACCCCGAGCTCGATGTACGCTGCATCGATATCGGCGCAGACCTCGACGCGTATCGCATCACCGACACGGCCCTGGACGATCTGATCTCGGAACTGATGGCGCCAGCTGCAGCAGCGTCCGCGGCGATCGCTCTGCGCAACGGTCGCCGAACCCAACGAGTTTTCGAACCACTGCATCTGCCAGCGGCCTCAAGCGGCGCAGACGAGACCGAGCTGCCGCCGCGCCTCCGCAGCCGCGGCCCGTGGCTCGTCACTGGTGGCTTTGGCGGCGTTGGCCCGGTGCTGGCCGAGACCCTGGCCAACGCCGTGCCCGGGGCGCGTTTGGTCCTGCTGGGGCGCCACGCCTCGGACCAGGCGGCTGAGCGACTCCGACAACAGGGCGCGGAGGTGGAAGTCGCCCTCGCCGATGTCGCTGACCCCGGCGCACTGCGCTCGGCACTCGCTCGCGCCAAACAGCGTTTCGGACCGCTGCGTGGGGTCATTCATGCGGCCGGCATCGCCGGCGGCGGCAGCCTTGCAACCCGCCGCCCAAGCGAGACCGCGCACCTGCTCAGGCCCAAAGTAGCCGGCACCAGAAACCTGTTTCAGGCGCTCGCCGACAGTCCTCTCGACTTCGCCATTCTTTGCTCTTCGATCAACTCGGTAGTAGGCGGTTTCGGCCAAGGCGACTACGCCGCCGCCAACGCCTTCGTCGACGCCTTCGCCCAACGCCTCGAATCCGCAACGAAGCACGACCCAGGCCGGTCACCTCTGGTCGTGGCCTTGGGATGGGACCGCTGGCGCGACGTCGGCATGGCCCGGGACACTCCGCTCGGCGCCACCCATCCGCTGCTCGGCATACCCATCCTCAGGACACCTCAACGGGTGATCCACCGCGCTCTGATGTCGCCCGAGACCCATTGGATCCTCGCCGAGCACGAGGTCGCTGGGCACCCTACCGTGCCAGGAGCGAGCTATCTCGAGATGGCCCGCGCCGCCTGGAGGGGCTCGATCGACCCGACCGCGACCTCCGGTGCTTCCTGCGACCCGGTGGAGATCCGAAACGTCTTCTTTTTGGAGCCCTTGGTCGTCGATCCAGGCGCCCAGAACGAAGTTCTGACCGTGCTCGAGCTGGCTGGCGAACAGGCCTCCTTTCAAATTCTCAGCCGACCTCTGGGGGCCGATGAAGCAGCGTGGCGTGAGCACTGCCGGGGGACTGTCGGGACCGCGGCGGCCGTGCCGAGACGGACCGTGGACACCGCTCAGCCAGGGTCTGAAATGGCCGTGAGCCTCACTGCCGCACAAGCCGAGGAGCGCTCGAGCCCCGACTTCTTGGTCACCGGGCATCGCTGGCACAGCCTCATCAGCGTCCAGCACGAGAATCATTCCAGATTGCACGCAACCCACGAAGACCGGCGCGGCGAGCTCCTGGTCGAGCTCGGGCTACCGGAAGATGTTGCCGAGGATCTCGCGGAGCTGCCGCTCCACCCGGCCTTGCTCGACATCGCCGTGGGTTGCGTGCAGCTGATCCGTGACGGTGACTTCCTACCCCTTTCCTACCAGCGGCTGATCCTGCATACCCCCCTGCCACCCCGGTTGTGGAGCTATCTCCAGTCGAGGAGTGAGGGCGACACCTTGATCTGCGACGCGACCCTGGTAGATCACAACGGCTTGATCTGTGCCGAGGTCGAGGGATTCGCCATGCAAAAGGTGAGTCCGCGGGCTCGCGCGGATCTCGAGCAGCCGAAACGGCGAATCGACGCCGCCAATCCAGCCCCGAGCCGGCCGCAGGACATCGTCCTCAACGGTCGGATCGAACCGAAAGACGCCGCTGAGATTCTGCTTCGGCTGTTGACGAATCAGCAGCCCCCGCCCCATCTCGTGGTCTCTGCCAACGACTGGGATGCTGTAGTCGAGGCCTATCGAGACTTCGATCCAACCGCTCTCGACTTCGGAATCGACCAACTGCCGAACCTGGCCACGGGCGGATCGCGCAACGCTCTGGACACCGCCTTCGTCGCCCCCAAGGGCGGCCTCGAGCAGGTGATCGCGCAAGCCTGGCAGCGCTTCCTGGGGATCGAATCCATCGGCATCAACGACAACTTCTTCGAGCTCGGCGGCACCTCGCTTCTCGGTGTCCAGGTGATCGGCGAGCTTCAACGCCGCCTCGAACGCGAGATCCCCACCGTCAGCCTGTTCGAGGCACCGACCATTGCAGCCCTCGCCGAGTATCTGGAACCGAGCGAGACCCCCAAGGCAGCCGAGCATACCCAGCTCCGCGCCAACAAGAAAAAGGCAGCTCTCGAATCCCGCAGCGCCGGCCGCGGAAGACGAGCACGAAGTCATCGACGGAAGGCCCGGGGATGAACGAAACGATGGATCACGTACCGCTCGTCGAGATCAGCGACGCGAGCAAAGTCGCCAACAACAGGGACATAGCCATCATCGGTATGGCTGGGCGGTTCCCAGGTGCCAAGAACCTCAAGGAATTCTGGAGCCAGCTGGAGCATGGCATCGAAGCTATGCGCACGGTCTCGGATGAGGAGCTGCTGGCCGCGGGCGTGCCGCGGTCACGATTCTCGCGTCCCGACTATGTGAAAGTGGCCAGCCCCCTCGACGGCATCGACGAGTTCGATGCCGATTTCTTCGGCTACAACGCGCGCGAAGCCGAGATCATGGATCCCCAGCAGCGCCTGTTCTTGGAACACGCCTGGAGCGCGCTCGAAGATGCGGGGCACACTCCTCGGACCTTCGACGGCCTGATCGGCGTCTACGCGGGCGTGGCCTGGAATACCTACCTGCTGTCCAACCTGATCCACCACCCGGAGCTGTTCGAGGGAGCCGGTGGCTTCCAGATCTTCATCACCAACGACAAGGACTTCATGCCGACCCGGGTCGCCTACAAGCTCGACTTGAAGGGACCGGCGATGGTGGTACAGACCAGCTGCTCGACGTCGCTGGTCGCCACGCACCTGGCCTGCTTGGGCCTGCAGAGCTACGAATGCGACATGGCCCTCGTAGGCGGCGTGACGGTTCGGGTACCGGATCTCGGCGGCTACGTCCATCAGGAAGGTGGGCTGGCCTCACCGGATGGTCGTTGTCGACCGTTCGACGCCGCTGCAGCCGGCACCATTTTCGGCAGCGGAGTCGGCGTCGTGGTCCTCAAGCGCTTGGCCGAAGCGGTAGAAGATGGCGACACCATCCGAGCGGTCATCAAGGGCTCGGCGATCAACAACGACGGCTCGATGAAGGTGAGCTACACCGCCCCGTCGGTCGAAGGCCAAAGCGAGGTCATTGCCGCCGCTCAAGAGATGGCCGATATCGCTCCCAGCACGATTCGCTATATCGAATGTCACGGCACCGCGACCGCCCTCGGCGACCCGATCGAGATCCGGGCTCTGAACAAGGTCTTCGCACGCTCCACCAGCGCTCGAGGCTTCTGTGCTATCGGTTCAGTGAAGTCGAACGTCGGTCACCTCGACGCCGCTGCCGGCATCGCTGGACTGATCAAGACCACCCTGGCGATCGAGCATCGAAAGATTCCACCGACCCTGCACTACGAGCAGGCCAATCCAGCGATCGACTTCGCATCGAGCCCGTTCTATGTCGCCAAGGAGCTCGAGACCTGGGAGCGCAACGGCACACCCAGACGCGCGGCGGTCAGCTCATTCGGTGTCGGCGGAACCAATGCCCATGTTCTGCTCGAGGAAGCTCCACCGGCAGAGACCGTGGAGCCATCCCGCCCATGGCAGCTATTGACCTTGTCGGCACGCAGCGCTACCGCACTGCAACAGACCAGCGACAACCTGCGGGACCACTTGCTCTGGGATCTCGGATCCAGCGCGTCCGCCACCGCGACCCATCTCGCTGATATCGCACATACCTTGCGTGCCGGACGCGAAGTCTTTCGCCACCGCCGGTTCGTCCTCTGCCGCGATCACCGGGAGGCTTCCGCGGCGCTTTCCGGCGAGCTGCCGGCCCAGATGCATACGTCCGTCGACGCGGCCGACCCGAGGTCGCGTCCGGTCGCATTCCTGTTCTCGGGGCAGGGCAGTCAGTATCCCCGAATGGGGCGAGATCTCTATGATCACGAGCCCATCTTCCGCGCGGCCGTCGACCGGTGTACCGAACGACTCGCACCGTCCCTCGGACAAGACCTGCGCAACATCCTGTGGCCGGTCGATTCGGAGTCGGCTGAACCCAAGCTGGCGGACCCAGCGTCGGCCAGCCTCCATAGCACCCGGTTTACCCAACCGGCCCTGTTTGTTCTCGAGGTGGCCCTCGCGCAGCTGTGGATGAGCTGGGGCGTCATCCCCCATGCAATGCTCGGTCATTCGATCGGTGAGCTGGTCGCGGCCCATCTCGCCGGAGTGCTATCGCTGGACGACGCACTCGAGGCAGTAGCCGTCCGAGGCCAACTGATGGACGACCTGCCGCGAGGTGCCATGCTCGCCGTACCGATGTCCGAAACGATGGCTGGCGAACACTTGGCTCGCCACCCGGAACTGAGCTTGGCCGCGGTCAACGAGCTCGACCGAGTCGTGATCTCGGGACCCGTCGATGCCATCGATGCCCTGGCGGAAGAGCTGGCCGGCAGCGAGCTCGAAGGCCGCCGCCTTCACACATCCCATGCCTTCCACTCCGCCATGATGGATGGAGCGGTCGACGCCTTCGTGGCCGAGATGAGGAAGCTCTCACTACAACCGCCCGAAATCCCCTTCATCTCGAATGTCACCGGCACCTGGATCACCGCGGAGGCGGCTACGGACCCAGAATACTGGGGACAGCATCTACGATCGACGGTCCGGTTCGCGGATGGCGTCGCCACCCTGATGGCGGATCCCGACCGACTGCTTCTCGAAGTGGGACCCGGCCGAACGCTCGCCCACCTCGCCAGACGTCATCCGGTCCGCCAGCCTCAGCAGGCAGTGATCACGTCGCTACGCCATCCGCGGGAACCCGCGAGCGGACCGACGACGGATCAAGCCCACATGCTCGCTGGACTGGGTCGACTCTGGGCGGCTGGCCTGGATCTCGGCAGCTGGGCGCTGGGTGTTGAAGAAAAACGGCGGCGCGTGCCACTGCCAACCTACCCCTTCGAGAGTCGCCGGTACTGGATCGACGGTCGATCGGACGCACTGGCGGAAGCCACGGTTCAGGGACAGTCGACACCTTCCGAACAAGCCGCGGCACCAACGCCCGGCATGCCGCTGCAGCAGCGCCCGGATCTCGCCGACTGGTTCTACCTACCGTCCTGGAAACCGACCCTGGCACCTTCCGAGCACTCCGAGCACTCCGAGCACTCCGAGCAACCCTCGACCTGGTTGATCCTGGCTCCCGATGATCTCGCGCAGGCATTCTGCACGGCACTCGACGAACGCCAAGCCACCGGCATCGCGGTCGGCATCGGGCAACCCGGCAAAAGTTTGGAGATCCGCGAGCGCTCACGGGAAGAGCACCTGGCTTTTCGCTTGGACCCGGCTCAGCAAGGCGTCTTCGATGCGTTGGTCGCGGCCCTCGACCAACGCGACCTCATTCCGCGGTCCATAGTCTTCGCCTGGTCGCTGGACGGCGGCCTCGAGGCGCCAGCCGTAACCGAAGCGGGAGCCTTCGAAATGGCCCAGCTGCTCGGCTCCCGCGCCTTGCTGGCTCTGGTCCGGTCTCTCGTCGGGCGCTTCGGAGCAGATGGGCTACAGATCAACGTCGTTGCCGATGGTTTGGTTCACCTCGGCGGCGACGAACCCCTGCGGCCCGAGAAGGCCCCATTGATCGGCTTCAGCAGAGTGCTGCCCCAAGAGCTCCCTGGGCTCACGATGCGCGTCATCGACACACCACGCCCAGCCACCGCCGAGGCCGCTCTTCGCCTCATGCAGAGGCTGATCGCCGAGGAGAGTCAAAGCGATCACGAGCTGATCGCCTATCGCGGGCGCAGACGCTACGTCGAGGACTTCCAAGCCCTACATCTCGACATCCCATCGCAGAGCCCCCTCAGACCTCGAGGCAGCTATCTGCTGACCGGTGGCTTGAGCGGCAACGGCTACGCTCTTGCGCAGTACTTGGCGCGAGAGCATCAGGCCCGACTCGTACTGGCCGAACCATCGGCCCCCGATGCCAAAGTTCGAAGCCGACTCGAGGCTCTAGAAGCTCTGGGTGGCGAGGTCCACCTGCTGGCTTTTGATCTGGTCGACGCCGGAGCGTGGCAGCAGGCTCTGGCCCAAACCCTGGAGCGCTGCGGGAGCCTGCATGGCATCCTGCACACTGCTGGCACGGTGGGCGAAGCGACCTTCCGCACCTGGAACGAGATCGACGACTGCCATGTCGCAGCCCACTTCGAGCCCAAGATTCACGCCACCCTGGCGCTGGCGGAGGCGCTCGACGCCGCACCGCTGGAGGATCTGGACTTCTGCCTGCTGCTGTCCTCGATGGCCTCGGTGCTCGGCGGCCTAGCCTATGGCGCCTACTCGGCCGCCAACCGCTTTCTCGATGCGTTCGCCGAAGATCGCGCTCATCGCTCCAGCCTACCGTGGCTGAGCCTGCGCTGGGACGTCTGGCAGCTCGAAGACGAAAGCGTGCAGATCACCGACCTGCGCTCCGACTTGGCGGAGCTCGGCATGACTCGGCGCCAGGGCGAAGAGGCGTTCGAGCGCGTGCTGAGCGCCGGGATGGACGGGATCATGGTCTCGACCGCCGATCTACAGCACCGGCTGCTCGAGCGACGACAGCGCATCGAGAGTCGCCGACCGAACGCACGAGAGCGCGGCGTACGCCATCCCAGGCCTGACTTGGGAACCCCCTATGCCGCCCCCGCGAGTCCACTCGAACAACGCATCGCTGAGGTTTGGCAAGAGCTTCTCGGCTTCGAAGACATCGGGCTCGATGACAACTTCTTCGAGCTCGGCGGCGATTCGTTCGTCGCCGTGCGAGCGGCCGCGCGACTGCGGGAGGTGCTGGAGATCGACCTGCCGGTAGCCCAGCTGTTTCGACGCGTGACGGTGCGATCGCTAGCAGAGCTGTTGGATCGCGATCAAAGCCAGGAAAACGCGTTGAGGGCACAACAGCTCGCCGAACGCCGAGCCAGTAAAGCGAAGCGTCGGGAGCTGCTGCGCGCGAAGCGCGCTCGCAAGCAAAAGGCCGAAGTCGGAACGCGCTGAAACCCAACCCTGTGAACCCACCCTGGAATGAGTCATCGCCTAGAGGCTCTTGCTCTAGCAAGAACAAGGTCGAGGACCCGGAGCAGCCATGGAACGAGCAGACGTAGCGAAACGCGAAGCCTTGAACGGTGACCGTCCGAGTCGTCCTGGACCCACCTTCTCCGCCACAGACGAAGAGCCCCAGGGCACGGCTTACGATGGCTCGGAGATCGCCATCATCGGCATGGCTTGCCGGTTCCCTGGCGCCGACACGCCGGATGCTTTCTGGTGCAACTTGCAGCAGGGAGTCGAATCACTGACCGCGCTCAGTGACGAAGAACTGCGTGCTGCTGGCGTCCTCGAGAGTCAGATCGCCGACCCGACTTATGTGCGGCGAGCCTCGGTGATCGACCACATCGAGGACTTCGATGCTCGATTCTTCGGCTATACGCCCCTCGAAGCGACCATCATGGACCCTCAGCATCGGCAGTTTCTGGAGTGTGCCTGGGAGGTTTTCGAACGGGCCGGATACAACCCGAGCGCGTGTAGCCAACCTGTCGGCGTCTTCACAGGCGCCAAGACCAACACCTACCTGTTCAATGTCGTCGCCCAGCGAGCCAAGTTTCCGGCACTCGACAACTTCCAGATCGCTCTCGGCAACGATCTGGCCGCGATGGCGACCCGAGTCTCGTTCAAGCTCGATCTGCGGGGACCGAGCTACGCTCTGCACACCGCCTGCTCGACTTCTTTGGTAGCCGTCCACCTGGCCTGCCAGAGCCTGCTGCTCGACGAGTGCTCGATGGCGGTGGCCGGCGGAGCTTCGATCAACGTGCCACAGCGCAAGGGCTATCCCTATGCCAAGGGTGGGATCCTGTCCTCGGACGGGAGCTGCCGGACCTTCGACGCTCAAGCGACCGGCTCCAACTTCGGCAACGGGGCTGGCGCCGTGTTGCTCAAGCCTCTCGCAAACGCCATCGCCGACGGTGATCATATTCATGCCGTCATCCGAGGTTCCGCCACCAACAACGACGGCGCCCAAAAAGCCAGCTTCACCGCCCCAGGAGTCGAAGGCCAAACCGAAGTGCTGCTCGAGGCGATGGCGGCCGCGGGCGTCACGGCGGACGACATCTCCTACATCGAAGCCCACGGCACCGCCACTGATTTAGGCGACTCGATCGAAATCCTAGCCCTGACCGAGGCCTTTCGCGCATCGACCCAGAAGGTCGGAAGCTGCGCGATCGGCTCGGCCAAGACCAACCTCGGTCACCTCGAGGCTGCCGCCGGGATCGCTGGCCTGATCAAGACTGCCCTGGCCCTCGAGCACCGCGAGCTACCCGCGAGCTTGCACTTCGAACAGCCCAACCCGTGCATCGACTTCGCATCGAGCCCGTTCGTGGTCAACAGCCAGCGTCGAGCCTGGAAGCTGAGGAGATCTTCCGATCGCCGCATCGCCGGCGTCAGCTCGTTCGGCATCGGTTCGACCAACGCCCACGTGATCCTCGAGCAGGCTCCGGCGCCGGTGCCGACCAGCCCCGATCTTCCGTGGCAGCTGCTACAGCTCTCTGCGCGTTCGAGCGACGCCCTCGACGCCATGACCCGGAATCTCGGGAGCCATCTCCAAAGCGGCTCGCGCGAGCCTGCCCTGGCCGACGTCGCCTATACCCTGGCGGTCGGTCGCAAGAGCTTCGAACATCGTCGAGCCATCGTCTGCCGTGATCTCGCCGAAGCCAAGGTCGCTCTCGAGCAGGTCTCGACGGACGGCGAGAGCAGCGCGGGTAGCACGGGCGTCGTCGAGGCTACCAACCGCCCGGTGGCGTTTCTCATGACCGGGCTCGGTGAGCATCACGTCGATATGGGTCTTGGCCTCTACCGGCGCGAACCCGCCTTTCGCGACGTGGTCGACCGTTCCGCCGAGATCCTCGAGCCCCTGCTCGGCATGGATCTACGGCAAGTTCTGTATCCCCGCGGCACCGACGCATCGGAGCAGGCCAAAGCCGATAGAGCCACGGACGGCAAGCTCGACTTTCGGTCGATGCTGGGCCGCGGCTCGATCAGCACCAGCAGCGATGCAGCGAGCGCCCGGCTCGACCGCACCCTCTACGCACAGCCCGCTCTCTTCATAGTCGAGGTGGCACTCGCCGAGCTGCTGAGAACCCACGGCATCACGCCGGCCGGAATGATCGGCTACAGCCTTGGGGAATACGTCTGCGCTCATCTGGCCGGGGTGATGAGCTTGCAGGACGCCCTGCGCCTGGTGGCGCGCCGAGCACAGCTGATCGATGAGCTGCCCGCGGGCGCCATGCTGGCCGTCAGCCTGGCCGAAGATCAAATGCAGCCTTGGCTCGACGCCCATGACTGTTCGCTAGCGGCGGTCAACGGCGTCACCGGCTGCGTCGCAGCCGGAACGCTCGAAGCCGTCTCCGCGCTGGAGCTCGCCCTGGGCCAAGCGGAGGTCACCCACCGTCGCCTGGTTACGACTCACGCTTTCCATTCGCACCTGATGCGTCCTATCGCCTCAGCATGGGCAAGCGTCGTGGAACAGACCCAGCTAGCCGCGCCCACTCTTCCCTACGTCTCCAATGTGACGGGGACCTGGATCCGCGACGAGGAAGCTACCGATCCCGCCTACTGGGTCCGACACCTGTGCCAGCCGGTACGCTTCGTCGAAGGTCTGGGCACGCTGCTAGCGACCGCCGGAGAGCCGGCTCTACTCGAAGTTGGACCGGGTCAAAGCCTATGCTCCTTCGCCAGGCTCCATCCGGATGGTTCGCAACGGCAGCCGATCTTCGCGACCTTGCGCTCACGCCACGGCGGCGGCGCGGATGCTGCTACGTTCCTGAACGCAGTCGGAAATTTGTGGACCCGCGGCGTCGAGATCGATAGTGGGGCCCGCTTCGCCGGACAGCGTCGACAGCGAGCTCCGCTTCCAACTTATCCCTTCGAAAGGCAGCGCCACTGGCTCGACCCTGCTCCGGATACCCTGGCGCGCACGTCTGGCCTCGAAGTCGAGTCCACGCCTGCCGATGGACCGATCAAGCTCGCCGATCTCGAACGCTGGCTGCATCGAGTGGTGTGGAAGCAATCGCCGCTCGAGAGCTCGGAGGACTTCCGAGCCGCCTCGGAGGTCCTTCACCGAAACCTCGAGATATCCGGGCTCTGGCTGCTGGTGGCCGACCCTTCAGGTGTCGCCAAAGACCTGGGGAATCGCCTTTCCAAGGCGGGGGCCCAGGTAGTGATGGCTTCGGCTGGGGATGTTTTCGACCGCTCACCGGACGGCAGTTTTCAGCTGCGACTGGATCAATCAACCGACTTCGAACAGCTCTTCGAAGCGCTCGGGCGGCGTCCGGATCGCATCGTACATCTGTGCAATTTAGCACCCGCAGCCGAAACTGTAGCGAGTCCCGAAACGCACTTTGCGCAGGTCCAGAAAGGCGGCTTCTACAGCCTGATCGCCATGGCCCAGGCGCTCGGCGGTCGCCAGGCACTCAGCAACGGACTCGAGATCGACGTCATCACGAGTGGCGTGGAAGATGTCACCGGCCAAGAAGCACTGGCCCCCGAACGTGCAACCGTGCTGGGCGCCACGCTGGTGCTGTCCCAAGAGCATCCTCTCGTGGGTTATCGGGTCGTAGACTTCGATTTATCGTCGGATCCCGGGACGGGTGAAACCCTGTCCGAATCCGAGAGCCTCGTCGAGACTCTGTTGGCTGAGCTGACGACCGACGCGGCCGAGGGTCTCGTCGCCTATCGCAACGGGCAGCGTTTCGTTCGGGACTTCGAGCCCATGACGATGCCGGCGACCGAAGCCACGACGTTTCGGGCTCGAGGGGTCTATCTGATCACCGGCGGGCTGGGCGGCATAGGGTTGCACCTCGCCGAACACCTCAGCCGAAGTTACCAGGCTCGCCTGATTCTGACGCGCCGCACCCCTCTTCCCCCTCGTGAAACGTGGGACGCGTGGCTGGCAGACAACGCTCAGCGGCCCGCGGACGAGCGCGACGAAGCCACCCTACAGGCGATCACGCAGGTGCTCAACTTCGAGGCCATGGGCTCCGAGGTGCTGGTCGAAGCGGCCGATGTCTCGGACGAGAAAGCCATGAGACACGTGATCGACAATGCGCTGAAGCAATTCGGCGCCCTTCACGGAGTGGTCCACGCCGCCGGCGTGCTGGCCGAAGACACCTTCAAGACCGCACAGCTCATCGACCGCGATGCCTGCGAACGGCAGTTCCAACCCAAGGCCTATGGACTCTACGTTCTAGAGCGGGTGCTCGAAGGTATCGATCTGGATTTCTGCACGCTCTATTCCTCGCTCTCCGCGATCCTTGGAGGTTTCGGCTACATCGGCTACGCCACGGCCAATCTCTTCATGGACTACTTTGTGGCGCGGCACAACCGAACGCGCGACGTGCCCTGGCAAAGCGTCGATTGGGACAGCTGGCACTATCAGGAAGACGAGGCGGCCAGAAGCGGTCTCGGTACGACGCTCAGCGAGCTTGCTATGACGCCCGCGGAGGGTGTCGAGGCCCTGAGTCGCATTCTGACCATCGATCGGCCACGACGCCTCGTGGTATCGACCGGCGAGCTACGACCCCGCCTCGATCAGTGGGTCGAGCTAAGCCAGTTGCGCAGTGCCTCCCCAGCTTCGCCGACCACTGAAGCTCGCCCCGAGGTGGCGGATCCAGCCGAGCTGCCGCAACGGATCGCGGACGTCTGGTGTCGGATCCTCGGCAACGCTGACTTCGGACACGAAGATAGTTTCTTCGATCTCGGAGGCAACTCACTACTGGCCATGCAGATGATCGCGGAGCTCAACCGCGAGCTGCAGGTCGAGATTGCGCCGATGGTACTGTTCGACGCGCCGACCGTAGGCGCCTTGGCACGCCATCTGCAGGAGGCTTCGGCGGACGTTCGAAGCGCGGACGGCGGCGCGCCGAAAGCGGACGCCAGGGCGCAGCGTACCCCGGTCGAGTCGACCGCAGGCAGGCCTTCCGGCAGCGACAGTACGGAGATCGCCGTAATCGGCATGAGCGGTCGATTTCCCGGAGCAGGATCGGTGGATGCCTTCTGGGAGAACCTCTGTGCGGGTCGCGAGTCGATCTCGTTCTTCACCGACGAACAGCTGTTGGCCTCCGGTGTGGATCCAGAGACGCTCTGCGATCCGCAGTATGTCAAGGCCAGGCCGATCCTGGCGGACGTCGAACATTTCGATGCGGCGCTCTTTGGCTACTCACCGCGAGAAGCCGAGGTCATGGATCCCCAGCATCGGCTGTTTCTGGAGTGTGCTTGGGAGGCCTTCGAGGACGCCGGCTACGACACCCGACGAACCGATCAGCGAGTCGGCGTGTATGCCGGAGCAAGCATCAGCTCTTACATGCAGGGGCTGGTCTCGAACCCCGACCTCGAAGGATCCGTGGATACATTCCAGGTCTTGCTCGGAAATGAAAAGGACTCGCTGACGACCCGCGTCTCGTACAAATTCGACCTGCGCGGCCCCAGCATGGCCATTCAGACCTTCTGCTCGACCTCGCTGGTGGCGGTTCACATGGCCTGCCAGGGGTTGAATACCGGCGAAGCTGACATGGCTCTGGCCGGTGGAATCTCGATCATCGTGCCCCAAGTCAGCGGCTATCGTTGCCAAGATGGCGGAATCAACTCGCACGATGGGCACGTTCGAGCTTTCGATGCCAAAGCCACTGGCATGGTCTTCGGCAACGGTGCTGGCCTGGTGGTGCTCAAACGCCTCGACGACGCGTTACGAGATGGCGATCAGATTCACGCCGTCATCAAGGGCACCGCTATCAACAACGACGGAGCCCTCAAGGCAGGCTACTCGGCAGCCAGTATCGACGGCCAGGAGGCGGTCGTAGCCGATGCCCTGGCTGCCTCCGGAATCGACCCCCAGACCATCGGCTATGTCGAGACTCATGGCTCCGGAACCAGACTCGGCGATCCGGTCGAGCTGACGGCTCTCACCCGGGCATTCCGCGCGCATACCGACCGTCGACAGTTCTGTGCCGTCGGATCGGTGAAGACCAATGTCGGGCATCTCGATCGCGCTGCCGGGGTGACCGGTTTGATCAAGACGGTACTCGCCCTCCGCCACAAGACGATTCCAGCCAGCCTGCACTTCGAGCAACCCAATCCCGAGATCGATTTCGCGGCCAGTCCGTTCTATGTCAACGCCGAGCTCAGCGATTGGCCGTCCGAAGGCCCTCGGCGCGCCGGAGTCACCTCGCTCGGCATTGGCGGCACCAATGCCCACGCGGTACTCGAAGAGGCACCGGTACGAGCGCACCTCGAAGAATCCGAGGGGCCCCAGCTGCTGGTGCTTTCAGCCCATACCGAAAACGCTCTCGACAACGTGACCGCACGCCTGGCGGACGCTCTGGAGCAGCCCGACGCTCCCCCTTTGGCGGATGTTGCGTTCACGTTGCAGGTCGGCCGTCGCGAGCTCGCGCATCGGCGCACACTGGTGTGCCGCAATGCAGAGGA
>JBCCEE010000107.1:0-20599 GCA_039030415.1 Acidobacteriota bacterium
GATACACTCCTCGTCTCCGGAAGAGACATAAAACGTCTCTTCCAGAATCGTCGTCTTCAGAGTGAAATCAACCTTAGAATTCGCCATGATAAACTCCTTATTCTCAATGATGAATAAACCGACTTAGAGAGTGAATCAACCTGTCACTTCGATTTCGTATTCGTTATCTTTCTCTTTGGTCGGTTTGATGTTGTAACTATCGGCGGTATGCTCGACGTCGACTTCCCACTTGTTGGTGCTATTCTTCTCGTATAGCTTGATGTCACTGACCTGCTCGGTCTCCTCCTCATCGGCCCAAATGTAAAGGTGGATGTGGCTATCCTTGAACGCACAGTCGCCTCCGCTGTTTGCGGTTGCGTAGCCTTTCCCTGGACTGAGCTCGGAGAACACCGTCGGAATGTCCTTGTCTTCAATGCATTCACTGTCGCCGTTCGTGACGTAAAACGTTGTTCTCTCAATAGAAGTGGTAAGAGCGAACTTAACGGTAGAGTAAGCCATCGGACGTCTCCTTTCTTGGAGGCTAAGTATTGACTGGCGATAAGATTCATCCGGCATAGATGTTGGTTTTTCCCTCGCCACTCTCTCAAGCGCAGGAACGTCCCAAAGCCCTTAAAAACTTTTTTGGCCGCGCCCTTCCTCGATGGAAGAGGCGCATGAGGCAAGCTCCAACCCTTAGCTGGCCCCGCTGCCATGAAGCCGATGACCACGGCGAACAGGAAGTCGACTCATCCCCGGGGTCGTCGACTCAAGGGGCGACGACCCAGATTTTTCCGATCTGCTGTCGCAAGAAACCTGGCTTCCTCGCTTGTGCGGATGAACCGATCGATCCACCCTAGGAGACGACATGCCGCGACGACCCGACTCTACGAACCGTCTCACCCTCGCCGCCCAGCTCAACCACTTCCTGCTCACCCTATCCCTCGGACTCATCGCGAACCCCGCAACGGCCGGCGTTCAGCTGCTGCCGCCGATCGACGAGTTTCCGCCGACCACCCAAGACCTCAACAGCGTCGCCGCCGGCACCCAAGGTGACTTCATCATCGTCGGCAACGGCGCGACGGTGATCCGCCGCACGCTGGATGCTGAGAACAACCCGATCTGGACGTCGCTAGACGCCTGGGCCGCGAGCTTCTTCAACGCCGAGATCTTCACCGTCGAGCTGTCGCCGGTGGCCTACCCGGCCGGCGATGGCTGGATCATCGGCGGTCGCGAGGCGCTGGTGGAAACTGACTTTACGGACACCCTGGTGGTCGACTCCCGGCCAGGCACCGGATCGCTCTTCACTCCGATTCTGGCGACCGCCGATGCCATCTGGTATGGCGTACCCGACCTCGGCGTCGCGCCAAGCTTCCTGCACCGCTACGACCGCGCGTCTCAGACCGCGCCCGGAATCGCCTTTCCGGTCGGCGCGGTCCTTGCGATGTGCGAGCTGCCCAACGGCAATATCCGCTACGTCACTACCGACGGCGACATCGAAGAGATCACCAGCGCACTGCAGCGCACCACCCTCTACGACCAGCCCGACGGCGAGTCACTGGAGCTCAACGCGGCCTCGTTCTCGGAGGATTGCGAAGCCATCGTCGGTGGCGACGCCACCTCGCAGTCGCGCGTATACGCTGGCTTCGTAGAGGCCATTCCGCCGCCGGAGGTCACCGAGCCATCGTTCACTCCGTGGCGCTACCGCAGCCGTGATGGCGGCCCCACGGTCACCGCCAGCTGCATCCTCACGCCCCAGGAGCAGGGCAATATCGTCGGCCTGTTCGCCATCCTGCTGAGCTGCGACGACGAAATCGCCACCGGCGACACGGCGACCATGTCAGCCTTTGCCGACTTCCTCAACTCGCGCATTCGCAGCCTGGAAGTCTCCAACGAGCAGAGACGCTGCCAGCGCGACGCCGCGACGTCGACCTTCGAACCGCTTCGGCGCGGCACGATTCTGCCGGTGACCGCCGACTTCGAGCTGATCACCGTTGGCGTTGCCGGCAGCGTCCAGCGCCTGCAGGGCACACGCTCATTCTTCGCCGACGGCTTCGAAAGCGGCGACCTGTCAGCCTGGTCCTCGGTCACACGATAACGATTTCGTCCTGTGGCAGCCGATGGGCTGCTCCTCAGGGGGTAGGCGAGTCGACGATCCGCTCTCGACCAGGTCCGCAGGGATCTCAAGGGTACGGCTCGCCTCGGCGGGCGGCAGGCGCCGCCCGCCGCTTTTTCTTCAGGCGCTTGGGTTTCAGCCTCCCGACACCGCCTGTAAGACAGTGATCGTGTCACCAGGCTGCACCGGTTGCTCCAGACTGTCGAGCCAGCGCGTGCTGCGCTCGTTCCAGAAGACGTTGACGTGTTGACGCAGGACGCCGGCGTCGTCGAAGAGGTGCGGACCGACGCCAGGATGGGCGGCGATGAGGGCGTCGAGACAGCCCTGAACGGTGGCGGCCTCGACGATGACCGACGACTTGCCGCCGGCTGCTGGAACCAGCAGGGACGGCAGGAAGATCTCGATCGCTACGGGCTCGCTCATCAGCGTTCGACGGTAACCGCAGTGATGCTGGCGATGCGCGGCAGCTGACACGGCACGGCCTGCCAGCTGTCGCCTTCATCGGCGCTCCAGAAGACCTGGCCGCCGGTGGTGCCGAAGTAGACGCCGCAGGGGTCGAGGGGGTCGACCGCCATGGCGTTGCGCAGCACGCCCTGGTAGCAGTTGCCAGGCAATCCCTGGGTACAGGCATGCCACGAGTCGCCGGCGTCGCGCGAGCGGTAGACGGCGAGCTGCCCGTCGATCGCCATGCGGTACTCGTCGCTCTCCTGCGGCACGATGAAGAGGCTGCGGCCGTCGCGCGGGTGCATCACCATCGGAAAGCCGAACTGCGACGGCACGCCATTCTCGCAGCGCTGCCAGCTGTCGCCGCCGTCGGAGCTGCGGAAGACGCCCTGGTGGTTCTGCTGATAGAGCAGGTCGGACTGGCTGGGATCCAGCACCATATTGTGGACGCAGCTGCCGACCTGTGGGTGCTCTTCGCTCGGCGCCGCGACCGACAGGCCGTCATTGCGCAGCTGCCAGGTGGTGCCGCCGTCGTCCGAGCGAAAGGCGCCGACGGCTGAGATGCCGACCCACATGCGCTCAGCGTTGGCGGGATCTAGCAGGATGGTGTGGCAGCACAGCCCTCCAGCTCCGGGTCCCCAGGCGGAACGCGTGGGGTGCTGGTTCAGGCCGTCGAGCGCCTGCCAGCTCTCGGCGAGATCGGTCGAGCGGAACAGCCCGGCTTCGTCGATGCCGGCATATAGCGTCTCGGGCTCCTCAGGCCGTCCCGGCGCGATCGCCCAGATGCGGTTGAGCTTCTGCTCGGCGCCCTCCGCGTACCTGGGCCGCGCCTCGAGCTGCTCCCAGGTTTTACCCCAGTCCGTCGAGCGCTGGATCGTCGCGCCGTAGACGTAGTGGCCGACGCCGGCGTAGATCGTCGGCTCGCGACGCGGGTCGACTTCGAGGCACGACACTTCCCAACCCTTGAGGATCGGCCCTTCGATGCGCCACTCGCGACGCTCCTCGCCGGACCAAAGGAAAAACGCACCCTTCTGGGTGCCGACCATCACCAGTACCTCGCTCATCGGCGCCTCCTCAAGTTGGAATCGATGCTTACGGTACGGCGAGAGCACTGTCAAGTTGCGGAACTTGCGTTCACGCGTCGGAAGGCGGAAAAAAGTTTAAGGGGTTGGCGACCGACTTGCGCTCTACGGTCTAGAAGGACAACAAACCTACCAAGACTGGAGAGCCAGCCATGACCGATAGATACCCCCTCACCTCACTCGCCAAGCTTACGATCTTCTGCCTGCTGCTCACCGCGGTCACTACGGCCACCCCCGCTTCCGCGGGCAACGCTTTCTGGGAAGTCGCCATCGATTGCTACCACTCGGACTACGACGGCGATGCCGCAGGCGACCGCATCGAAGTAGAGCTCTACTCGAACGGTTCGCGGGTAGGTTCTGAGAGTCTCAACACTTGGGACGAGAGCCCATGCGCGTGGGGATCGACCGATCCAGAGTCCGACCACGCCTGGATCGAGGACGGCATCGAGGTCGACGAGATCCGCCTTTACGCTACCAGCACCGACGCCTGGTTCCTCGATCACGTGAATCTGGAGCGCGACGACAACTCGATCGAGCAATGGGGCGTCGACAACGGAAATGGTTGGTGTCTCTCCGAAGACACTTCCGACGGCGCGAACATGCCGATCGACCAAAGCTTCGGCTGCCAGCCCTGCCTTCGGTTTTACCGCGGCGACAACTTGGGATATGGCTGTCCATCAGACTTCGCGGTTCGATACAAGCTCCACGAAACTCCGGCTCGGGCCACCAGGACGCAGCGACTCGCCACGCGCGGCTGGCCCACCAGTGACCTCATGACTCTGGCGACCGACATCGCCGGGGTGGATCACGACGGTGACGGCGTCGACGAGATCGCGGTTTTGATCAACATGGGCACCTTTCAGTACGTCCGGCTCTACGAGGCCGACGCCGACTTCACCCACGACGCGCCGGTTGGATGGTGGACCAGCCCCTTCATCACCGCGTTCGCAATCGCCGGAGTCGATCATGACGGCGACGGAGTCGATGAGATCGCCATCCTGAAGAACCAAGGCGGCGACCGCAATCTCTACCTCTACGATGCGCCGATCGGCGCAGCGCACTCACGCGTCCAGGTCGGTGCGAACACCGGCGATCTAGCGAGTGGCTTGAGTCTCCAGATCACTGGCATCGATCACGACGGAGACGGGGTCGACGAGATCGGCGTGCTCAAGCAAATTCCCCATTTCGGGGACGCCTTCTACATCTACGACGCTCCCATCGGCACACAGAACACGCCGCTGGTCGGCCTGGATTTCTGGGAGATTCCTGCCTACACCCCCTGGGACATCGCCGGCATCGATATCGATGGAGACGGCATCGACGAAGTCGGCGTACTCAAGATCGAGACGAACTGGAATCGAGCCGACTACGAGTTTGTGGTCTTCGAGGCGCCGATCGGCATCCAGGCCTCCGACAAGCTGTTCGCCGACCTGGGGGCGAATATCGCCAACGGCGGGACGGCCTTTGTCGTCACCGGAGTCGACCTAGACGGAGATGGCACCGAAGAAATAGCGACTCTCGAACACTGAGACCGCGAGAAGATGATCTACCGCCGCGAGCCCTTGGGGGCTCGCGGTGTTTTGCGTTGACGGCAACCCGCGCCGAGTCAGCGCGACTCGCTCACCCAGGCGCTGGTATCGCCGGATTCGAAACCGTCGGTGAACAGCACCTCGACCGCCGTGCGCTGAACGCTCTCGAGATCCGTATCAGTGCCGGCGGAGACATCGCTGCCCCACGTCACGATGAAGCGCTGGTTGCCGTCAGCGGCCACCGAAGCCCCGCGCTGCGAGCCGGTGGTCTGGGTGTTGATCTCGAACTTGCCTCGCAGCACCGTCCCGCCCGACGCGTACCGCTTGCCCTGGATTCCGAAGATGTCGTTGGCGAACGGATCGCTGCCGCCCCAGGTGACAATGAAGTCTCCGACCGCGTTCATCGCCACCGACGGGTAGCCCGGCACTCCGGTGTCGTTGGAGATGATCTCGAATTGGCCGCCAGCTTCGGTACCGTCTGAGCCGAATCGCTGCCCCTGAAGGGTGTGGATATAGGTCGTCAGGTACTCGTACTCGTAACTGTTCCAGGCCACGACGAAGGCACCGTCGCCATTCATGGCGATCGACGGTTGGGTCTGCGCGGCCGTGGTGTAAGTGTTGAACAGAAACTCGCCTCCCACAGCCGACCCGTCCGAGGCATACCTCTGGCCTCGGACCCGGCCGTTGAAGCCGTAGGTGTGCCAGACGACGACGAAAGCGCCGTCCGCGTCCATCGCCACCGCCGGGTACTCGTTGCTGCCCGTGGTGTAGGTATTGATCTGGAACTGCCCCCCAACGGCGCTGCCGTCCGAGGCGTAGCGCTGACCCTGGACTCCGGCACCCACGCCGGTACCCATTTCACCCTCGCTGTCCCACACCACCACGAAGGCACCATCGGAATCCAGGGCTACCGCTGCGCTGAACTGGTTTCCGACCGTGTCGCTGTTGACCTGAAACGGGTCGCCGAGCGGTGAGCCGCTCGAGGCGTATCGACGGCCCTGAATGCTGTAGCCGTCTTCGTCCGATCCGAACGAACCGTCGCTGTGCCAGACCACGACAAAATCACCATCCGCATCCATCGCCACATCCGCGTAGCGCTGACCGCTGGTGGTGTAGGTGTTGGCCTGAAACTGACCTCCGACCGGCGAGCCATCCGCCGCATAGAGCTGCCCCTGAACGCTCCAGGACAACCCGGTGTCAGAGTATGAGCCGACGCTTTGCCACACCACCACGAAATCGCCGTCCGCGTCCATCGCCACCTGAGGATTGCGCTGGACGTTGGTGGTGTAGGTGTTGACCTGAACGTCGTCGGCCGAGAGCGTCGCCGTCGACAGCACGATGGTGAGCCCACAAGCCCAGGAGATCCGCAACGTTCGCATCATGACCCGCTCCCATCTGTTCGCCGGGCCGACTCGTCGCATGTGTCGGCCTAGCTGTCTTCGAGGATCTCTACTCTAGAAGGCGAGAACAGACGCTCGAAAACGCTCAAACCAAAGACAATTTCTCTCGTGAGCCAGCCCGGGAACGACTCGCAGAACGCTGGCCTTGGAGCATCAACGCTGTCTCAGGGCCGCTTCTGGCTGCCCAAATACTCCTCGATGGCGGGAGCCAGCGACGTCAGCCCGTTGTCGAGGCCGACCTTCAAAGCCGCTTCGGCATCGACGCCGTCGACATGGAATGCTTCGAGCGCCAGCAGCCCGCCGACGCGGTTGCCGCTGCCGCAATGAACCATCATCGGGCGGCCGCCCTCGCGATCGAGCTCCTCGGAGAGCCGCTTGGCGGCTTCCTCGTCGAGATCCGTGGCGCTGGCGATCGGGATCGAGACGTAGCGCAGCCCAAGGGCTTCCACCACCTCGCGCTCGTCCCACTCCGCGAGCTCCGTCGACGGACGCAGGTTGACGATGGTCTTGTAGCCGGCGGCCGCCGCCTGCTTCAGCTGCTCCTGGGTCGGCTGGCCGCCGAGCAGGACGTCGCCTTCGAAGAGCATGGCATTACGAATCGGAATCAGCTCGGCCTCAGCCGCCGCTTCCGCCAGGGTCGAGGGAGTGAACAACAGACAGCAGGCTGCCAATAAGAGGGCGCATCGTTTTAGATTCTTCATGGTCCTTCCAGAGTATCAGTCCGTCCGGGATGTTGATCCGTAAGGATCGTCCGGCAGCATCCTGAAACCGTCTCGAATTTGGAGTTTGTGCCGGTTGAGACAACGCGGCCGAGTGTGTTTGAGCTCACACGCGATGATTATGCACGTAAACTAGTCTCACCTAGAGCTTTCGAGGAAGACTCTGCCGCCGAGGCGAGATTCCCAGGCCGCGGAGGTCGTCCGAGCAGGGCCTTCAGCGCGACCGTCTATCGGTCATGCATCGTTGGATGCGAACGACGCAGCAACTGCGCTATCCTTCGAGCCTGACTTGTCTATACCAATCAAGGAGATTCAGTTCATGAGCGAAGCAACGGCTTCCCATAGCAACACCCAAGCGATTCTCGACGAGCTCGGAATCGCGGCTGAGAATTCGGGCGCCTTCAACGGCAGCTGGCTCGACGCCCAGGGCGAGCTGGTGCACTCGGTCAACCCCGCTACCGGCGAAGTGATCGCCTCGGTGCGCCAAGCCACCTCCGAAGACTACGAAAAGATCGCAGCCGCCAGTGACGCGGCCTTTCGCGAATGGCGCACCTGGCCGGCTCCCAAGCGCGGCGAAGTCGTGCGACTGCTGGCCGAGGAGCTCCGCAAGCACAAAGCGGCGCTCAGCGCTCTGGTGACGCTCGAGATGGGCAAGATCATCAGCGAGGGCGAGGGCGAAGTGCAGGAGATGATCGACATGGCCGATCTGGCGGTCGGCATGTCGCGCCAGCTCTACGGCCTGTCGATGCACTCCGAGCGCCCGCAGCACCGCATGTATGAGCAGTGGCATCCGCTCGGCCCGGTGGGCATCGTCACCGCATTCAACTTCCCCGTCGCGGTGTGGGCCTGGAACTCGACGGTCGCCGCCATCTGCGGCGATTCGATGATCTGGAAGCCGTCGTCGCAGACGCCGCTGACCGCGGTAGCCGTGACCAAGATCGCCGCCCGGGTGCTCGAGAAGGAAGGCGCGCCGGCCATTTTCAATCTGGCGGTCGGTAACCGCCATGCCGTCGGCGGACCGCTGGTCGCTGACCGCCGCGTACCGCTGATCTCGGCCACCGGCTCGACGGCGATGGGCAAGAACATTGGCTCGGTGGTGGCGCAGCGGCTCGGTCGCTCGCTGCTCGAGCTCGGCGGCAACAACGGTCTCGTCGTCACCGATGACGCCGACCTCGACCTGGCCTTCAGAGCCGTGCTGTTCGCCGCCGTCGGCACCGCTGGCCAGCGCTGCACCACCACCCGCCGGCTGTTCCTGCAAAAGGGCATCGCCGAGGACATGAAGCAGCGCCTGATCCAGGCCTACGGCTCGGTGCGCATCGGCGACCCGATGGATCCCGAGACCCTGATGGGTCCGCTGGTCAACGAGAAAGCGGTCGACGACATGATGCATGCCCTCGAAGTCGTCAAGGAGCAGGGTGGCGAGGTGCTCTACGGAGGCGGCAAGATCGATCGCCCCGGCTACTTCGTCGAGCCGACGCTGGTCGCCGCCAAGGCGCACATGCCGATCACCTGCGAGGAGACGTTCGCGCCGATCCTCTACATCTTCGAGTTCGAAGATCTCGACGAGGCGATCGAGCTCCACAACAGCGTGCCGCAGGGCCTCTCGTCGGCGATCTTCACCCTCAACATGCGCTCCGCCGAGCGCTTCCTGGCCGCCACCGGCTCGGACTGCGGTATCGCCAACGTCAACATCGGCACCTCCGGCGCCGAGATCGGCGGCGCCTTCGGTGGTGAGAAGGAGACCGGCGGCGGTCGCGAGGCCGGCTCGGACTCCTGGAAGATCTACATGCGGCGCCAGACCTGCACCCTCAACTGGGGCACCGAGCTACCGCTCGCCCAGGGCGTCGAGTTCGATCTCTAGAACGCCGCCATGCGCTGGGTCGCCCGCCGCAGGGACGGCGAGGCGGCTCAGCGCTGCGAGGTGTATGCCTGCGAGGACGGTGAGGGTCCACGATCTGAGACAACGATCTCCCGATCTGAGCCATTTGACACCTGTTGCCGCCGCAAATTTCGCAAAGACTCCCCGAACGAGCCTGGCACCGCTTTTGCTGTTTAGGCCGGACATGAGAAACACGACCTTAGATGCCCTCGCCCAGGATCTGGAGCTGCTGTTCTCGACCTTCGAGCCGAGCCTGACCACCGTCCGCTTGGCCTTTGCCGGAATCGGCGCCATGGCGCTGATCTGGTTTCTCTAGTCTCCTCAGCGACTCGCCCTCACGTTGAGCCCCCGAGGCTCTATTTCAAAGCGTCGGCATAATCCCGGGCATACGTTGCCAGGGATCTCGGCGGCTGACCGGTGAGCTGCTGGACGTGATCGTTGATCTGGCTCGCACCACCCGCGCGCACGGCAGCAAACAGCTCGACCAACAGGCCAATGTAGTCTTCCGGCAAGCCCGAAGGCGTCAGGTCCCGGCGAAACGCCTCGTCGGAGATCGCCTCGTAGGTGATCGTGCGCCCCAGGACCTCGCTCAACACGGCGGCAGCTTCTGCATGATCGAGCGCGGCAGGGCCAGTCAGGGTCCAGGCACGGCCGGTGACCCTATCGGCCGCTTCGGTCAACGCGGCACAGGCCGACGCAGCAATATCTCGCGTGTCGATGAAGCCCACCTTGGCCTGATCTGCAGGCAGCCGAAACAGGTTGTGCTGACGGACTCCATCCCCCCAGAAAGTATGAAAGTTCTGCATGAACCAGCTGGGTCGAAGATGGACCCAAGGGACGCCCGAGGCCTCCACCTTCAGCTCGGTCTGTCGCAGCGGTATGGCGTCATCGGCCTCGGCCCCCTGCGCGGACAGGGTCACGACGCGCTTCAGTGAAGGCAGCGCAAAGGCACGCTCGAGCAGGGGGCCCAGCAGCGTGTGCGCATCGCGGTGGCCTGGAGGAGACATCACGAACAGCCCTTCCACCTCACCCAGGGCGTCTTTGAGGGTCGATTCGTCCTGTAGCTCCAGGCGCACGGGCTGGACTCCTTCCACGGGATGAGACGAAGCGTCCCGCGTCGCCCCGCGCACCGCCACCCCACGGGCGACCAAAGATTCCGACAACGCACGCCCCACCGATCCGGTCGAACCCAAAACCAAGACGGATTTCATCTGACTCTCCTTGTCTGACTTGCATTGATGAGATTCATAGATATGCTCTGGGGAGTCGACGAGGAGCGCTACCGAGCAGCTCCAGATCAATCAGCCCCTCGATCTTTCGAAAAGAATCTAATCTCCGCCAGGGAGATCACCCATGGCAAATCCGCTCAGTGATATATCCCATCGTCTCGCGGCTCAGAGCAACCCCCAGAGCTCTTCCATGGACTTGCTCGCCGATGTGATCACCAACACCCATACCGGGGGCATCCTCTTCTCACTGACGCGCCTGCGTGGTCCTTGGGGCTTTGGCTTTACCGGACATCGCTACTGGGGCTTCCACATGCTGACCGAAGGGCGGTGCTGGCTGTTGGTAGAGGGGCAGGAGCTGGCCCAGCCGATGACGGCGGGGGATCTGGTCATCGTCGGGGTGGATCACGCCCTGGCAGACCATCCCGACGATTCGATCCTGCCGTTTGAGCCGGCGACCTTCCAACAGTCAGCGGTGGCGGGTCTCGAGGCGCCGTACGACGTGGAGCTGGTTTGTGGGGCCTATGATTTCGAGAGCGAAACGGCACATCCGATCTTCTCCAGCCTGCCGCCCGTGATCTACGTACCCGCGGCGCAGCGCCCCCCCGCCGTCACCACGCTGATGGCTTTGATGCAGCAAGAGCTGAGCCTGGGGCTGCCCGGAAACCGGATCCTGCAGGAGCGACTGATGGACGCCCTGCTGGTCTACCTCTTGCGGCACTGGCTAGCTCACGAGGGGGCAGCCTGTGGAGGCTGGCTAGGCGCCTTGCGGCATCCTCTGTTGGCCAAAGCCATCGCCCTGCTGCACAACGCGCCAACCGATCCCTGGACCGTCGAAAGTCTGGCCCGAGCCGTGGGCATGTCCAGAGCTTCCTTGGCACGACACTTTCAGCAAGAGGTTGGCTCCTCGCCGATGCTGTACCTCAGCCGATGGCGCCTCGAGAACGCGCGTCGCCTGCTACGCCAATCCGACCTCTCTCTCGACGAGATCGCGGCCAAAATCGGCTACGCGACGGGCTTCTCGCTGAGCAAAGCGTTCAAGCACACCTTCGGCATCTCCCCCGGACAGTTTCGCGCCATGCCCAGCTGAGCGCCAGCAATGACGCGCCTGAAGGGTTCTGATCTGCTGGCTCCAGCTCCCTGAGAGCCGGGCTCCGCGAGCTCACAGCTGACGCAGACGCTCGCTCACCTGGCGCGCCGTCGTCCGACGATCCGGCTTGCCGCTGGGCAGATGCACCAACGTCTCGACCCAGGCGATCCGGCGCGGACGCTGGAAACCGGCGAGACGCGGCCGGAGAAAGTCGACGAGCTCGATATCGTCCACGGGTTGTGAGGCGATCACCGCCGCCGCCACCGCCTCTCCCCACCGCGGGTCGGCGACGCCGAAGACGCACGCCGCCTCGATCGCCGGATGCTCGACGAGCGCCTCCTCGACCTCGCGCGGGTGAACGTTCTCGCCGCCCGAGACAATGACCTCGTCGCGGCGCCCCAGAATATGCAATCGTCCCTGGTCATCGAGCCGTCCCAGGTCGCCGGTGGTGAACCAGCCGTCGGCGTCGAAGGGTGAGGGATCACCCGCCGGTAGATAGCCACTCATCAGGTTCCCGCCCCGGATCTCGACGACACCCTCGCGGATCCGCACCTCCATGCCGGCCACCGGCTCGCAGCCGCGCCCCCCCGGATTGACGGTACCGTAACGCTGGGTGGCGACCTGCGAGCAGGCCTCGGTGAGGCCGTAAGTGGTGAGCACCGGCCACTCGCGCTCGGCCGCCCGCCGCAGCAGCTGCGGTGGCGCGCCCGCTCCGCCGAGCAGGATCGCCCGCACGTGGCTCGGCAGCCGATAATCCTCGAGCTCGAGCAGACGGCCGAGCATGGTCGGCACCAGCGACAGCAGCGTCACCCGATCGCGCGTGACGAGATCGGCCACCCGGGCGGCGTCGAAGCGCTCGAGCGTTCGCACCACTACCGCCCGGCGCGCGGCGAGGCAGCGGGTGACGATCGACAGCCCGCCGACGTGGGCGATGGGCAGGCTGAGCAGCCAGCGATCGTCGTCCCGCCAGCCGAGGTTTTCCGCACTGGCCTCGGCGGCGGCGAGGAACGCGCGACGGCTGAGCACGACGCCCTTGGGTCGACCGCTCGAGCCGGAAGTGCGGACGATGGCGAGCGGCTGCTCGTCATCCCCCTGCTTCGGTTCCTGCCGCCACGGCGGACCTGCGGCGGGCGCCGAATCCTCCGGGTTGAGAGCCGCCGGGTCGAGAACCACTGGGTCAACCATCGCTGGGTCGAGCACCGAGGCAGCGCCCGTGTCGGCCAGCCAGCGCGCCAGGTCCCGCTCGGCGAGGCGCGGGTGGACCATCGCCACCGGTACCTCGAGCTCGATGAGCGCGTACAGCAGCTCCAGAGCCGCGCACGTCGCTTCGCCGACCATCGCTACCGGCGCCTTGGAGCCTGCGAGACCAAGTCGCCTCAGAATCTCCATACGACCACGGACGCGCTCGGCGAGCCTGCCGAACGACACCTCGACCCCGTGATCGATCAGCGCCGGGCGCTCCGGCACTTCGCCCGCCGCCGCCAGCACCGAGAAGCTAGATCTCATGATCACGTCAGCGCAACACGGTCAGCGCGGCACCGTCAGCGCGGCACCGTCAGTGCGATACCGTCAGCGTCAGGCCGACGGTGAACAGCACGCCATAAAACACCATCAGCTGGGCGGTGCCGACGAGCGTCGGGTTGAGCTCCTTGCCCTCGCGACTGACCAGCCGGCTGAGCAGGAGCGTGGCCCGCGGAATCGTGATCAGCGGCAGCATCACCCACGGCGACGCGCCGCCCAGAAACAGCAGCGGCGGCACCAGGTACGAAGCAGAGAGCAGCAGGATGTACTCCCCTACCCCCATCGATCGACCGAAACGAGCCACCAGCGTTCCCTTGCCGGCGATGCGATCGCCCTCGCGGTCCCGCACATTGTTGACCACCAGGATGGCGGTCGCCAGGCAACCCACCGGCACCGAGGCCCACCAGGCGACGGCAGGCACCGTGCCGAGGTTGACGAACGCCGTGCCGCACACCGCCACGAAGCCGAAGAAGATCAGCACGAAGACGTCACCCAGGCCATGGTAGCCGAGGGGATAAGGGCCGCCGGTGTAGGCGATGCCCGAGAGGATCGAGGCGATGCCGATCGCCACGATCGGTAGCCCCGCCACCCACGTCAGGTAGACGCCAGCGGCAAACGCCAGGCCGAACGCGACCCCCATGCCGACGCGCACCTGGCCGGGGGTCAGCAGCCCGGCCTGAACGGCGCGGGTCGGCCCCAGTCGCTCGCTGGTGTCGGCGCCCTTCTCGTAGTCGAAGACGTCGTTGGCGAAGTTGGTGCCGATCTGGATCCAGATCGCCCCCCACAGCGCGGCTAGAGTCGGCCCCCAGCGCAGGCCGCCGAGCTGAAACGCGCACGCCGCGCCCACCGCCACCGGAATTACCGCCGCCGCCAGGGTCGCCGGACGGCTGGCCATGATCCACGCGCCGAGCGAACCGGCAGCGGGAAGCTTCGTCGTATTCATGCGGCTAGCCTACTCGAAAAGCCGCTCGGCCTCGGCTTCTCGCCCGGCCTCTCGCAGCAGCTCCGCAAAGTCCTCGCGGGCGCCGATCAGCGTGTCGGAGTCTGCCGGCAGGGCGGCCTCATAGATCCCGAGAGCACGGCGGATCAGCGCTTCTCCCTCGGCGACTCGACCGCTGCGCCACAGCAGCTCTCCCAGGGACTCCGCGGAACGCCCGACATCGGGATGCGCCCTACCCAGAGACTTTTCACGCAGCGCCAGCGCCTCGCGATGGAGCTTCTCGGCTTCCGCGAATCGTCCGAGACGATCTAGGGCAACCGCCAGATTGTGCAGGCTCCAGCCGGTGCGCGAGTGCTCGGGGCCCAAGGTCCGGCGCCGCAGCTCGAGCGCTTGCCGATGGTAGCGCTCGGCGTCTTCGTACTGTCCCAAGTCCATCGACAGGACACCCACGTTGTTGAGGCTGTCCCCCACGTCCGGATGGTCCTCACCCAGCACCCTGGTCCGGAGCTCGAGCGCTTCCTCGGCCAGCGGCAGGGCATCGGCATGGCGGCCCTGGCTGGCGATCGCCGCCGCAACGTTGGCCAGCATCATCACCGAACGCGGATGCTCGGCATCGAGGTTCTTGCGCAAGACCTTCAGCGCGCCTCGGAAGTGGGTCTCCGCCTGCTCGAACTGTCCCTGGCTGAAGGCCAGGTTGCCGAGATTGCTGAGGCTGAAGGCGTGGTCAGGATGGTCTGGTCCAAGCACCCGCAGCCGGATCTCGCGGGCCTTCTCGATCAGACTGCTTGCTTCCTCGAACTCGCCGCGCTGCCGCTTGACGCGACCCAGCACTTCGAACGCCGAGGGATACACCGGATCACTCTCGTCCAGCGAGACCATGAAATTGAACACCGCCTTGCGCAGATGGACCTCAGCGCGTTCGGTGTCGCCGCGCCGGCTGGCCATCACACCGACCTCGTAATGACTTCGTCCGATATCGGGGTGATCTTTCTCAAGGTGTTGCTCGCGCAGCTCGAGCGCGCCGCTCATCAGGGCATCCGCGTCTTCGTACAGTCCGAGCTGTCGGTACACCTCACCGAGCACCGACTGCAGCCGGGCGCGGGTCAGCGGCTGCTCGGCCAGCTCTTCCTGAGTCAAACGTTCACGGCCGCGCTCGAGCACCTCGAGGGCGGTGATCTCGTGCACCGGTCGCACGTCCCGGTTGCGCATGCTGGTGACGTCGGGCGCCTGGAACAGCTCGATCAGCAGATCGACGACTTCCTGCGTTTCCACTTGCGCCTGACGCGCCGCCGCGGTCTCGTCTCGAGCTGCTTGTTCCGCCTCGCGCGCCCGCAGCAGGCCCTGATAGATCCCAGCGAGGCCGGCCACCAGCGACGCGAAGAGCAGCGCCGAGGCGATCACCAAGAGCCAGTTACGGCGCAGGAATATGGCCATCTGATAGCGAACATTGGGCAGGCGCGCGAACACCGCTTCGCGCCGCAGGTGGCGCAAGACGTCTTCGGCCAGCGCCGCCGCCGACTCGTAGCGCAGATCGCGATCACGCTCGATCGCCTTGAGCAGGATCCAATCCAGGTCGCCTCGCAGGCGTCGCTTCAGCTGGCGGACGCCGACGCCGCGAGCGTCGGCAGTGGCCAATCCGCTGTCCGTCTCGGTATCGACCCGCGTGCTCGGTCGCGGTGGGGTCACCGAGCCCGCCTGCTGCACCGCCTGCACGACGTTGCTCTCGGTGATGTCGAACGGGCGTCCGCCGGTGAGCAGCTCGTAGAGCAGAACGCCGAGGGCGTAGACGTCGGTGCGGGTATCGAGGTCTTCCATGCCGGTCATCGACTCTGGGCTCATGTAAGCCGGAGTGCCGATGATGCGACTGCCGGTGAGAGTCGTGGTGTCGGTGCCCGAGGCGTCCAGAGTCTTGGCGATACCGAAGTCGATGATCTTGGGCATCGCATGGCCGTCGATCTCGGCCACCAGAATATTGCCCGGCTTGAGATCGCGGTGCACGATCTGTTTCTGGTGCGCGTGGTGCACGCCACGACAGATCGCGACGAACAGGTCCAAGCGCTGTTCGACCGTGAGCCGCTCCTGATCACAATACTCGGTGATGCGGCTGCCTCCGACATACTCCATCGCGAAGTAGGGAAAGCCCTCTTCGGTGACTCCGGCCTCGTAGATCTGCGCAATATTGGGATGAGCCAGACGCGCCAGCACCCGGCGCTCCGACTCGAACCGGATGTGCATCTCGCGCCCCGCCAGGCTCGAGCCGATCACCTTGAGGGCGACCTGACGCGCTACCGGCTCTGACTGCTCGGCCAGGTAGACCCGCCCCATGCCGCCCTCGCCCAGCAGGCCGAGGACCCGATAAGGTCCGATGCGATGCGGCAGCTCGTCGTTCAGCCTGGCGACGCTCGACAGCATGCCGTTGCCGGGCAGCACCCCCTGCTCCAGAAAGTCACCGAGCGTATCGCCCCCCAGCAGATCCTGGACCTCTTCCAAGAGCTCCAGATCATCGCCAACTTCGCGCCGCAAGAACTCGAGCCGAGCTTCTTGCGGACGGTCGAGCGCGCCGTCCAGCAGCTCGTGGATCCGCTTCTCCCGCTCGAGGTCTGTATGCATGCCGTCCCCTACCGAAGCTTCCGCTTTCCGCCGAACGCACGGCCCTCAGTGCCGCTGTGCCATAGTGCTGCTGTTTCGCTGTGCCGCTATGTCGCTGTGTCGATCGTGGGCGCTGCCGAACGCCGCGCCACCCCCGTCTCCATCATATCGCGCCAGAGCCCTCAGCCACCTCGCCGCGTCAGCATCTACCGCCCTTCTAGGACGCGCTGCGCTTCCTCGCCCCTGCCCGCTGCCTGCAGCAGCTCGGCGAAGTTCTCGCGCGTGTTGCGGAGGGTGTCCGAGTCGGCCGGCAGCGCCGCCGCGAAGAGATCGAGGCTGCGACGGATCAGGGCTTCACCAGCCGCTTGCTGACCGTTCTCCCACAGCAGCGTCCCCAGCGACTCCATCGATCGCCCGACGTCGGGATGGGCGCCACCGAGCGCTTTCTCGCGCAGCGCCATGGCCTCACGGTGGAGCTTCTCGGCTTCCGCGAACCGCCCGAGATGCCCGATCGCGACCGCCAGATTGTGCAGGCTCCAGCCGGTGCGCGAATGCCCCGGCCCGAGCAGCTTGCGGCGGATCTCCAAGGCTTCGCGATGGTACCGTTCCGCGTCCTCGTAGCGCTCGAGGTCCATGGACAGCACGCCGACGTTGTTGAGGCTGTCGGCAACGTCTGGATGCTCTTGGCCTAGCACCTGGCGACGCAGCTCGAGCGCCTCCTGAGCCAGCGGCAGAGCATCGGCATGGCGGTCTTGGCTGGCGACGGTCGCCGCCACATTGCTGAGCATCATCACCGACCGCGGATGATTCGCGTCGAGGGTCTTGCGCAAGACCGTCAGCGCGCGTCGAAAAAAGTCTTCCGCCTTTTCGAAGTGGCCTTGGCTGAACGCCAGGTTGCCGAGGTTGTTGAGGCTCACGGCGTAATCCGGATGATCGGTTCCGAGCAAACGCTGACGGATCTCCATGGCCTTCCCGAGCAGGTCTTCCGCCTGAGCGAAATCCCCCTGCGTGCGTCGGATGCGCCCCAGAATGCCGTAGGCGTCCGCCAGCTCGGGATTGTCACCGCCGTTCAGCAGGATGAACACCGCACGCCGCAGGAGCTCTTCGGCGCGCTCGATCTGGCCGCGCTTCAAGGCGAGCTGGCCCAGCTCTTCGAGAAATTCCGCCAGCTCCCGGCTGCGCGGCTCCAGGTGCGCCTCACTTTCCGCCAGCGCCTCGCTCAACAGGCTGTCGGCTTGTTCGAACAGGCCGAGGTTGCCGTATACCTTCCCCAGTACCGCCTTGAGGCGAGCTCGCACCAGCGGCTGCTCATTGAGCTCTTCCTCGCTCAAACGCTGGCGCCCGCGCTCGAGCACCTCGAAGGCGGTCAGCTCGCGGGCCGGCCTTCGGCTCCGACTGCTGGTGTTGGTCGCATCCGGAGCCCGGAACAGATCGACCAGCAGCTCGACGACCTCCTCGGTCTCGTCGCGCGCCCGCTCAGCGGTTTGCGCCTCGTGGTTGGCGCGCACCGCCTCGGCCTGGGCCAGCGACTCGGCCGCCCTCGCCCGCACCAGGCCACGCGTCGTGCCGATGATGCCGCCCACCAGCGACAGCACCACCAGGGTCGCGGCCGCCACGCTCAGGCGGTAGCGGCGGGCAAACTTGGCCAGCTGGTAAGGCAGGTTGGGCAGCCGGACGCTGATCGGCTCGTGGTCGAGATGACGGCGCACGTCGTCGGCCAACGCGGTGGCGGACCCGTAGCGGTTTTCGCGATTCGTAGCGATCGCCGTATCCAGGATCCAGTCGAGGTCACCACGCAGTCGCCGCTGCAGGGTCTCGTAATTCAGCTGGCGGTGCTCCGCGGTCACCGTCTGGGTGTCGGACAGCTCCTTGATGCGGGTGCTGGCGCGCGGCGGCGTCTCGGCGGCGACCCGCTGGATGACCTCGGCGACATTGGCATTGCCAATATCGAACGGCCGCACCCCGGTCATCAGCTCGTAGAGCAAGACGCCGAGCGAGTAGACGTCGGTGCGGGTGTCGAGATCCTCCGAGCCGGCAGCCGCCTCGGGACTCATGTAGAGCGGCGTGCCGATCAGCTGACTGCCGGTCAAGCTGGTGTCACCGGTGGTGGTGTCGTCGAGGGTCTTGGCGATACCGAAATCGATGATCTTCACAATCGGGTTGCCGTCGACCTCGGCGACCAGGATATTGGAGGGTTTGATATCGCGATGGAGGATCTGCTTCTGATGCGCATGGTGCACCGCGCGGCAGACATTGATGAACAGCTCGAGCCGCTGCTCGATCGTCAGGCGCGCCTTGTCGCAGTACTTCGTGATCCGCTCGCCTTCGATGAGCTCCATGGCGTAGAACGGATAGCCGTCTTCGGTGACCCCGGCCTCATAGATCTGCGCGATGTTGGGGTGCGAGAGCCGCGCCAGCACCTCGCGCTCGGCCTCGAAGCGAATCCGCATGTCGCGCCCGATGAGGCTCGCCGACATCACCTTGAGCGCCACCTGGCGGGCCACCGGTTTGGCCTGCTCGGCCAGATAGACCCGGCCCATGCCGCCTTCCCCCAGCAGCCCGAGGACCTTGAACGGCCCAATCATGTCCGGCAGATCGTCCGCACGGGTCAGCGCGGTCTCGGCCAGCTGCTGGCCATGCAACGCCCCACGCTCCAGAAACTCCCCGCGGGTGTCGCCCAGCAGCAGATCCTCCACCCGCTGAAGCAGAATCGAATCGTCGCCGGCTTCTCGCTGCAGAAAGTCACGCCGCGCATTCGCCGGCAGGTCGAGCGCCAGCTCCACCAGCTCCAGCACCCGCTTCTCGAACTCGAGCTCGGTCGCTCCTCCCGGTGCCCCGCTCATCGCGAGCACTCCAGCAAGAAAATATCGCCTGTCTGCCTGCCGGGCTCAGGCGAACGCTCCGATGGCCGGCCGATTGCCGAGCCAACGCGGCATCGCCGCGTTCGAGGTGTCATCCTACAAGCCTAACGCACCACCCTTCCGCGCGCGTCGAGCGCACGTGACGATCGCAAGCGAAAGCGAAAATGACGAGCGGGAAGAGAAATGACAAGCGGGAAGTCAGCTGAAAAGCCCGGAGAATGGTTGAAGACGAGCTGAAGGCGCGGAGTGAGCTCGTGGCTCGACTGCCATGGAGCTGGAGCCGGTCCCCCCCCGGAAGCTTCAGCGACCTCCGGCGCTACGGCTCACCCGGCTCAAGGCGTAGACATAGGCCTCGACCTCATCGTCGCCTTCGACCCGTACCGTCACCGTCAAGCGCTCGTAGCCCTCGCCCTCGAACGCGTCGAGCCTCGCCCAATGGTCGTCGAGCTCGCTAGACGCGAACACGAAGCCTGCCACCTCGTCACCGTCGGGCGTCGGCACAATGGCGGGACACCCCATGGCGGCGCCCCAGCCCTCGTCGATCAACCTGCCGCGTAGGGTCGCCGGCTGCCAGGTGCCCGGGATATCGGCCATCACGTGGTGGTTGGCGCGGCCGGGAGCGAGGGTGCCGTAGATGAAGAGTCGCTGGGTCGTCATGGGCCGATGATACGACTTTCCTGAGTGCCAGCCACTCCGGTCACTGCTGGCTTTCCTAAGTGCCAGCCACTCCGGTCACTCCGCTTTCCTACCTAAGTGCCAGCCACTTCGGTCACTCCAAGCTCTTCGGTCACTCCGCTCTTCCAAGCTTGGGAGAACTTTCTGGTGGCCTCTCGCGAGATCGAGCGGCTGTTTTACGTCCTTATATGGGTGTAGGCATCGAGCATGCGGCGGTCCCCCGACCGCACGCCCTCCATGCCTCGAGAAACCGGCTTCCTCGGAATGGCGGAGGCGTCGTGGCGCGTGGCCATGGCGTTCTCTTCCCTTGCCGAGGCGTCGACTCTAGGAGAACCACCCATGTCTCGAGGACCTCGTTACATCCCACCCGGCTGGAGCGTTGAAGTCTCTACGTCCACCGTCTGCGGATTCTTCATGCTGCCCGTCACCACCCACTTCCGACGCATCTTCGTCGGCATCTTGGGTCGCGCACAGGAAAAGCATCCCGTCAGGATCCATGCCGTCGTGGCGACCTCCAGCCACTACCACATGATCCTGACGCCCGAGGACGCC
>JBCCEE010000108.1:0-20372 GCA_039030415.1 Acidobacteriota bacterium
GGCACAAACTCGGCGCAGTTGGCGAGGTGCTCGAAGTGCTGGATCTGACCACGCGCCAGATTGACGCCGTTGACGAACGGGTCGCGCAGCTCCTCATCGGCCCGCGGCACGTCATAGCGGCCGACCGCGGTGCGACCGGCGTGTAGGAAGCGATCGCGCAGCGCGACGTGCGGGCGCACCGCGTACGCCAGCTGCATGCCCATGTTGTAGTTGTAGTCGTCACTCGAGCTGAAGCCGTCACGGCTCCAGTGGCCTTCACCGGTGCCGGTGCCAGCGACGGTGAAGCCGTTGCGGTTGCCGTGGTTGCGATCGCCCAGGTTGAGGAAGGCGCTGTAGGCGTGGCGCCAGCTCTGCGGCAGGGCAAACTCCCAAGCCCACTTGGGATCGCCGGCGCGTAGAAACTCGGTGAGCTCGGCACCGGACGGATTCCAGTAGTTGGAGCGCACCGCGTTGTTGGCCGGCACGTCGACATCGACGCTCCACTGATCGAACTGGACGTCGGGCCACAGCTGCGAGCCGAAGGTCTTGGCGCGATGCCACTGACCGCCGGGGGCCACGGTCCAGCCGTGGATCAGCTCGAGGGTGTCGCGCACGTAGGCGGTGAGGGCGGAGCCGGAATCGCTGCCGAGGCTGGCGTAAAGCCCACTGGCGTTGACGTGCTCGAGCGGCGCCCGCACCAGCAGGCCGCGCTCGAGCTCGGCCTGGCCCTGATCGCGCTGCTGCTGGAGCAATACCGCGGCGTCGCCGAGCTCGGCCGGCGCGCGGGTGAAGCGCAGTTTGGCGAAGCTCCAGATGCCGCGCGCTTCGCCGACCACCAGCGGCTCGCTGATCAGCTCGAGCGCCAGGGTCTTACCCGCCACCGTCAGCGCCTGGGGCTCGCGATAGCGCATCCACGGCATCTGCGCCGACGCCAGCAGCGCGCCGTCGCTCAACGCCACGAAGGGCTGCTCGAAGGCTTCGGCGGTCTCGAGGGTGGCGGCGTCACGCTGCACCCGCGCTCGCCGCAGCCACGGCGAGCCGGAGCCCTTGCGCTGCTCCACCCGCGTGGAACCAACGAAGCCCGGCGCCGACGCCTGGATCGCCCCGCCACCGCCGTGGTAGGCCGTGGGCGAACCGGTGAGGCCGGCATCCAGCGGCAGCTGCCAGGAGACGGACTGGACTGTGACGGCATCGTCCATCCACTCATTGTTGGCGGCATCGCTGCATTCATTGCGGAACTGCAGCTGCAGGTGGACGTCGCGACTGGCGCGCTGGAAGGTGGCGACGACGGTGTAGCCGAAGCGCTCGTAGGCCGGGCTGATCGCCTGACACAGGCTCTCGCCAGCTGGCGCCGAGAAGTGCCCGCTCAGGCCTACGACGACCTTGACTGGCCCCTGCTCGACGATGCGGAAACTGCTGGGGTCGACGCTCACCCGGCCGGCGGTCGCGGTATCGAGCACGGTGCCGGCGGCGGTCACCATGCGCGGGCCGGCGCCTGGAGCATGAGCGTAGATCACGGTGCGCCCAGTGCCTGCTTCGGAGGTGCCACCCGATTCGGAGGAGGTGCCACCCGATTCGGTAGAGGACCAGGTGCCACCCGATTCGGAGGAAGACCAGGTGCCACCCGATTCGGAGGTGCCACCCGATTCGGAAAAGGACCTCCTAGAGGTGCCACCCGACTCGTGAGGGTCGATGGCGATCTGCTGGAACAGCGCTGGGTTCGACGGATCGAGGGTGAAGGTGGCGACGCCGGTGTCGACCTCGACCAAGGCCCCCACCGGCGTGACGGTCGCGGCGTAGGGATCGTCCGCCGGCGGCAGGCTGTCGTAGCGACGCAGGGCGTAGACCGCCGATGCGTCGGCCGCTACCCGCGGCTGGACGCTGACTCCCAGCCAGCGAATCGGCCGGCTGGTGTCGTCCACCGGCCCGCCCCAGCGCGACAGCACGTCGAACTGCGACGCCAGCCGGCGGCCGCCGGGACCGATCAGGACCAGGCCGTCGGTGGTGGTGAGGCCGAGGTCGGCGGGCATTGGAATGCCGGAGAACGCCACTTCGTGCGCGCGCTCGAAGACGCGGTCGTTGCGGATCTCGACGCAGGTCACGTCGTCGAACGAGCCAGCCGGTGACGGACCGAGATCCCCTCCGAGCGAGCCGTCCAGCGGCAGTCCGCTGACGCAGGGTGGCTCGGTAGTGCCGATATGAAGCAGCGACCAGGCCGAGAGATCGCCGGATTCGAAATCGTCGGCGAAGATCAAGTCTTGGGCTAGGGTCGCGGGGGCTACCAGCAGCAGCGCACAGAGGAAGACGGGCCACGGTCGGCGGTTCATGAGATTCTCCTGGGGTTGGCACAGCATATTCGATGTCATCGATGTTTCTAGAGACGCAGCCGCCCCGGTTTCCTCTCACTCCTCGAGCGCACAAACACTGTCGAGGACAGACATCGTCGAGGACAACTCGTTGACGAAACCGTGAGCGGCTACCCATGAGGCGACGGTCGAGCGGAGAAACCAACAGACTCGAGCATCTGTTTCACAAGGGGCAGACGCCTCAGCGCGAAGGATAGGATCCGACGCGATGTCCGCAACTCGCCAGCGCGTCACCAAACCTCGCAGCCTGCTGCTGCGCGCGGTCTTCGCTACATTGCTCCTGAGCGCGGGGCTCGAGGCAGCGCTCGGCTGGCTGCTCGCACGTCCTGAGCTGGCAGACCTCGAGCTAGCACCGCATCGATTCGTGCTCGACGGCCTGCGTTCGATCTACGCTCGCGAGGACTGGTCGGTGCCGCAGGCCGATGTCGACCTGGTGGTCTACGACACCGAGCTCACCTACCGCCTGCGCTCGGGCTCGGGTCGCTTCACCAACCGCGAGTTCGACACCACGCTCGAAGTCAACTCCGCCGGCCTGCGCGACGACGAAGCCTCGCTCGAAGCCCCCGAGCTGATCGTGCTCGGCGACTCCTACGCCATGGGCTGGGGGGTAGCGCAGCACCAGAGCTTCCCTGAGGTGCTAGAGCAGCGCACCGGCTCACGGGTGCTCAACGCCGCCATGTCGTCCTACGGCACGGCGCGCCAGATCCTGCTGCTCGACCGCCTCGACACGTCCCGGACGCAGGCGGTCGTCGTGCAGTACTTTCAAAACGACTACGCTGAAAACCGCGCCTACCTGGACGCACCCTTCGAGCTCGAGGTGACGCCGCAGCTCGAATTCGAAGCCTATCTCCGCGCCTTCGAGCGCCAGACCACTTACCGCTTCCTCGACTACCTGCGTGCGTTTGCGGATCGCAGATCCTTCTTCCCCGAGCTCGAGGGCGTAGCGCCGCTGCGGGTCGCAGAGGCGCTGCTCGACGTGCTGGAGTCCTCCGAGGCGCTGCAGGATCTGCCGATCGTCCTGCTGCAGATCCTGCCGTGGGGCGACGCGAGCTTCGACGTGATGCCTGCAGTCGACGAGCTGCTGGCAGGCGAAGACTACGCCGAGCTCGGCGAGCGCCTGGTGCCTGTTCCGCTGGAAGGTCGACTCGGGTCCGACGACTACTTTCGACTCGACCCCCACCTGCGTGCCGGCGGCCACGCCAGGGTGGCGATCGCGGTCGAAGAGACACTGACACCGCTGCTGAAACCGCAGCTGGCCTCTCCGGCCGACGAGTCGACCATTGTTTCGAGCGCGAGCCCGACCCCGAGCTCGAGCCCGACCTCGGCGCCCGCGACGTCGTATAAGATTCCGCCACCCATGACAGACCGTGATCCTACGACGCTCGATGCCTACATCGAGCGGGTTATGACCCTTCGCGACGAGCGACGCTCGACGCCGACCGACGACGAACGGCGCCAGATCGCCCTCGACCTAGGCCTCAGCGAGGAGGATCTGGCGGGGGTCGAGCAGGCGGCCGACGACCACTTCGTGCGCGGCAGCGGCTTCCTCGAGCACCGCCGCTTCGACGACGCGGTCACCGAGCTCGGCGAAGCGGTAGCGCTGGCGCCGCGGCGCGTCGAGCGACTGCACGCCCTGTCGCAGGCCCACCTCGGCCGCTGGCAGGAGCGCCGCGACGTCGCCGACCGCGACCGTGCCGAGATCCTCGCCCGCGAGTGCCTCGAGCTCGATCCCCAACACGCCGCTTCGTTCGAAGTGCTGAACCAGCTGGATACCCGATCGCCTCGCGCGGTGTCACGGCCGACCGGCAGCTCGCGCAAGACAATGGCTGGGTTGGCGTTACTGGCGCTGCTCGGCCTAGGGCTGCTCACCTTCATGAGAGCCTCCGAGGACGCTGACGAGCCAGTTAGCCCGAGCCCCGCGACGGAGCCGGCGGTCAGCGAGTCGACTCCCGATGCGCCAGACATTGAGCCCGCCAGCGAACCGGTGAGCGGGACGCAAGAGCTCGATCTGCCGGTGGAGCTGGTTGCCGGCTCGACCGGTCTCGACCTCGAGCTCGAGCCCCGTCTGTCGCGCCTCAAGAACTACAGCAACGGCTCATCGTTCTGGACCCTCAACGCCATCCTCACCCAGCGCGGGGCGAGCGAGCTCGACACCTTGAGCGCGCGGCTCGAGCTGCTCGATGCCGAAGGGCAGGTGGTGTCGCAGGAGACCGTCGAGCTGCTGAACCGGGCAGCGCCGACGCTGCGTCCCGGTGACTCCCACGCCCTGCACCTGCTGCGCGAGACCTCGGGCGACGTGAGCCGGGCGCGGCTGGTGGCCGAGGCGATTACCGAGCAGCCGGCGGCGGCGAGCTATGCCGATGCCGCGCCGGTCGAATTCACCTGGCGGGCCGATCGCCCGGCCGACCTCGAGATCGCGGTGCGCGAACGCAGCCGCAGGTTCTCGGAGAACCGATTCCTGCAGAACGCCAAGGGCTACTTCGACGTCGTGCTGGAGGTCGAGAACACGAGCCAGCGGACCCTCCGGCGCCTGAAGCTCGCGGCCGAGATCACCGGACCGGGAGAAGCTTGGACGGCCGAGGAAGAAAACCACGTGGTGCTTTCCAGCGGCCCGGCGATGCGGCCCGGCGAGGTGCGCCTGGTACGGGTGCTGGAGGCGGTCCAAGGGCAGCCCGAGAGCTACTGGATCTCGGTCGTCGACGTCGAGTAGTCGGAGCCTGAAAGCCCCCCGACACTCCGAGCCGGAGCAGCTGATAAGGTCGAACCATGAGCGAGGCCAGGAACGTCTTGGTCACCGGTGCGACGCGCGGCATCGGACGGGCGATGGCGCAACGCTTCGTGCAGCTGGGACACGCGCTGGCCGGTTGCGGTCGCGACGGCGCGGCGCTCGAAAGCCTGGCGAACGAGCTCGGACCGGCAGCGCGCCTGCACGCGGTCGACGTCACCGACGAAGCCAGCGTCGCGAGCTGGGCGTCCACCCTCGAGGCGACGGGCTGGGTGCCGGATCTGTTGATCAACAACGCCGGCGTGATCAACCGTCAGGTGCCTCTGTGGGAGCTGGAGGCGGCGGAGTTTCGCCGCGTGCTGGACGTCAACGTGGTCGGTGTCTTCCACGTCATCCACGCCTTCCTGCCGGCGATGATCGAGCGCGGGCGCGGCGTGATCGTCAATATGTCGTCGGGCTGGGGCAAATCCACCTCCCCACGCGTGGCGGCCTACTGCGCGTCGAAGTTCGCCGTCGAAGGCATGACCCGAGCGCTGGCTCAGGAGCTGCCGGAGGGCCTGGCGGCGGTACCGCTGAGCCCGGGGGTGATTCACACCGAGATGCTCGAAACCGCCTTCGGCGACCAGGCCGCGAGCCACTGGAAGCCCGAGGAATGGGCCGAGCCAGCCGTCGACTACCTGCTGCAGCTAGGACCGGCGGACAATGGGAGCTCGCAGCGGATTCCGGAGTCTTGAACCGCCCGAAGCCGAGGGCAGGCTACCGTCAGAAGGCGGCCACGATGAGATCAGGCGAATGGAGTCGGCCACAATGAGAGAGCAATATCGAACTTGGATCACCCTACCGGTGCGGTGGGGCGACATGGACGCCTTCGGCCACGTCAACAACGCCAAGTACTTCACCTACTGCGAATCGGCGCGGATCTTCTACTTCGAGCAAATCGGCATCAGCTCGCAGCGCGAGTCGAGCCAACGGGCGCCGGCCGTGGTCACCGCCACCTGCAACTTCCGCCAGCAGGTACATCATCCGGCGACCCTCGATATCGGCGTGCGCACCGCAAAAATTGGCCGCACCAGCTTCACGCTCGAGTATGGCATCTTTCTGGCCGACTCCAACGAATGCGTAGCTGACGGCAGCTCGGTGGTGGTCTGGGTCGACTACAGCGCCCAGAAATCGGCGCCGTTGCCGGACGCCGTCAAGCAAAAGATCCAAGAGATCGATAAAGTGGACCCATGAGCACCGCCAGCACGCCCGACTCTGACCCCAGGTCAGATCACGTAGCGGCAGCCGAAGAGCGGCTGCGCAAGATCAACACCTTCACGATCTCGCTGCTGCAGCAGAATACCCTGCAAGACCTGCTCGCCAGCATGGTCGAGAACGTCGCCAATCTGCTCGGCTATGAAGACTGCGTGATCTACCTGCGTCACGGCGACACGCTGAAGCAGACCGCCGGCTTTCCCGCGGTGCAAAAGGACTTCCAGCTCGAGCTGGGCGAAGGTATCGTCGGTGGAGTGGCCCAGAGCGGTAAGCCGCGGATCGTGCCCGACACCCGGCAGGAGCCGAGCTACGTGCGGGACAATTTCGGCGGTCTCTCAGAGCTCGCGGTGCCGATCTTCTACGAGGGCGAGGTGCTAGGCGTGCTCGACACGGAGAGTCAGCGCGTCGACGCCTACGGCCAGCCCGAGCTCGAGCTGCTGCAGGCGATAGCCAACATCGCAGCATCGCGCATCGCCTCCGCGCTGGCCGACAAGGAGCGCTCCGAGCTGCTCGCTCAGCTGTCGTCCAAGAATACCGAGCTGGAGAATTTCATCTACACCGTCTCGCACGATCTCAAAAGTCCGCTGATCACCATCCGCGGCTTCCTCGGCCTGCTCGAGAAAGACCTCGAAGCTGGCGAGACCGAGCGCGTGCAGCGCGACATCGAGCGCATTCAGGGGGCGACGCAGAACATGGGCGATCTGCTCAACGATCTGCTGGCGCTCTCTCGCATTGGGCGCATGTTCAACCCTTCGATCGAGCTGCCTCTGGGCGAGCTCATCCAGGAGACCGTCTCCCACCACGCCCTCAGCATCCGCGACCGCGGTATCAAGGTGGAGATCGCGCCCCGCTTCCCAACCGTCTTCGGCGACCGCGAGCGCATCCTTCAGGCGCTCGAGCATCTGGTCGACAACGCGATCAAATTCATCGGCGACGGCGAGCAGCCGACGATCGAGATCGGCCACCGCGACGACCGCGACCACATCGTCTTCTTCGTGCGCGACAACGGCATCGGTATCGCCCCCGAACACCACGAGCGCATCTTCGGCCTGTTCGAACAGCTCGGGCAAGATACCCCAGGCACCGGCATCGGCCTGGCTCTAACCCAGCGCATCGTCGAGACCCACAAAGGGCGACTGTGGATCGAGTCGGACGGCGAAGGCGCCGGCAGCGCCTTCTTCATCGCCCTGCCGCGTTGAGCTAGCTCACATCCCAGAACAAGGGCATGAGATTGCAGGCCGTGTTGGGCGGAGCGAGCAAGGGCTGAAATGTTTGAGCGTGCAGGATCAAAGCGAGTTGTAACCCTCGGTGGGTTAGGGGTTTACGCAGCTAGTTTTTGATCCTGCGAGTTCTGAAGCCCGGCGGAGCCCGTCCAACACGGCCGTCTATCGAGCATGTCTTGACGGGATCGAGCTAGTCCCCCGCTGAGAGCTCCTGCAGACGGTAGAGGTGGCTCTCGGTGCGCACGAAGATGGCGCGATCGGCAACCGCGGGAGAGGCGCGGATCTTGCCGTCGAGCGTGTTGCTGGCGAGCTCGCGGTAGGTATCACCCGCCTCGACGACCACCGAGCGGCCCTCCAGGCTGAAGTTGTAGATACGACCGCCAACGTGGATCGGCGAGGCGTAGTAGCGGCCCTTGAGGCGCTCGCGCCACAGGTCTTCCCCTTTGCGGGCGTCGAGCCAGCTGGCGATGCCCCAATCGCTCACCATGTAGAGCCGGGAGCCGATCAACAGCGGCGAAGGGTTGGCCGACACCTGCCAGTGATAGCTCCAGCGAACGTGGGTATCGGTGACGTCGCCGCCGCCACCTGGGTGGATGGCGAGCAGATGGGGCTTCATGTAGCCGGTATTGACGAACACTAGGCCAAGGCCGGCGACCGGCCGCGGCACGTTGGAGTAGCCCTCGTAGCGCACCCGCCAGATCTCTTCGCCGGTCGCCGGGTCGTAGGAGCTGACCTGACCGGCCGCCGGGCTGACCAGCTGCGGCCGCCCGGCGTGGTGGATCACCAGCGGTGTCGAGAAGGCTTTGAGGTGGGTGCCCTTGCGATCCAAGGCGACCGAGCGCGGCGCCTGCCACACCAGCTCGCCGGTCGCCTTGTCGAGCGCCGCCACGAAGCGCTGATCCGTGCCGTCGCAGTTGACGATCAAGAGATCCCGCCACAGGATCGGCGAGCTGCCGGGGCCGACCTCGTGCTGCAGCTGCAGGGCCTGGCTGCGCCACACCACTTCGCCGGTGTCCGCATCCAGCGCGGCGGTACCGTAGGCGCCGAAGTGGACGTAGATGCGGCCGGGCCGCGTCCGGCCGGCCTCGGCGCGGCCAGCCTTGGCCCGGCCGGCCTCGGCGACCGGCGTCGGCGACGCGTAGCTATTCTCGGGATGGGCTTCCTGCCAGGCCGCCGGCCGAAAGACCTCGACATCGTGCAGGGTCTCACCGGTCGCCGCATCGATTCCCAGAGCGTGCAGCGTCCTTCGATCATCGAACGCCGTGGTCAGCCAGACCTTGCCGCCCAGGACGATCGGCGACGACCAGCCGCGGCCCGGCAGCGGAATCTTCCAGGCGACATTGTGGTCTTCACTCCAGGCGAGCGGCAGCCCGGTCTCGGTGGTGTGACCGTCGCCACGCGGGCCCCGAAACTGCGGCCAGTCGGCGGCCGACGCAGCGCTCGTCGCCACCGTCTGCGCAGCCAGCGCGAGCAGTGCCGCCAGCACCGCCAGCAGGCGCGCCCCCCGCATCATGGGTCGGAGCGGCGCTGCGCCCAGATCAGGCACGAGCCACCGGTCTTGCTGTGGTAGCCGATGGCGAAGGGCAGCGGCTGTGGGTTTTCGACGCGCTCAAACGCGGCCCGCAGATCGTCCTGGTACCACTCTCGGTAGGTCGGCAGGGTCTGCGTGTAGGTGCCAAAGAACTGCCGCTCCCAGACCGCCGGCGAGAAGTCGCGCAGCGGGATGCCAGAATCATCTTGCAGCACCGCGCCGGCGTGGTCGAGCAGCAGCGCCTCGAGGTCCGTGAAGTCTTCCATGTGCAGCAGGTAAGAGGCGGACTTGAGGTAGACATTGAACGCCCCGAGCCGCTTCAGGAAGGCGACGAACGACGGCTTGGCCTGCAGCCCTGCGTTCGACAGGTCGCGCGAGAAGTAATAGAGCGAGCGTTCCGTGCCGTCGGTCCCGAAGTCGATACGCACGGCCGTGGCGGCATGCTCTGCTACACGCACGTCGGTGGCCATCGCCCGTTCGCTACCGTCGGGCTCGAGGCTGACGAAGTGAACCGCCGTCGGCGGCATGCCCGCGCGGGCCAGGAACAAGTAGAGGAACGGCAGCGCGCCTTCGAGCTCGGCGGCGACGAAGTCGGTCTCCATGCGCTTGGTCACGAAGTAGCCGGCGGAAGCCAGGTTGTCGAGGCTGGTGCGCAGCCGCCCGAGCTCGGCTTCGAGGGCCGGCGCATCGAGCTCTGAGGCGATGCTGTCGAGATCGGGAATCCTGCCCGGCGATTCCAAACCCACCAGCACATAGCTGGCCGCCTCGGGAAAGAACTGCATGGCGCTCGGCAGGTCGGGACCGCTGAACGGGTAGAACAGAGGCGCTCGCGGGTCGGCCGGCGCGAGCTCGGCCGCCGCCCAAGTGCGCATGGCGCCGAGATGCTGTCCTTCGATCTCGCTCCAGATCTCGGCCATGCGATCGCCGTGCTGCTGCCAGGTCTCGGCAGCCGCTTCGGGCGGGGTCGCGGGCGTCAGGCCAGCCAGCAGCTTGGCGGCCTGGTCCAGGGCGGCAGCGTCGACCGAAGCGGCGGCGATCCGCACCTCGGCCGGCGGTGGCGTCTCGGGCGGCGCCGGTTCCTGGCGCTCGACGGGGGCTTCACAGGCGGTCAGGCCGAGCAGCCCAAGGGCGAGGCAGGCCGGACGGTACCGGATTCTCGAGTTTTGTAGCGTCATGTTTCGTCCGCGCCGTTCACGTCTGCGCTTGTTGCGGGCTTGATTTTGGGCGAGCTTTCGTCCGCGCCCATCCTGGGCGACAGCCAGTAGATCGGCAGTCCGACGGCGACCGTCGCCAGGCCGGCCAGGGATTCCCATGGCCGAGTGACGAGAGTATGCCCCATGGTGGCCACGCTGAGGGCGAGAAAAAGCAAAGGCGTCACCGGATAGCCCCAGGTTCGGTAGGGGCGCGGCAGATCCGGAGCCTTGCGCCTCAGCTCGAAGACGCCGAGCACCGCCAGGAACGATGAAAGCACCAGGGTGAACTGGATGTAGACCAGCACGACTTCGAAGGTGGCGGTCAGCAGCAGCAGCAGGACGATCGCCGTCTGCAGCAGGATCGCCTGGCGCGGGCTGCCGTCGCGATGGGTGGCGGCAAAGGCGCGAAAGAAGGCAAAGTCCTGCCCCATGGTCTGGGTGACGCGCGGGCCGGCCCAGGTCATGGCGCTGATGGTCGAGATCAGGGCGATACACAAGATGGTGCTCATCCAACGTCCGCCGACCTGCCCGAACACGTCCTCCGCCACGATATGCCCGACCTCGACCTGGCCGGCCAGATCGGCGATCGGCGTGATCCTGAGGAACGCCCAGTTGAGGCCGACGTAGAGCAGCGTCACCAGCGCCGTGCCGATCACCAGCGAACGCGGCACGTTGGTGGCCGGATCGGCGACTTCACCGGTGATGTAGGTGGCCGCGTTCCAGCCCGAGTAGGCGAACATCACGAACAGCAGCGAGATCGCGAACGACGAGCCCAGCACCACTTCGAGATCTCCGGGCTGCGGCGCAAAGTCGATCGCCGTCGGCTGCTCGGTGAGCACCCCGGCGACGATGAAAACCAGCACCAGGCCGACCTTGAGCAGCGTGAAGGCATTTTGAAACGAGCTGCTGAACTTCAGGTCGCGCAAATGGGCAAGGGTGACTAGGGCGACCACCACGCAGGAAGCGACGAGCGGCGTCAGGCCGGGCACGACCCGCGCCAGGTATTGCCCGAAGGCCATCGCCGCGAGCGCGATCGGAGCCGCGAAGCCGACGGTCAGGGACACCCAGCCCGCCAGAAAGCCCAATGCCGGATGAAAGATCGCGCTCAGGAAGTGAAACTCACCGCCGGAGCGCGGTAGCGCCGCGGCCAGCTCACCGTAGGCGAGGGCCCCGCAGAGCGCGAACACGCCGCCGGCGGCCCACAGCAGGAGCAGGGCGAATCCGGAGTGAACGTCGACGACCTGAAAGCCCAGGCTGGTGAAGACGCCGGTGCCGACCATGTTGGCGACGGTGATCGACGTCGCCGTCGTCAGCGAGACCTTGGTCAGCGAGACCTTGGCCGTTGAGACGCTGTTCGGCGAGACGATGGTCGTTGAGACCTTGGTCTTTGACACCGTGGCCGCGGAGCGAGGCCGCATGCCGGGAGGTTAGTCCCCGGCGGCGCCCTCGAGCACGGACGCGGACAGCGCCTCGTCCTCGAGCATGATCGGGATGTCCGAGATTACCGGGTAGACCAGCTGCGACTCGCGGCAGTAGAGACCGTTCTCGGCCACCGGCTCATCCTCGCGGAAGTGCTCGCGGTACTTCTCGATCAGCGTCTGCTGGACGTCGGCGGGCAGATCCACGACTTCGAGCGCACCGTGGGTCTTGGGGCAAACAAGGATGTCGAGCAATTCGGGATCTAGGGCCATCGTCAATCGTCCTTGGACTGTTCGGGAAACGGTTCGAAAGCTCGCCTCGAGGGGCTGGGGCGGTCTGCTGTGCCGTTCACCATAGCACTCCCGCGGCGGAGAGCCTATGGCGGTAGGGTCTCAGCGACCGAAGCCCCAGGTCAGCACCAGTGAGTTCGAGCCCGGGTTGGAGTCGTAGAGGCCGGCATTGGAGAGATGGTAAAAGAGCAGCCCGAGGCGCTGCCCCTTCTCGAAACGGTAGGCGAGCTCGAATCCGGAGCGAAACTCCACCACCCCACCGAGATCCTTGCCGTCGCCATCCTCGTAGAGCGCGACGCTGAATTGGGGCGTCATCACCCAGCGCTCGCCGAGCTGAACGTCGAGCCGCAAGCCACCGTAGATCCAGACGTTGCCGTCTTCCGTGCCGGCCAGGCCCGCGGTCGGCTTGAGCTGCAGCCGGCTCGGCAGCTCGAAGCGCTCGATCTCCCGCCAGCGATACTCGATGCCGAGCTCGAACGGCCGATCGTCGACGCCCGGACGGTCGTCGCCACGGGTATCGAAGATACCCCCGTAGATCGCCCAACCGTTACTACCGTCCGCTGCCGCGGCATCCGCGGCGAAGACCCAGAGCAGGCCGGTCGCCATCAGCAGGACCTTCAAGGTTTTGCAGCTCATCGTCTCTCCCGGGTCCTTTGAAACTCGTGTTGGGGCAGCGATCTCGGCGTGGGTGATGGACGCTGTGGCGGGCCTGAGAGCGCTCTGGGCGCTCTGGAGCAAGGCGCGAGTTTAGCGATTGCCCAAACCGTTTTTCAAGGAACCGACGGTACACGGGGCGCCGTAAGAGTCAGCGCCTCGGGCAGGCGAGAGAGGTCGCTCAACGCTACGGGTTTGCCCGCCGCACCAAAGCTTCTACAATTCAGGCGCGAGGAGAAACTATGCCCAAGCAAGCTGCACGCCCTGAACGTCCCGGCATCTCGGTGGTGGTGACGACGTTCAATGAAGAGGCCAACATCGCCGAATGCCTGGAATCACTGCTGTGGTGCGATGAGATTCTGGTCGTCGACTCGTATTCGACCGATCGCACGCCGGAGATCGTCCAGAGCTACGAAGGAGTCACCTTCTGCCAACGGACCTATTTCGGTTCGGCCGCCCAGAAAAACTGGGCGATGGATCAGACCCAGCACGAGTGGACCCTGATCTTCGACGCCGATGAGCGCTGCACCCCGGAGCTGCGCGACGAGATCGAAGAGCTGTTGGCGAACGGTCCAACCCACGACGCGTACACCATTCGGCGGCGCGTGTTCTTTCTGGGCCGAGTCATCCGTTTCTCGGGCTGGCAGCGCGATCAGGTCATCCGTCTGCTGAAGCAGGGCGCGGGTCGTTATCCCAACCGTCGGGTGCACGCCGACATGAAGACCCGCGGGCCGGCGCCGCTGCTGCGCAAGAAGATGGACCACTACATGGTGGAGGACTTCCACACCTACGTGCTGCGCATCGTCAAATACAGCCATTGGGGTGCCTCTCAGGGCTGGAAGGACGGCAAGCGCCCGGGAGTGGCGGAAGTCCTGGGAAGATCCGTATGGCGCTTCTTGCGCACTTACTTCATTCAGCTCGGCATCTTCGACGGCATGCGCGGCCTGGTCTTCTGCCTGCTGCAGGCCTACGGCACCTACCTCAAATGGTCAATCCTGTGGAGCTGGCGGGTCAACGAAGCGCGCGGTATCCAGCCCGGCTTGCCGGAGTTCGACGACAGCGAGGAAACCTGGTCCGGCCTCGATGAGCTGAGCTGAGCCCAAGCAATCTGCACAAAGTGAGATTTTACCGACCGACCGGTACGCGAGTCTGATAGGTTCTCCTCAATATGTCGGATGCGCGCTCAACCGTCACCAGAATCCTTCAGGGTGAAGCCTACAGCGAGGATGTCGTCGAAGAGATCCTGCCGATCGTCTACGACGAGCTGCGCCAGCAGGCGGCGCTCTTTCTGCGCAAGGAGCGCTCCGGCCACTCGCTACTCGGCACCGAGCTCGTTCACGAGGCTTACCTGCGGCTGTTCGGCGGTGAGCAGCCACGCTACAACGATCGCCGCCACTTCTTCGCCACCGCGGCGATCGCGATGCGTCGCATCTTGATCGATCACGCCCGCCGCAAAAGTGCGGGGCGCCGGATCCCGACCTCCGCCGTCCTGCCGCTGGACAAGGCGCCCGAGCCAACGATGGACGTCGACGTCGACATCCTGGCGCTCGACGAAGCGCTGACCGCCCTCGAGGGCTTCGAGCCGCGCATGGCCAAAGTCGTCGAGCTGCGCTACTTCGCCGGCCTGACCGAAACCGAAGTCGCCGAAGTGCTCCAGGTCTCGCGCCCGACCGTCACCCGAGCCTGGCAGACCGCCAAACTCTGGCTGCGTCGGGAAATGAAGCGCTAGCAGCGCTCGTTAACCGGACAAACAGAGAGTCGATCTTATCTTGCAACCAGCTCTAGCCATTCGGTGAAGGGCATGGTTTCAACCCGACCGGTCTCCCCAAACCCAACGCCAGATCGCGCGGCGAGAGCCACCATCTCCCGGTGTGGATCCAGCTCCTGAGACGCCGCGATCGACCACCAGCGCGGCGCGGTTTCATGGTCCCAAGCGAGGAGCGCAGCTCCCTCTGGCGACAGCTCGAGAGCACCGACACTATCCGTCCCCGCCAGTTCCAGAAGGTGCTCGGTCCGCCCATGACTCCACAGCCGAATCACGCCGCTGTGGCTCCAGCTCCAAAAGCGATCGGCGTTACGATCGAAGCGAACGGCGGCTGTTCCCGAGGCTGGATGGTCGCTGATCTCGTGCGGCCGTTGCGGTGTCCATGACCGAAGGCCGGCGGCGGTCCAGGAGACGACCATCGAGCCATCGGCGTTCACCACGGCGCCGCGCAGGCCGACCGGATCTTCGTCCTCGTAGCCGTTCTCATGCAGCAGCTGGCCCGACCCGACATCCCATAGGAGCACCTCTTTGTCGGTCCAGGTGATGACCCTCCGGCCATCGGCACTGAGCTCGGCACCCTCGAGCTCACCATCATGATTGAGACGCCGGTCAACCACTTCGCACCCGTCGCAGACCTCGGCCGGAATGAGCCGTACCTCCAGCCCGGACAAGGTAACCAGCGTATCGTTGTCGCCGAAGGCGGCCCATTGAATCCAGTTGTCATGCTCATAGGCCGCGAGCGGAGTGCCCGAGGAAGCATCCCATACCCGTGCAGTCTGGTCGTGTCCGCCCCAGGTGATGAGCCGGCCGGTCATTTCGTCGTATGCGACTTCATCCGCTCTCCAGTGCGTGAGAGTCGCGATGCTCTCGCCGTCGACGAGCGACCACAGTCGGTGCTCGCCACCCTCATGCCAAGCCAGCGCGGTCCGTCCTTCGGCAAGTAGCGTCACCGCGAGCAGATCGTCCTCACCGTCCAGCCGTCGCGGCTCCTCCTGGCTGGAGATCCACACGAAGAGCTGTCCATCATCACACCAGCTCAGTACATTTCCCGTCGGCAAGAGGCGCCAGCCAAGCAGACCGCAGCGATGCTCGAAGCGGTCCAAGATCTCCGCATCAGCGACGCGGTACCGGACCACCGCATCGGAGGTCGCTGAAAGGACGCTGCTCCCATCTGTCGAGAGCTCCGCACGGCCTATGGCCACAGGCGCACTCGTTGGCGCCGATCGCTCCGGGGTCCAGCGACGAATGATGCCGTTGTCTCCCCAGCTCAGCACACCACCCGACGGATCAGGCGCCACACCGCCAAGGCCCCGATGATGCTGCATCCACGTCGGCTCGATCTCTCCTGCGCTCCAGATCAGCAGCTGCCCTTCCGCGGTCCTGCTCAGGACGTCACCACTGGCTTGGATCCACGCATCATGAACGTCGCTCTCGTGGCTGAACGTGACCGCCTCCCACGCCGACGGTGTCGATGAAGATCGTGTCCAAAGACGCGCGGTGCGATCGCCAGCCCAGCCAGCCCAGGTGAGTGCACGGTCCTTGCTTGGCGCGAGGTCGCATCCGTCGAGGTTGCCGGGCTGCTCGAGCTGCCAGATCTCTTCGCCATCGCGCACGGCGCGTAGCGTGCAGATCCCATCCTCGGACCAGGTCAGGACGGTCTCGGCATCGACGAAGCGCCCGCCGATTACAGCGTCATTGTGCCGCCTCTGCCAAGCAGACGCACCATCGGTTGCTCCGAGCAAATGGACAGCTCCGGCGATCGTCCAGGACAAGACTGACGACTCATCGGGGGACCAGACCGCGCCTCGCGCCCCCGAGTCGAATGTCTGGCACCACTTTGGCTCAGTGTCGGCTGTGGACCACATGCAGACCGTCTCATCCGAGCTGGCGGTCACTACCCGCGAACCACTGCTGTCAAAGGCACCGCTGATGACAGAGCTGCCATGTCTCCAGGTTTGTAGGCTCTCCCCTGATGTAGCGTTCAGAAGAAACACATAACCATCGCCGGACCAGGCGAGAGCTCGGCCGGTATCCTGGTGGTAACCGAAGCCATCGATCGGGTTGTCGTGCTCATAGCGCCAAGTCGGCTGATTGCTCTCGGCGGGTGCCCAGCGGGCGACGATGCCATGGCCCGAGTGTGAAAGGAAATGGCGCCCCTGCGCTAGCCAGAGAACGTCGTCAATCGGAGTCGATTCCGCAGCGCTCCACAGGGGCTGAGCCTGCTCCGTCGACCATAGCCGCAACAGTCCCTCGCGGCTCCAGGCCACGAAGCGCTTCGCTTCAGGAGCGAAAGCGATTCCATCTACGACACCGCCGTGCACCCACGCCCGGTCGAAAGCACGCAGCTCCAGGCTCGCGGCCAGTTGGGCATCACTCACTCGGTCATCATCACCCGCTTCGGCCGATGCCGTGGCGCTCGCCAGGAAATGGTGCGCGGCGCGGATCGAATCGGTGTCCTCACGGGCGAGGATAGCCGCCCTCCACTCGACTTCAGCCAGCCGACGCAGGCTCTGCTTTCGGGCAGCCCTCTCCTGGGTCCATCCGACCATGGCTGCGCTAGCGAGCAGAACCACCAGGAGGGCCGTCGCCAAGATGAAGCGGGCCCTCAACACGGCACGCGTGAGCGTGCCCAGACCGCCAGCAAGCTTGTCGACGACATCCTGGCTCGGCTCCTGCGCCCTATCCTCCTCTTCGATGGCTATGGGTGACAGGCACGTGGCCTCGAGGAGACCGCGCGTCTCCTCATCGTCGGTCACTTCCTGCCGCGCCTCCGGGTCGTTGCGCAAGCGCGCGAGCGTGCCGTCGAGATCGATCGGTACCAGCAGCTTGCCCGCACGATGAAAGCGCCGGATCTCGTCGATGATGTACTCCGACTCGAACGTGTCGGACTGGACGAGGAGGACCATCGCCGTCGACGACCGCACCGCGCGTGCGGTCTCCCGTGCCAGCGGCATCCCGGGCACAAAGCCGTCACCCGCGGCATCGAGAAACGCACTCAGCCGGCGATCGATCAGCGCGGCTCGCAGCGCCTTGGCATACCGTGTCGAAGACGTGCGGCGGTAAGAGATGAAGTAGTCGAAGCCAAACAGCCGCTCAGCGAGGCGTCGCCTCAGCCCGACGCGCGGGGCCTCGACAGGCGCTGCCTCGCTCACCGGTCCAGCCTTTGGAGTATCGGCTTTGGTCTTCTCCAAATCCAAGCCGGGTGGGCCAAACTGCTCAGGGCTTGCCTCGACTGATCTCTCGACTTGCCTCCGTTCGACTTCGCTCACACTTCAATTAGAGCACGCCGAGAACAACCCAACAGCGATTGCAACGGATGCGAACGACTGGGGCCGGCGCCAGACGCGATTGCACGCCACGCGAACGCCTTTGGCCAGCGCCAAACGCGATTGCACGCGGCGCGAACGCCTTTGGCCAGCGCCAGACGCGATTGCACGCCGCGCGAACGCCTTGGGCCAGCGCCAAACGTAATCGCACCGGGTGCAAACGGGGTCGGCGGAGTCGTACAGACTAACTCTTTAGCCTAGTTTCGAGTCCGCCAGACCAGTTCTTGAGGCAGATCGGATCGGATAAACCTCATGTTGTCATCGACTTGAGCTGACGGTTGGCGACGGCGAGCATCGATAGGTTGGGGCTGGCGACGCTCTGTAGCTCGGCCAGCAGGTGCTTGGTCTGGGAGACGAGGGAGCGGCGGTCCTCGGACCAGCGGTCGATGGCCGAGGCGTCGGCCTCGTCGCCGGCAGTTTCGATGATGCGCCGGGTCAGGTCGCTCTGGTGGCCGTAGAGGTCGTCGATGATGGCGGTGATGGCGAGCTTGTCCCAGGCCGACTCACTCGGCAGGTGGCTGGCGGCGCGACGCAGCCAGTCGAAACCGAGACGGGCGCCGACCGTGAAGTAGACGCCGCCGACTTCGGGAACCCCCTGGCCGGTGTCCCTGGCGATCCTGGCGATGTCGCAGCCCGGAGCGAGCAGCGGCAGGCGGGCGATGTGGTTGGCGAGATCCTCGGGCGCCCCTTCCTCGACGCTGGCTGCGGCGCGCTCGGCGACGAGCTTGCGATCGGCTTCTGAGAGCAGGCTCTCTAGACCTTCAACGACTTCGCGGATGGGGTCGGCATAGCGCTCGATCTGGACGCGGATGTCGAGCGGCTTGGTCTCTTCGCGCAGGAACCACACGGCTCCGCGCTCGATCAAGCGACCGCATTCGGCCAGCATGGCGGCCTGCACCGAGGCTGGCATGCGGTTGTCGAGGGCTTCGATCTGACGCCACAGGGCCGGCATGCCGAAGATCTCGCGGCTGATGAGATAGGCGCGGGCGATATCCGCCGCCACCATGCCGGTACGCTCGCGCACCTCGTGCAGGAAGGCGATGCCGACGCGGTTGACGATGCTGTTGGTGACTACCGTAGCGATAATCTCGCGCTTCAGGCGATGGTCGAGAATCGCGGCGTCGAAGCGATCCTGCAGCGGCTGCGGGAAGTAGCGCCGCAGCTCGGCCTTCATGTAACCGCCTTCCGGCAGGTCCGAGTCCAGCAGCTCATCGTAGAGCTCCATCTTGGCGTAGGACAGCAGCACCGAGATCTCGGGGCGTGAAAAGCCGACGCCGCGCTGCATGCGCTCCTGCAGGGTCTCGTCATCGGGCAGGAACTCGATCTTGCGATCGAGCCGCCCCGAGCGTTCGAGGCGACGGATGAAGCGACCCGTGCGGTCCAACAGCCTGGGGCCGAGGCGGTGGGTGACGGTGATGGCCTGGGTCTGCAGGTAATTGTCGCGCAGCACCAGGTCGGCGACCTCGTCGGTCATCTCGCGCAGCAGCTCGTCGCGCTGCTTGCGCGTCATGTCGCCGGCGGCCTCGACATCGCCGAGCAGCACCTTGATGTTGACCTCGTGATCCGAGCAGTCGACGCCCGCCGAGTTGTCGATCGAGTCGGTGTTGAGGCGCCCGCCGAGGTGGCCGTATTCGATGCGGCCGCGCTGGGTGACACCTAGGTTGGCGCCCTCGCCGATCACCCTGGCGCGAAGGTCGCGGGCGTCGACCCGCAGCGGGTCGTTGGCGCGGTCACCGGCCATCTCGTCGGTCTCGTCGTGGGCCTTGACGTAGGTGCCGATGCCGCCGAACCACAGCAGCTCGACTTCGGCGGTGAGCAGCCGACGGATCAAGTCGGCGGGCGTGATGCGCTCGTCTTCGATCTCGAGCATGGCGGCGATCTCGGGGGACACCGGGATCGACTTGGCGGAGCGCTCGAAGACGCCGCCGCCGGCCGAGATCACCGCGCTGTCGTAATCGGCCCAGCTCGAGCGCGGCAGCTGGAAGAGCCGCAGGCGCTCGCGCCACGAGGATTCAGGATCAGGATCCGGATCGACGAAGACGTGCAGGTGGTTGAAAGCGGCGTGCAGCTTGATGTGGCGCGACAGCAGCATGCCGTTACCGAACACGTCGCCCGACATGTCACCAACGCCGACGACGCTGAAATCTTCGCTCTGGATGTCTTTGCCGAGCTCGCGGAAGTGACGCTTGACCGATTCCCAGGCGCCGCGGGCGGTGATGCCCATCTTCTTGTGGTCGTAGCCTGCCGAGCCGCCGGAGGCAAAAGCGTCACCGAGCCAGAAGCCGCGCTCCTCAGAGATGCCGTTGGCGATGTCGGAAAACGTGGCAGTGCCTTTGTCGGCGGCCACCACCAGGTAGGGATCGTCGCCGTCGAGGCGACGCACGTCGCGCGGCGGGACGATCTCGCCGCCGACCAGGTTGTCGGGGAACGTCACATATATGCGTGCCTTTAAAATAGCGTGGAACGTTACATTAATTCGTGTCTTTAAAATAGCGTGGAACGTCACATATATGCGTGTCTTTAAAATAGCGTGAAACGAAAAATAAATGCGTTAATTTAAAAAACCTTAAACGTAACTTAAAAAAATATCTAAAAAAAACATACAAACGTCACATACAAAAAGCGATAAAAAAACAAATATACCTTA
>JBCCEE010000109.1:0-20286 GCA_039030415.1 Acidobacteriota bacterium
CGCGGGATCGCCGCTGTCGATCCCCTTGACAAACCTCTGGAAGTCACTGGCATTTTCAATAAGGCCGGTATCCTTATTGTGCGGCATGCCTTTGGTGAAGCTGGCGAGATAAGAAGGTACGGACTTGTTCTTACTCGGATCCTTTGGCTCGCATGGATCGGGCTCAACGCGGCGGAGTTTCTGCTCGTCCCCGTTGTCGACGTGCCTGGGATGGGGCCGCGCGGCGGCGAGCTCGGCGGCGGCGATGCGGACGTCTTTAGCTTGCTGTCTGCGATCCTGAAACATTCAATAATCTCCCTCTAACCACTGCGCATCAGGCGGTTGCACTCAACGCCGGGCAGGGCACTCGCCTGCTCGGCTGCTGTAGACCCTTGATCCCGGTCCCCCTTTTCCAGAATCCTGATTCAGAAGTGCTGGCCGCCCATGAGAAACACGACAGGCTCGGTACACCCCGAAGGTGCCAAGAGAGGGTCCGTTCAGTACAACAGATCCTCGGAGTCGTACCGATGAAGTGCCCCTACGGTGTCGGCAGGAAACCGCAGGCGGGCGATAGGGAAAGGCGGCCAGCATTGATTCTCGAATCGACTCGACGCTGGCAGCCCAGCGCCTTCGGGTCTCCTTCGCGCGTCGACGCCTCGCGCGTCGACACACCTCGTTCTTCAGCTACAGCGTGAATCCGACTCCGAAAACCCCACCGGCTCGGGAAATTCGGTGAGAAACTCGGACGCGCTGGGCAGCACAGTCCTCCCGGAAAATCGAATCTCCGGTAGAGTCCAGGAGTCGACTCGAGCCGCTGCTGCTACAATCCCCGCGCCGTGACCAACCCCTCCAACGACGTCACCCACCTCCTGCGAGAGTGGAGCGCTGGCGATCCCGACGCCCTGGACAAGCTCATTCCGCTGGTGGCGGACGAGGTGCGCGACCTCGCCAGGCGGGCGATGGACGGCGAATCGCCGAACCACACCCTGCAGCCCACGGCGCTGGTCAACGAGGTCTACCTGAAGCTGGTCGACCGCAAGACCTGGTGGTGGAAAGACCGCTCGCAGTTCTTCAGCGCGCTGGCCCGGCTGATGCGCCGCATCCTGGTGGATCACGCTCGCAAGAAGAACGCCGAGAAGCGCGGCGGCGGCGAGCCCAAGATGTCGCTGGACGAGAACTTCCATCGCCTGCCCGAGATCCCGGACGACATCCTGGCCCTCAACGAAGCCCTCGAAGAGCTCAAGGAGATCGACCCCGAGCGCCACGACATCGTGGAGCTGTGGTACTTCATGGGGCTCAAGCAGAAAGAGATCGCTAGGGAGAAGGGCCTGTCGATCAACACGGTGGGCCGCAAGCTGAAGACCGCCAAGATCTGGCTACGAGAACGGATGCGGCGCTACGAAGAGGAAGCCGAACAATCCGCCCCGAAGCAAGCCTCGGCCAACGGCTCCGGCGGCTCCTCGCCAGAAGGCGAAGGCGAATCTCAGCAAGACAGCCACCGCGCCGAAGGCTCCGCTGACGACACCACGACCCCTCCCCCCACCTGAGGGCCGGTGACCACGCAACGCGTCGAAACCTCGCCCGGTTCGCCGGCTGACGGCAGCGCGGCGGCTTCCAGTCGCTCTCGGTGGAAGCGCAACGAGCGCAGATATCGCATCGCGATTGCGGCACTAGCGGCGCTGCTGATCTTCGCCCTCACCTCATGGCAGCGCGAGCGCTCGCGGCATGAGCTGGAGCTCGAGCTGTCCGCCAGCCAGCAGCGCGATGCCGCCCAGCGCGAGATGGCCGGGCTCTATGCGAGGGTGATGCGAGCCATCGTCGAGGATCCCAATAGACCCCAGAGCCCAGAGGAGGCCGTGCAGCAGTTCACCGACAAGGCCACCGAGGCGATCTCAGCGGGAGACCCTACGCCCGCTGAGCAAGCGGCGCTCGCCGGCGGAATTGGCGAAATCCTGCGCGAGATGGGCTTTCGGTCCGAAGCGACCGTCTTCATGGACCAGGCCTTGAGAACGGCACTCGCCCACTACGGCCAGCCTCACCCGGAAGTGGCCCAGCGTCTCGACAATGTCGGCGCCGTGCTGCACGAGCGTGAGGAGCACGCGCAGGCGGAGGTAGCCCTCACCGCCGCGGTGAGCCAGCGTCAGGACCTGGGTGTCGCGGATCGCGGGCTGTTGCACAGCAAGCGCAGCCTGGCAGCGACCCTCAGATCCCAGAATCGGCACGCAGAAGCGCTCGAGCTTTATTTGGAAGTGCTGGCGGGCTGGGTGCGAGCCAAGGGCTCGATCGGGAGGGCCGCTGACTCGGAGCTTGCGACGAGTCATTGGGACCTCGGCTCGACCTACTACGCTCTCGGCGACTTCGACTCCGCAGAGCCGCACGCCTCACAGGCCCTGGAGATGCGGCGCAACGAATCGCCCAGAGTCGACGATCACGTCTACAAAGCGATATTCCTGATGGCGAGAGTCCGAGCGGAGCGCGGCCTGCGACCGGAGTCCGAGGCGCTCTATCGCGAGGCTCTCAGGATCCTGAATCAAGGCGAGATCAGTCGATCAGGGATCAAGGCGGCGCGCATCAAGGCGGAGCTCGCCGGGCTGTTGGCGCCGGTGAATCTCGAGACGGCGCGACGGCTCGTCGACGAGTCTTTGAAGACCCTATCGCCTCGAGCGCCCAATCATGCGGCGACCGCTGAGGCGATGGGAGTGCTGGGAGCTATCCTGGTCGAGAATTACGAGCTCGAGCAGGCCGAACCGTACCTGCGCGAGAGCCTGCGCCAGATCCGCATTCAGCGAGGCGACGCGTCCTGGCGCACGCGGCGAGCGATCCAACGGCTGATCGATCTCTATGAAGCCTGGGAGAAGCCCGAAAAACAGTCCCGATACGTCGCGCTGCTGGCAGAGCTGGCTCCTCCCTGAGAACGTGAGGTTCGCGCGGGCAGCGCCCTCAGCCGGCGTCAGTCCCGCGCAGATTGACATGACGGTGATGATTTAGCTTTACGGATTGCGCTGTAGCAGGCGGCACGATACTGCCCGAGACCGTCACTGCCCGAGACCGTCACTGCCCGAGACCGTCACTGCCCGAGACCGTCACTGCCAAGGAGTTGAGGAACGAGCTATTGCATCCATCACCGTATCGAGCTGAGAAGCCCAATCCGGTTCCAACGCCGGCCCTCGTCAACCCGCTCCACCTCGCTAGCGCTCCATGAGTATCGAGCGCGAGCAGCGTGTTCTCGAGCTCCTCGATGCGGTGCTCGATCAGCCCCCGGAGCAGCGGGCGCGCTACCTCGACCGCGAGTGCGCCGACGATACGTCGATGCTGCGCAAGGTCGAGTCGATGCTCGAAACGGAGAGCGCGCCGGGACGCCCGGATCTCAAGCCGGCGTTCGACGTCTACGCCGAGGATCAGGGGGTCGGGCGCACTATCGGCGGCTACACCCTGACCCAGTTGCTGGATCGCGGCGGCATGGGAGCGGTCTATCTGGCGGAGCGACAGGACTTCGAGCAGAAGGTGGCGCTCAAGGTAATTCGGCGCGGGCTCGACGTCGATCAGATCTCGGTCAAGCGTTTCCACAACGAGCGCCAGATCCTGGCCCGGCTGACCCACCCCAACATCGCCCATCTGCTGGACGGCGGCGCCACCGCCGATCACCTGCCCTACTTCGTGATGGAGTATGTCGAGGGTGAGCCGCTCACGCGCTACTGCCGCCACCATCAGCTATCGATTGCGTCACGGCTGAAGCTGTTCCGCAAAGTGTGCTCGGCGGTGCAGTTCGCCCACCGCAACCTGGTGGTGCATCGTGATCTGAAGCCGGGCAACATCCTGGTGACCGCCGACGGCGAGCCCAAGCTGCTCGACTTCGGCATCGCCAAGATGCTCGACGAGAACCTGGCGCCGCATCCTCTCACCACCCTAACGCAAGAGGGCCCGCTGACGCCACGCTACGCCAGCCCAGAGCAGATCCGCTCGCAGCCGATCACCACGGCCAGCGACGTCTACTCGCTCGGCGTCCTGCTCTACGAGCTGCTGACCGGCCTCGATCCCTACCATGCCGACAGCAAGCAGCGCATGGAGATGGAGCGGGCGATCTGCGAGGAGGAGCCGGACAAGCCAAGCACGGCGGTTCGCAGGCGGGCGGATGAGTGTACGACCAAGGGGCGGGCGCCCAATACCGCCTCGCCTTCGGCAGCCGAAGACTCCGCGATCGACACCAAGAGGCTGCGAAGGCAGCTGTCTGGCGACCTCGACAGCATCGTGCTCAAGGCGATGCGCAAGGAGCCGGAGCTGCGGTATTCGTCGGTCGAGCAGCTTTCAGAAGATATCTTGCGGCATCTGGATGGACTGCCGGTCCTGGCGCGATCCGGCGCGTTTGCGTACCGGGCTGGGAAATTTCTGAAGCGAAATCAACTTGCGTTGGCAGTTACATTGGCTTTTGTTTTACTTGGCCTTGTTCTGGGATTGCTCTGGAAACAGGAGGCGGATGAGAGGGCCGCGTCTGACAAAGAAAGAGATATAGCCGTACAGCGGAGCGAGAGCAGCAATTCTGCGCAAGGGCTAATGTCAGAGTTCATTGCAGATCTTGTAAGAGGCCTCACGCGAGGTACGGAAGGCTCAAATCTAACGATGAGTCAACTCGCCGAAAGGGCAGCCCAAAATATTGATTCACCGAAGCTAGAACCACTTGATCAGATACAGGTCGCAGGTGGTGTTGCCCAAGTATTTCTAGCGCTCGAAAGGCAATCAGAAGCGGAGCGTTTCATGAGGAGCGCACTCGAGAAAGCGCAAGATTTCTATGACAAAAAACCACATCCTGAGGTCGCGCTACGGCTTAACAATCTCGGAGCACTCTTCTTTCAACAAGAGAAATGCGAAGAGGCTGAGGTTTACTTCAGCAGATCTCTCAGGATGCGCATTGATCTAGGCCAACCCGCTTTCGAACTCTTTCGAGTAAAAAATAACTTGGCATCGACCCTTAAATGCCAGAACCAACTTGAAGATGCGCTCGCAATCTATAAAGAAATCTTGGCAGCTCGCCAGGAAGCTTACGATTCCCTGGAAAACGCTGTAGATCAAGACGTTGCTACAAGCCATTGGCATGTCGCAGCAACGTACTTTGCCCTCGGAGATCAAGACAGCGCCGAGCCACATGCCAGGAAGGCGCTTGAAGCCAGGAGGTTAGCCGAACTACCTCGGAAGGACAGAATTGCAAGGGCAGCACATCTGCTAGGCATGATCCAAGCAACACGGAGTGTCACGCATGAAGCTGAGGAACTCTACAGAGAATCGATCAAGCTTCTCGAGGAGTCGGGCCGCTCCAGCGCTGGAGTTCAAAAGGACCTTGCGGAAGTCCTTGCGAGTCGAGATCTCGAATCTGCACATGATCTGATCCTCAAAGCCTTGGGGGTTCTTTCGAGTCGAACGCCAGAAAGCGTTGGGACCGCTGAAGCGAGGACGATTCTGGGCTCGATCCTAGTCAAGGGCGAACAGTACAGCGAGGCCGAACCCTTTCTCGTTAAGAGCTACTCCAGAATTCGTGAAGAGCGCGGTCCCGCATCCTGGAGAAAGCGCAAAGCGCTGCAACACCTGATCGATCTTTATGAGGCCTGGGGGAAACCCGAAGAGTTGGCCAAGTATCAGGCTGAAATGGAAGGCCTGCTCGCTCATGAGTGAGCAGAGTGTCAACAAGGCAGCCGACCTGAAGCCGGCTGCCTCCTCAAGGATCGCTACCTACGGTGGGATCCGGCAGGGCCTATTGCTGCGTCGAAGTCACCGACAAACCGTAGCTCCCTTCCCCACCGTGCGAACCGATGAGACGGATCAGGTAGGTGCCCGTGGCGAGCGCTCGCGTCACCTGGACCTCACGCTCGCCTCGCACCAACCGCTCGACGAGCCGTCCCGCTTGATCGTAGAGCCCAGCCACGAGCTCGACTTCGCTGGTGATGGTGATCGAAACCGGCGACCGCTCGGAACCGACGAGGAACGTGAATGCATCTTCGTCATCACCGAAGCCGTTACTCAGGGTTCCGTACGCTTCCTGACCGTGGGGAACAAAGGTCGCGCACGTGGCCATATCGCCGTGATCGTCGAAGCTCCCTTGGCGGCACAACTCCTGCAGTTTGGAGCCCAGAGTACTGCTCGCGGGCAGGCCGGGACCCAGCAACGGATCCGGCTCGACTTCGATCTCGTCTTCGTCCTCACCGGCATCACCGGTGCCACCTTGGGTTTCCGTCGCGTCGGCCGAGAGCGGCGTGCTTCCTGGAGCAAAATGAGACTGCGAGCTCGAGTCCTGCAGCGGGTCCGGCTCGACTTCGATCTCGTCCTCGTCCTCACCCGCGTCACCGGCGCCGCTGCTCGAAGCGGAGGCCAGGCCAGCGGTTCGCATCCTGCGAAGCTCCCACCCGCCGGCTCGAACCGGGTCCGGCTCGACTTCAATCTCATCCTCGTCCTCGCCGGCTTCGGTTCCGACCGGTGGCGAAACGTAGCCTACAAACGCCGTTTGAATCTTTCGTTCGAGCGGCGGAGCCAGCGGATCCGTACCGATACGAAAGGTATAGGAACCGGAACGGAAAACGTTCACAACCAAATGCGCGGCCGAGCGTTCGACGACGGCGAAGTCGCGCCCTTTGTGGGCGTCACAGTCAACTCCGTTGAGATCGAGCGTCAACTCCGCCAGATCCAGCGCCGAAACCCTGACGCTCAACAACCCCGCCGACGGTACGTCGACGCGAAAGTACGGCGAGGTCACATCGAAACCGGTAAACCGTGTCGTCGCGTCGAGCGCTACGGACGGCGCGTCGAGGCAGGTCGAGGGATCCTGAACGAACGTGGCGTAGCCCGGTGTAGCGAGCAGACAGCACAGTGCGAAGAGCGTCGAAAAGAAACGATTACGGGACGAAGACGGCGTGCGAGACGAAAAACAATAAATAGACATGGTGTCTCCTTCTCGGGTCTACCCAAGACCCGAACCACTCGGTTGGCGGTCAAGTTCACTGAGGCGATCTCCGCAGCGGAGATCGACGGCATCAGCAGGAACAACCGATCGGTTTTGGAGACGAGCTGGCCATTTGTGCCCGCCCCTTTCCTGTGCTTGCATGAATGGACGGACCCATTCCGAAGATTTCAAAAAAGAAATTCAGACGATTTGACTGGCCCGAGCTCATTAGCCCGAAATACGACTATCAGTGAGACCGGCCCCTCGCGGCTCGACAGGTAAGTAGAATGCGCCTCAAACCGGAGAAACCATTACAATATGCCGAGCCGGATCTGGCGCCAGACGAGGGGGTGCCTGGAGAGAAGCGCGACGCGGGCGAAGGAAAGATGAGCGGACGCGGATCGCGACAGCGAAGCCGCTGGTGGCGTCGTAAACCGGAGACGACGCCGAAACGGATCTTCAAAGATCATCGCCAGCTGATCGAGCGTGTTGCCATGTCGGCGGCGCGGCGGGCTGGCTTTGGCAACGAAGACTCGGAAGACTTCCACTCCCGCGTCACCCTCAAACTGATCGAGAACGACTACGCCGTGCTGCGCAAGCATCGCGGCGAAAGCTCAGTCGCCACCTACCTGACGGTGGTGATCAACAACCAGCTACGCGACTTCTGCAATCACAAATTCGGCAAGTTCCGGCATACCGCGACGGCCCGACGCCTGGGACCGACTGCCCTGGCGCTCGAGCGCCTGATCGCCAGGGATCGCCACAGCGTCGACGCCGCGATCGAGATCCTCAAGCGTCAAAACAACATCGAAGAGAGCGAGGCACAGCTGCGGGCTCTGGCGGATCAGCTTCCGGAGCCCAAGCCGCCGCGACGCTTTTTGGGCGAGGAGAAGCTCGAGCAGGTGGAGCACGCCCACTCTGCCAGCGACACGGAACGCGGGGTCGTCGACCGGGAGCGCACTCAGACTATGGAACGACTCGACGAGGTGCTCAACCTGGCATTGAAGACGCTGAGCGCGCAGGATCTCCTGATCCTCAAGATGCACTACCGCGACGGCCTACCCCTCTCGATCATCGCCACGACGCTCGGCCTCGAGCAGCGGCCGCTCTACAGCCGGCGTGCCAAATGCCTCGCTTCGCTCAAGCAGGCCCTGCAGGCCGAAGGCTTGACCTGGGATGAGGTGCGCGAGATTCTTGGTTGGGCCGGAGCCGACCTCCATGCCAACTTTGGCGATGAAGACTCAGAGAACAGCGCCGAAGATGAGGCACCGGAGCATGATTCAGAGAATCGAGAGAAAGATAGCGATCGGAGCGAAAGCTAAAGATTGGGCCGTCTAGTAGATAAGCGAATGATTGCAGAAGCACAGAACGTAGAGGCTCGGTACTGCGAGACAGGGTACGGGGAAACACCGTGCGGAGAGGTATCGTGACGACGCTCGAAGACACTCCAGATCTCGAAGAGCTGGCGGCTTACGTCGACGGACGCCTCACGGGAGACCGTAAGGCCCGAGTCGAAGAGCAGCTGCTGCGCGACGAGGACTACTACGAGGTCTTCATGGAGACCGTGCGATTCCGAGAAGAGGAGATCGCATCGGAGCAGTCCGGCTCGCCGAAGGTCGTTCCCTGGCGGCGCAAAGGCGCCGTCACGTCGCTGCTCTCTGCTGCGGCAGTTCTGTTGACTGCGATCATGACCTATCAGTTCTGGGTCGTCCCGCTGCGTCCACCTCCAGATGATTGGCTAGCTGAAGTCGACGCAGAATCGATTGCCGAGCACGAGAGCTTTCTTCAGCAGGGCTGGCAGACCTTTCGGGGTTCCGAGGAAGCGCCGAGCAGCGCAGAAGCCCTCGCCTACCGAGTCGGTGTCCTCTCGATTGACCTGCAGCTCGCGATCATGGCGCGTGACGGAACTTCGGCCAACGGGCTTGCGTCGCACATCGCGGCTCATATCGAGAACTCTGACTTCGCTTTCGTCACTGGCTTCGAAACACTCTCTGAGAGTTTTGAAGAGCTCGAAGAGATCCGCACCGAAGACATCGTGCCGCTCTTGGGGAAGGCGCAGCAGACCGAGGATGATTTCCGAGCCAGTACTCTCGAGTCTTCCGAGAAGCGATTCTTGGACTTTGGCCAGTGGATCGAGATTGGAAGACTGGCAGCCTTGGATCAGGACGCAGTGCTACTTCGCCAAGCCGCACAGCAGGCCATCCGCTGGACCGGCACTCCGGTCCCGGAGCAGACCGAAGTTCTCGAGGCGATCATGGCAAAGAGCGAGCTCTCAACTAGCGACTATGCCAACGCATATGAAGCGTTCCGTGGAATCACCAGGAAGCTCACGAAGTCAACAGACTCTTCCTATTTGGACTACTGAGCTCGCAGCCTGCCCTCACTCAGGCAGGCACTTGCACTGAGACTGCTCGGGCCGAGTCGCCCAGGCTCAGTGCTCTAGCTGGCCCTGCGATCTCACCAGCTCGAGATTACTGCGGGCGTCGGCGTAGTCGGGATCGAGAGCGACCGCCTTCTCGAACTGCTCGGCGGCCTCACCAGTGCGCCCCTGGCGCAGCAGCACCACGCCCAGGTTGTTGCGGATCGGAGCCGACTCGGGGGCGATCGCTAGCGCCCGGCGCAGACGGTCGCCGGCCTCCTCCAGCCGACCGGCGGCCGCTGCCATCAGACCCAGGTTGGCTGCCGCGTCACCCAGTTTGGGATCGAGCTCGAGGGCACGCTCGAAGCTCCTGCGTGCCGCTTCGGTATCGCCGGCCCGCAGCTCCAGAGCGCCCAGGTTGTTGTAGGCCGCAGCATAGTCGGGCTGGATCTCGAGCGCTTGACGGTAGCGGCTGCGAGCGTCGTCCAGCTGGCCGTCGGCCGCTAGCGCATTGGCCAGGTTGTAGAGCAGTTCGACATTGTGCCCCTGCTCAGCAGCCCGCAGGTAGAGCGCCAGAGCGTCCGAGGGACGCCCCCGCGCCATGTAGAGATCCGCCAGATTCTTGGCAGCGTCCACGCCTTCGGGATCCAGCCTCAACGCTTGGCGGTAGGCATCCTCCGCACCGTCGAGCCGCCCGGTTTCGACCAGCACCCGCCCCAGGCTAGTCCATAGGCTGGCGTCACGTGGCTGCTCGGCGACCGCGCGATCCAAGTAGACCAGAGCGTCTTCGACATAGCCTTCGTCCCAAAAGCGCTGAGCCAGGCCAGTCAACCTCACTCCCTGTGGCGGCGCCAGCCAGCGACCCGCAAACGGTGTCGCGAGCCGACGCCGCGCTTCAGCCCGGGCTTCGAGTCGCCGCACGTCGGCGAGCAATTCCTCCGTGCTGACCGGTCCGCGATAGAAGACGGCGAGATCCCGCTGCGCGTCGATCAAGAAACTGCTCGGTACCGCGAACGGTATCTGGCGTGAGAACAATCGGTCATGCACCCACTGCAGCTTGGTGAGCAGCTCACGCTGGGCGAAGCCGACGGTGAACGGTGGATCGAGCCGGCGCCAAAAACGACGAGCGTCCTCGCTACCCGTCGCGGCTTCGGGATCGAGACCATCTACCGACAGCGCCACCACGTCGAGCCCGGCGGCTGCGAGGTCTTCAGCTCTCTCGGTCAGCTCACGCAGCTCGCCGTCGCAGGCCAGGCACCAGCTGGCCCACAGGTTGATCAGTGTGGGCTGCCGGATCTCACGTCGCAGGCGGCGCGGCTGTCCGGCAAAATCTCGATACTCCAGCTGAGGCAACGGCACGCGGCCTGCCAATACGGCTCGACGCGGCGTGCGGGCGGGTGGCGCGCTCACGGGTGAGACCGCGGCAGCGTCCTCCGCCAGTTGCGGCGGGACCGGCACTCGAGAGACCGGCACTGCCGGCTGAGCACGCTTCGAGCCTTCGACGATCAGATACCTGGCATCCACCTCGATGCCCGAGATCTCCTCGCGCTTGCCTCCCGGCCAGGTGATGACCAAGCTCTCGATGCGTTCGATCTCGCCGAGGCCAAAATGCAGCCACCGGCTCGATTGCGAGAGGAAGCCCTCCCCCGCTCGCACCGTGCGTAGCCAGGTGATGCGCTCGCCGGAGGGAGCAATACCGACGAGGGTGGCGCGAGCGCCAATGGCATCGCGGTTGACCTTCGCTCCCTGGAGCTTGAGCTGCAGGGTGTGGGATCCGGGGGGCAGATCGTTGCGCAAGAAGCGCACCCGCGGGGCCGTGCGGTTGGTGGTCCAGAGATCGAGATCGCCGTCGTGATCCCAGTCGACCGCGGCCAGGCCGCGGCCGTCGTCGATCAGGTCCAGCCCGGAGACCGACGACACGTTGGCGAAGCGCGGACTCTCCGAGCGGCCGGTATTGAGGAAGGCGCAGTGGCGCTCGCGGCCGCTGAACGAATGCCCCTTGGCATGGAGATCGAAGACGGTGCGGAAGGCGTCGACATACCCGCTACGAGAGCTATCGACTGTCTCGGGAGCGCGCGACACGACCTGTCGCCAGAAAAAGCTTCACAAATCGTCCGCCCGGTGCGAGGTCAGAAAGCCGTTGGTCACCACCAAGTCTTGCCAACCGTCATTGTTGAGATCCAGGAAGAGCGAACCCCAGGCCCACCTCCCCATGGTGACGCCGGCTTCGTCACTGACCTCTTCGAAGCGCGGCCCGCGGTTCAAGAACAGCGAGTTGCCCTTCGCCAAGCGGCGCAAAGAGCGACGCGTCGCTGCCGTGACGCCAGGCTGGAACCGCGGTTGGGCGGTGATGCGGTGGCCGGCGGCTGAGAACATGTTGCTGACGTAGAGGTCCATCCGACCGTCACGGTCGACGTCGCCCCAGGTAACCGACATGCCGGAGGCGGTGTCCTCTACCCCGAGCTCGGCAGCGACGTTGACGAACCGACCCCCGTCGTTGCGGTAGAGCGCGTTGCGTCCGAAGTCGTTGGCGACGTAGAGGTCGGCATCGCCGTCGTTGTCGAAGTCTTCCCACGAGGCGGCGAAGCTCCAGCGTCGGTTGTCCCGGTCGAGGCCCGTGGCCACGGTGGCATCGCTGAAGCGCCAGTTTCCGTCGTTGCGCAGCAGCACGTTGGGCGCGCCGTTCTCCGCATCGTGGTACGGAATCGGATTCGGAACGTCGACGGACTCCTCTACCGGATCGCCGCTCGACGGGCTGTAGCGCGTAGCGTAGAGATCGAGATCGCCGTCGCTGTCGTAGTCGGCAGCGGCCAGCGAGTATGCCAGGCGAGCCGCAGGCTCGGTCGCGCGCAGTTGGAAACGTGCCGTGCCGTCGTTCTCCATGATCACCAGGCCGAAGCTGGTGCTCAACGCGAGATCCTGATCGCCATCGTTGTCGAGATCGATCAACAGCGCACTCAGCGAACGATCCAACCAGTCGACCCCGGCGCGAGCGCCGATCTCATCGGCAGTGCCGTCAGGATTGTGTCGCAGCAGAAGGTTCGGCAGTCCGCCCTGCTGTGGCAGATAGAGATCCTCGAGCCCATCGCCATCGACGTCGCCAATCGCCAGGCCCGAGTGGCCCATGATGTCGGTTCCCAGGCCGGCCTCGAGCTGGCCAAGCCAGGTCTCCTGCCCCTTCATCAGCAGCTCGGACCAGATCGGGTTGTGGCCCAGCACCTCTTGGGTCCGCGCTGAATACAGCCCAGCACCGCCAGGAGTGACGGCGCGGCTCGCCGCCTTCTCATCAGTGCCTGACGGGCCGCTCACGTAGCGCGCAGTCTCGACCCGCTCGGTGCGCCAGCCTGTCAGGCTAAGGCCTTCAGCTCCGTGACGCCACGTCAGCTCCCAGAGCGCGTGCTCTTCCCGTCGCTCGCCTTCGCGATCCCAACCGCTCAGCTCGGCTAGATGGCGCGAAGTCGAGCCATAGGGCGCGGGCGTGACCTCGACCGTCTTGAGTTTCAGTCGGGGCGGTGGGTCGACGGCGAATGGCTCCAGCAAACCGGCAATCATGCTCTCGAATGCTTTCCCACCGCGCAAACCGTCGTCGGGCTGCCGCGGCGCGACGCCAACAGCGATCTCAAAACCCGCTGCCGCATAGAGCGGCTCGAGCGGTGGTCGCAGCTGCCCGGCGGCGAGCTCTGGGGCAATCCAGCCCGGGACGCCGGCCGCCGGGGCGCCGGCCGCCGGGAAGCCGGCCTCCGGGACGCCGGCCGCCGGGAAGCCGGACCGTACCAGCTCGCTGAGCTCTCGCAGCTTGTCGGAGATCTCGAGCCCCGTGGCTTCGCTACTCCAACCGTCTCGGCTGGGGTCGTCGAATTGCGGGACTTCTTCGCTGGCCCGCAGCGGGAATGGGAAGAGCACCACCACATACACGACACCTGCAAGCAGGCTCCGTCGAAACGCAGCGAGCGCACGAACGTACTGCCTCATCGGAGAGCTCCGACCTCATGCCTATCCGGACGGCGCCACTCGGCATTCGCCCTTCGAGGCATTCAATAATCTGGATCTCTCTAGGTTACCAACAACTCACGGTCAAAGGAAAGCTGATTTCGCTCGATGCATCATCTGAAAGCTCGGCCGAACTGCGCCAACTCTGATTGAGGCGACGACTAGAAGAGCTTGCGGTCGCCGCTCACCAGCGCGGCAGGTGCTGTAGGCTTGTAGCGATGATCAAGCCCAAGTCTCCAGCGGTTGAGCCAACGGTCGCGCCAACGGACTCCAACCCAAGCCAAGCCCTCCTCGACCTGATTCACAGCGACCGGCTCGAGACCAAGCTGGCCGCGTTGGACGCGGAGTGCATCGAGGCACTGCTAGCGGTGGACGCCGACAACCAACCGCCGGTGCGCCTCAGTGCACCGGGCCGGCCGGAGGCGCTTCGGATTCGACCGGCCCGCGAGGTGCGCATTCCACCGATCGAGGGCTATGCCGATCCGCAACAGCGCGTCCGGATCCTGCATGCTCTCGCCAACCACGAGCTGCAGGCCGCCGAGCTGTTCGCCTGGGCGCTGCTCGCTTTCCCCCAAGCTCCCACCGAGTTTCGTCGCGGTCTGCTGTTGATCCTGAACGACGAGCAGCGCCACACCCGCATGTACATCGCACGGCTGCAGGCGTCCGGAGCGGAATTCGGCGACTTCCCGGTGAACGGCTACTTCTGGAACAAGGTCGCAGAAATCCACTCGCCCCTCGACTTCATCTGCGCGATGTCCCTGACGTTCGAGAACGCGAATCTGGATCACACCGTCGACTACGCTGCGGCGGCGCGGCGCGCGGGCGATCCCAAGACCGCTGGGGTTATCGACCGGGTGCACCAGGACGAGGTCGAGCACGTCCGGTTCGGCTGGCGCTGGCTGCAGGTGTTCAAGCCCGAGAGTCACTCCGCCTGGCGAGCCTATCGCGAGCACTTGAGCTGGCCCCTGCGCCCGGCCAAGGCCCGCGGTCGCACGTTCTATCGCCAGGGGCGTGAGGCCGCCGGCCTGGATGCAGAGTTCATCCGGCGCCTCGAGAAGTCGGGTTGATCCATCGCGCCAGCCCTCGAGGCAGAGCAGCTCCGCGGCTCATCCTCGGCAATCTCGACTGTGAATCGGACTTCGCTCGCGCTTCAGGAGCTGTCACCGCCCAAGGGTCCCTACCCAACCGCGTGCTGACAACGATCTCCGTCGCGGCGACTCTGCTGCGGGTCTTCGCCCGATCCGAGGATAGGCTGTGGCTACCGTCTGCCGTGCCGGAGACGACACTCCGCGACGTCGAGGGCCTGGCGCGACCGCACCTCGTCAGCGGTTCCATCCCTCAAGTCACTCGTAGTGAAGGCATCCTGGCCTGGGGTGAGACGCCGCGGGTCGCCGCCCTCAGGCGCAAGACCGGGACAGCCCGTCGGAACACGGGCGAGGACAGAGTCGCTCGGCTGTGGAATGCCTCACGGTCGACGCCTGAGGCTGCCGCGGTCGTAAACGACCGCTGGTTCTGCACCGAGCTGGCTGACGAGCTGGGCTGCGCCCTGCCAGGCACCCGCTTGATCCATTCGCTGGACGAGCTAGAGGCGCACCTGGCGGCCGGGGGCGCCAACGCGGCGAGCGGCCATTGGGTGCTGAAGGCTCGCTTTTCCGCGGCCGGCCGCTGGCGCCTGATCCATCATCAGCCGAGGGTTCCGGCAGCCCGGTCGGTCCGCCGCATGCTCGAACGCCACGGCCCGCTGCTCTTCGAACCGTGGATGGAGCGCACGCTCGACGTCGGCTGCTGCGGGCTGCTCGACGACACCGGCCTCAGCCGCATCGGAAGTCACATCCTGAGGGTCGACGCGGCGGGGCGTTTTCAGGGAGTTGAGCTGTTCGTCGGGAAGGACAGCTGCGAAGCGGCAGCCCTCGAGCCCGCGGACGCCAGGGCGCTCGAGAGCGCCCTGAAACGCTGCTCGGACGCTCTCGGAGCGCAGAGCTATCGCGGTCCGTTCGGAATCGACGCCTGGCGCTACCGCCAGCCGAATCGCGCCCTCGCCTTCCATCCCCTGGGTGAGATCAACGCCCGACTGACCTTCGGCTGGGTCGCCCATGCCCTGGTCGATCGGCTGCGCAAGCCGTACGGCATCGCGCCGGGAAGCACGGTACGGCTGACCTTCGACCGCCAGCTGCCAGAATCCTGCACGGGTAGCGAGCGACCGACCCGAGTGATTCCGCTCGCCGTTGCCTCGCAACCCATACCGCAGGCGATCTGGCTCGACATTCGGCCAGCCGAAGGCGCTTTGTGACGGCCCCTTCCGCTGGCTCAGTGGCAGGCATAGAATCTCAGGTATGAAGACCCTGCTGGTACTGAGGCACGGCAAGTCGAGCTGGGCGAATGCCAACCAGAGCGACCATGAGCGCCCGCTCAAGCCGCGCGGCGAGCGAGACGCCCGCCGAATGGGCTGGGAGCTGAAGCAGCGTGGCGTCGTGCCCGATCTCATCCTGTCGTCGACCGCCGAGCGCGCTCGCCTGACCGCCTACCTCGCCGCCGACGCAGCGGGCTGCACCGACGTCGTGACCGAATCCCGCGAGCTCTACCTGACCGGGGTCGCTCACCAGCTCGGGATCCTGGCCAGCGCGGCCGGGGAGGATGTGACGGCAGCGATGCTCGTCGGCCACAATCCAACGCTCGAGGACCTCAGCTCGCGGCTCTCCGATTCCGACCTGCGGCTGACCACCGGCAATCTGGTGTGCATCGACCTCGACATCGCTTCGTGGAGCGAGCTGCCGGAGGCTCGCGGCACCCTGCGCTTTCTGCTGCGACCGCGCGAGCTACCGCCCCAGGAAGCCTGAGTCGGCATTTCAGGCAGCGAGCACTTCGCGCACTTTGTCGATCAGCTCCATCGGCATGTAGGGCTTGTGCAGGAAGCCCGCCAGCCCGTCGTCGACGATGCTGCGGGTCGCCTCGAGCTCGTCGTAGCCGCTCGACAGGATGACCTTAATGTCGGGGCGGATCTTGCGCAGCTCCCGGAAGGTTGAGGCGCCATCGAGATGAGGCATCGTCACGTCGAGCAGCACGCCGACGAACTCGCCGGAATGGGGACGGAACACCTCGAGCCCCTGGCGCCCGTCTTCCGCCGTCATCACCTGGAAGCCGAACTTCTCGAGCACGCGCTGGGCGAGCACGCGCACCATCTGCTCGTCGTCGACCACCAGCATCAGGCCTTCACCGCGCCACATCGAATTCGGCGCTGGTGATGCCGGCTTCCCGATCGCCACCTCGGCCTCAGCGCGTTCGGCTTCTGTCACTTCGGTCTGGCCCGCTTCGGCCCCGTCCGCTTCGGCCCCGTCCGCTTCGGCCTCAGTCGCCTCGATGGGCTGGGTCAAGGCTAGCATCTCGTTGGTCAAACCGGCGGCGCGCAGGGCGGCCTCCTCCACTTCCTGAATCAGTGGACGGCAGGACGAAAACGACGACAGATCCATCAGCGCCAGGCCGGCATTGCCCAAGATGCCGACCAGCAGGTTGTTGAGGTCGTGCGCGACCGAGCTGGCATAGTGGCCGAGCGCCTCGAGGTCGGCGCTTGGCCGGGCCTCTCCCGCTGCCTCCTGCTCGAGCTGCCGAAGGCGGGTCTCGAGGGCTTCAACGTGTCGCAGTAGTTCGTCGCGGGTCGGCTTCGAAGCGTTCACTGACTCTCCGCTCGATCCAAGACCTGACGTAGCTGATAGAGCAATCGGTCTGCCGAGAATGGCTTCTGGATCAGCGCCATCGAAGCATCGTCGAGCTTCAGGCCGTCGGCGCTCTCCGAGTAGCCGGACATATACAGTACCTGAATCAACGGGCGTACGTCACGCGCCTGGCGCGCCAGCTCAGGGCCGGTCAAGCCAGGCATGACGACGTCGGTCAGCAGCAGGTGAATCGCCTCGGAAGACTGCCTCATCAGGCGGATGGCGCTGCGGCCGTTGCGGGCCGAGAGCACCCGGTAGCCGTGCCCTTCGAGCATGGTGGCGATGACCGCACGAACCGGCTCGTCATCTTCCACCAGCAGTACCGTTTCTGTGCCGGTCAGCTCGCTGATCTGTTCACGCGAGGTCTGCAGAGTCAATGACTCGCTGGCCTGATCGATGATCGGCAGATAGGTCCGGAAGGTAGTACCCCGGCCGACCGCACTCTCTACCGTAATGTAGCCGCCGATCTGATCCAAAATCGCCTTCACCGTCGACAGCCCGAGGCCGGTGCCGAGCCCCGCTTTCTTGGTGGTGAAGAAGGGCTCGAAGATCTTTCGCTGCGTCACCTCGTCCATGCCACAGCCGGTGTCCGAGACGCTCAGCACGGCGTACCGGCCGGGCTCGACCTCGCGCCCCGACAGCATTCCGCCATCGAGCTCGGCGACCGAGGTTTCGAGGGCCAGCTGGCCACCTTCAGGCATCGCGTCGCGAGCGTTGACCGCCAGGTTGATGACAATCTGCTCGATCTGCCCAGGGTCTACCTTGACCCAGCAGAAGCCGGTCTCCAGGTTGAGCCGCAGCTCGATGCGCTCGCCCAGCAGGTAGCGCAGCATCTCGTCGACCTCTTTGACCACTTCGGTGAGATCGAGATTGGCTGGCTGAACGATCTGCCGCCGGCTGAAGGCGAGCAGTCGACGCGTCAGCGAAGCCGCCCGCTGCGCCGCCTGGTCGATCGCTACGAGAAATCGGTTGGGCTCGCGATTTTCGCTCGCCAGCCGCTGCAGCAGCAGCTCACTGTAACCGGTGATGACCATCAGCAGATTGTTGAAATCGTGCGCGATACCGCCGGTCAGCTGGCCGACGACCTCCATCTTCTGGGACTGACGGAGCTGCCCTTCGAGCAGCTTCTGCTCGGTTGTGTCGCGCCCCACCGACTGGTACTCCGATAGCCGGCCGGCGGTGTCGAACAGCGCTCGGTCGGTCCACTGCAGCCAGCGCGCTCCGCGCTCGGCGTCCTCGAAACGCTGCTCGCGGGTGCGCAGCGGCTGCCTACGATCGAGAGCCGCGAGGCGGGTGGCGAACTCCATCATGTCTTTGTCGACGGCGACCGAGAAGAATTTACGCCCCAGCAGATCGTCGCTGGCCGCGCCAAAGAATCGGCAGAAGGCATCGTTGACGAACGTCAGCTCGCCGTTGGGAAGGTAGCGGCACACCAGCTCGGTCTGATCTTCGACCACCGCTCGATAGCGTCGCTCGCTCTCCTCCAGGCGACTCGCCGCCTTCCAGCGCTCGAGCGCATACCGGATCGAACGCACCAGAAGCGACGGCGACATATCGGACTTGACGAGAAAGTCTTGCGCGCCGTTGCGCACCGACCGCTCCGCCATCGCCTCGTCTTCAAAGCCGGTGAGCACGATCACCGGCACCCCGGGTGCCGCCTGGCGCAGGCGCTCGAACGTCTCATAGCCGTCGCTGTCCGGCAGCGAGAGGTCGAGCAGGACGAGGTCGACACGCTCGTTGCCGAGTACCTCCAGGCTAGCCGCCAAGCGATCCGCGCGTTTGACGACCAAACCACGGGCCGAAGGGTCCTCCAGGTATCTCTGGATGACGTGGGCGTACATCGGGTCGTCCTCGACCATCAGGACCGTCGCCGATGCCGTTGGCAGGAGTTCGGGCGAAATCATAGCGTTGAGGGTACAAGCACCGCGGACAACCCTATCAAGTTGGGATGACGACCAGATAACGATTACATGACGATTTATATGACGGCCAACACTACGTTTACCCGACGGGCCGAATCAGACCCCCATTCCAGCGCAGTGATCGGTTGAGCACGGTGACCGGCTGAGCACGGTGATCGCCCAAGCGCCGTGATCGTCGAGGCTGGTTACAATCCAAGCCGTGCGCATCACCTGGCCCTCCACGCAAAAAGTCACGGCCCTGGGCGGCGTCGCTCTAGCGCTGGCAGTCGCGCTGTGGCTGGCGCGCGATCTGCCGCGCCGCTCGGTCGAACGCTTTCTGGAAGCGCAGCTCGGCGCCCGCGTCGAGATCGGCGAGCTCGTGCTGCGCGACCTCAGCCGCGACGATGTAAAGGCCGACCTGAGAGCGGTGAGAATCACCCGCATCCGTGACACCCCGATCGTCGAGGAGCTGCGCATCGCCGAGATAGCGCTCGAGAGCTCGTGGCGCGGCCTGTTCCGCAGCCACCTGCGCAGCCTGACGCTTCGCGGCCTGGAGGCGAAGCTCGCCCCCGCGCCCGAAGTCGAGCGTGAGGAGCGCCCCCTGCCGATCATCGATCGGCTGGTGGTCGAGCCGGCGAGTCTCCGAATCGCAGCGGCCCCAGGTAGACCCACCAGCGAACCCACCAGCGAGCCTGCCACCGAGCTACAGGCCTCGTTGCGGGTCGAAGGCTTTGGACAGAGTCCACGAGGCTCCCTCACCGTCCGGTCGTCGCGGCTGCCAAGCGCGCCGCTGATGGCCTTGACCGACGACTCCGCGACCCCACCGCTCTTGGCCCGACTCGATGACGCCCATCTCGAGGTGAGCTTCGACGCAACCTCGGCCACCGTCAACGCCAGCGCCAACCGCGTCCAGCTCATCCGCCGCGCCCCGCTCACTGAGCAGCAGACCACCGAGCAGCAGGTCTTAGAGCTCGCCAGCCCTCGCCTCGAGCTCGATTCCCAAACAGAGCGCATCGACTTCGAGCTGAGTGCCGACCAGCTCGAGCTGACGGCCCTCGACGGGGCGCAGTTTGCAGAGCCGCGGCTCGTCGGCTCGATGACCCAGGGCAGCGGTGAGCGACTGAGGTTTCAGCTGACGCCGCGGCTCGAGGGGATCGATCGAGCGCAGCTCAGCGGCGAGTGGGATCGCGAACAAGCCAGGCTAGTCACCGTCGCCGGCAAGCTCGAGGCGCTCGATCTCGCCCGATGGATGCCAGCAGCGGCCGTCACCGGCACAGCCGACGCGCAGCTGACCCACCGCGGAGACGTGGTCGGCGTCACCGTGACGCTGCGTCCTCAGGAGCTTCACAGCGGCAGCGAGCGAATCCTTACGCTGGCCGAAGGCGCCACCGTCGAGCTCTCTACCGAGCTGCCCTTTGCTCC
>JBCCEE010000110.1:0-20018 GCA_039030415.1 Acidobacteriota bacterium
GAAAGCACCACCGATGATGATACCCACAGCCATATCAATGGCATTTCCTTTCACCGCAAAATCTTTGAACTCACTCATCATAGACATAGAGCTGCCCCTTCTTCTTCGAAAATAATGGCCTTCTCCGCGCCAAACACTTTGGCTACGGACAGACCGGCTGCGGAAAAACGGCTTTGAATTGAGGGCGATAATAACTCATACCTTGCATCCATCAAGGCTCCTCACGAGGCTTCGGTATGGCTCCTGCACAGCACTTCTGTACCCGCTGATCCGGTCCGAAGTCGTTCCGAAACGGCCCCACAACGCGACGCGCCGTGCTACTCTCGCCTGCTACCAATCGGATCAGAGATCAGGAGGCCTCATGCTGCGACGGGGACAGTGCCGGCCACACGGACAGTGCCGGCCACACGGGCAGTGCCGGCAACACGGGCAGTGCCGGCAACACACCCAGACCGGGAAACAGGGACCGCATCGGCGACCGCGTCAAGGCCAGCCGCCGGAGCCCTTCGGCAGGCAGTCGCTGGCAGGGCCGCTGATGCTTGCGCTCATGACGCTCGCGCTACAGGCCAGCGCACAGCCGACCGGCTCGCCGCTGCCCGCGGTCGTCCAGGTAACCGACGCCGCCACCCATTCCGCCGCGGGTCGACCTGAAGCTGCGCGTGCGACCCAAGATCCGCTGGCCCAGTTGCTGGCCAACTTCGAATACCGCCACATCGGCCCGCTCGGCAATCGCGTCATCGCGGTCACCGGCGTCGCCGGTGATCCCAACGTCTACTACGTCGGCGCGGCTTCCGGCGGCATCTTCAAGACCGTTGACGGTGGTGTCCATTGGCAGCCGATATTCGACGACCAGCCGGTGTCTTCGGTCGGCGCGCTCGCCGTCGCACCGTCCGACCCCAACGTCGTCTGGGCGGGAACCGGTGAAACCTTCATCCGAGCCAACATCTCGATCGGCAACGGCATCTATCGGTCCGACGACGCCGGTCAAACCTGGCGCCACATGGGACTCGGCGCCACCGGCCGTATCGGGCGCATTCTGATCCACCCCACCGACCCGCGCATCGTCTACGCCGCCGCCCTGGGTCACGGCTACGGCCCGCAGCAGGAGCGCGGCGTCTACCGCACCGTCGACGGCGGCGACACCTGGCAGCGCGTGCTGTTCGTCGGCGAGCACTCCGGCGCTTCGGACCTGGTGATGGATCCGACCAACCCACGTATCCTGTTCGCCGGTATCTGGGAGATCCACATCACACCCTGGAGCCGGCAGAGCGGGGGCCCCGAGAGCAGCCTACACATGTCGCGCGACGGCGGCGACACCTGGACGCGGCTTGCCGGCAGCGGGCTGCCCGAGCCGCCCTGGGGCAAGATCGGCCTGACCATCTCACCTGATGACCCGCGGCGCATCTACGCCCTGATCGAGACCAGCTCGAACCGCGACTTCGCGGGAGTCGACGCCTTCCAAGGCGTCTTGTGGCGCTCTGACGATGGCGGCACCTCGTGGACCATGACGTCGGCCGACAACACGCTGATGCAGCGCCCGCTGTACTACACCCGAGCGCTGGCCGCCCCAGACGACGCCGACGAAGTCCACTTCATGGCGGTGCGCCACAGCCGCTCACTCGACGGCGGCTTGAGCTCGACGGCCGAAAACCAGGCCGGCTGGGACCACCACGACATCTGGATCGATCCTGAAATCCCCGACCGCATGATCGTCGGCCACGACGGCGGCATCTCGATCTCCACCACGCGCGGCGCCACCTGGTTCAAACCGCAGCTGCCGATCGCTCAGATGTACCACGCCCATGTCGACAACCAGATCCCCTACTACGTCTACGGCAACCGCCAGGATGGACCGTCCACTCACGGGCCTTCCAACTCCCTGACCGGCGGCACCATCCCGATCGGCGCGTGGAGCTCCGTCGGCGGTTGCGAGGTCGGCTTCGCAGTGCCGCGGCCCGACGATCACAACATCGTCTGGACCGGCTGCTACGACGGCATCCTCGAACGCTTCGACGCCCGCACCGGCCACGTCCGCGACGTCAGCGTGTGGCCAGACGCCGCCGAGAGCTGGCCGGCGGCCGAGCTCGAGTACCGCTTCCACTGGACGTTCCCGATCGCCATCTCACCGCACGATCCCGACCAGGTTTTCGTCGGCAGCCAATACGTCCATCGCACCACGGACAGCGGCCAGAGCTGGACGGTGATCAGTCCGGACCTCACCACCGACGATCCCGAGCTCCAGCAGCGCACCGGCGGCCTCACCCTCGATGACGCCGGCCCGACGGTGGCTCCCAGCGTCTTCGCGCTCGCCGTTTCACCCATCGACCCCGACCTGATCTGGGCCGGCACCAACGACGGTCAGGTCCAGCTCACGCGCGGCGACGACAGCTGGACCAACGTCACGGCCAACCTGCCGGACCTGCCGCCACGCGGCACCATCTCCAACATCGAGCCCTCGCGCCACGACGCGGCTACCGCCTACCTCACCGTCGACCGCCATCAGCTCGCCGACACCGCGACCTACGTCTTCAAGACCGAAGACTATGGAGCCAGCTGGCGACGGATCACGGGCGGCATACCGCAGAGCGTGCTCGGCTACGCCCACTGCGTGCGCGAAGATCCGGTGCGCCCCGGGCTGCTCTACCTGGGGGTGGAGAACGGCGTCTACGTCTCGTTCGACGACGGCGAGGCATGGCACCCCCTGCAGGGCAACCTGCCCCACGCCCCGGTGCACTGGCTCACCGTCCAGGAGCACTTCAATGACCTGGTGGTCGCCACTTACGGGCGCGGCTTTTGGATCCTCGACGATCTGACCCCGCTACAGCAGCTTCAGCTCGAGGGGGGCGACGGTATCGGCGACGCTCCGATCCTCTTCGAGCCGCGCTCGGCCTACCGCTTCCATTATCGTGAGGCCCCGATGATGCAGCCCGAGGATCCGGCAGCCGGCGACAACCCGGCCTACGGCGCCTCGCTCCACATCTACTTGGGGCCAGCCGAGCAGAATGGAACATCGTCAGACGCCAGCGACGACGCGCCCAGCAAAGCCACCCTCGAGATCCTCGATCGTGAGGGCGAAGTCGTCCGCAGCCTGGAGGACTTTCAAGCCGAGCGCACCGGCTCGATCCAGCGCGTGACCTGGGACCTGCAGTACGACAAGACCTCCAGGGTGAAGCTGCGCAATCGTCCGGCCGAGAACCCGCACGTCAAACTGCCCTCGAGCGGCTGGCGCCGGTTGATCGACGGCGGCCAGCTATCCGTGCTGGCGCCGCCCGGCGTCTACACCGCCAGGCTCGAAGTGGATGGCGTCACGATCTCGCGTGAGCTCACCGTGCTCAAAGATCCCAACGCCACCGGCAGCAGCGAAGATCTGAAGGCTCAGATGGGCGTCGTGCTCGAGCTACGAGAGATGGTCGAAGAATCGGTGGAGATGATCAACGAGCTCGAGTGGGCCCGCAAGCGCCTCCTCGATCTCGACGCCCGCTTGATGGATAGCGCTTTTGAAGATCAACGCGAAACGCGGGCGGTGCTCACCGCCAGCCGTGCCCTGCGCGAGAAGATCGAGACCCTCGAGGGTCACTTCTTCGACCTGCGACTCACCCAGGCCTCCCAGGACACCCTGCGCTGGAAGCGCCTGCTGTACTCCCGCCTGATTTACCTAGCCCGCAGCCTGCAGCAGGCCGACCATCCCCCCACCGACCAGCAGCTCGAAGTCTTCCGCATGCTCGAAAAAGAGCTCGCGACCCACCGTCGCAGCTTCGAGCGCCTGCGCCTGCGCAACGTGCCGGCGTTCAATCAGATGCTCGCCAACAAGGGCATTCCGAACGTGATCCTGGGCTCGGAATCACCCCAGTAGCTTACCGGTCAGGAGCGCCCCACTGGCGGAGCCCTGAGCTCCACAGCTTCACGCTGAAGCGCCTACACAGAATCTCCACAGAGTCCTGAAACCCTGCGGAAGACGGTCCCGCTCGGGCCTCGAGGCCACATCGCCTCATCCCAGCGCACGAGCTCATACCGTGCCACACCCACCCCCAATGGGCGGGGAACTTCTGAAGGGAGCAGCTCATGGCAACGAAAAACCTGGGGCGCTACCGCCCAGTTCGAACCGAAACCCATAGCTTGGACCGGCGCCGCTTCCTGGGCTTGGCCACAGCCGGCTTGATTGGCGCCTGGAGCGGCAGGCTCGGCGCCCAGGAGCCGCAGCGACTGCCAACCCTACCGGTCTGCCAGGTCTTGCCTGGCCAACGGGTGCTGGTGATCGGCGCAGGCATCTCCGGCTTGGCGGCAGCACGAGCCTTGACCGACGCCGGGTACGACGTTTTGGTGATCGAGTCCAAAAATCGCATCGGAGGACGCATCGATACCAGCTCCCAATGGGCGGATGCGCCGATGGACCTTGGCGCGTCGTGGATTCATGGGACGCAGAACAACCCCATCGCCACAATCGCTCGAGACATCGGGGCCGAGACCGTGACCACCAGTGACAGCGCCGCCGTGATCTACGGTTCTGATGGCGAAACCTTGACCAGCGCCGAGGAGCAGCGTTTGGCACAGCTTCAGGGCCAGATCGAGCAGATCGTGCTCGAGGGGCAGGATGCGAACCAGGACCGCCCCCTGCGTGAGACCGTAGAGGCCGGGATCGGATTCGGTGGGTTGTCGCCGCAGGATCAGCACTTCGTCAACTTCATCCTCGGCGAGGTCGAGCAAGACTCAGCAGGCAGCGCCGCGTCCCTATCGACCTACTGGTTCGACGACCCCGGCTACTTCAACGGTCCCGAGGTGGTGTTCCCAGCCGGCTACCGGGTCATCACCGACCACCTGGCGGCGGGTCTCGCCATCGAGCTCGGGCAGACGGTGAGCGACATCGCCGTCGCCTCGGATGGCGTCACCGTGACCACCCAGAGCGGAGTCTTCCACGGTCAATGCGCCATCGTCACCCTACCCCTCGGGGTGTTGAAGGCGGGAACCGTACGTTTCTCGCCAGGTCTTCCGTCGGCCATGCAGCAGGCGATCGACACCTTACGGATGGGCGTGCTGAACAAAACCCATCTCCGCTTCCCCACAGCGTTCTGGCCCGAGAATCTAGACTGGATGCAGCAAGTTCCACAGCAGCATGGCGAATGGCTCAACTGGCTCAACATGAGCCGCGTCGTGAATCGGCCGATCCTGGCTGGCTTCAACGCCGCGGACTTCGGACGGCAGATCGAATCCTGGTCCGATCAAGCCATCGTCGCTGACGGCATGGAGAAGCTCCGCAGCATCTTCGGCACCGGCATCCCCGATCCGGTGGATCACCAGATCACCCGCTGGGCGTCCGATCCCCAGACCCGAGGTTCGTACTCCTACCTTCCTGCCGGCGCCGATCCTGCGATGCGAGATGCCCTGGCCGGCAGCCTCGAAGGTCGCGTCTTCTTTGCCGGCGAGGCCACCAACCGCCAGTACTACCCGACGGTGCACGGAGCCTATCTCTCCGGCCTGGCAGCGGTAGAGCGAGTTGCGCCTGGAACCATCTCGAATCGCCTATTGGGTGGGAATGCCACGATCTTCTGCGATGACTTCGAATCTGGCGATACGTCGAGATGGTCGACGCGGCGCCCCACTATGAGCCCATGAGGAATGCAGCACTGCGGCTTGCGGTGTCGGCCATTTCTTGCTGCGACGGGAAAAACCGCGGATTGAGGAACCTGCTATCTGCAGCGTCAACATACCCAGTGCGACGCTCGCACCCGGTATCCCCGGCCTGAACATACCCGGTGCGACGCTCGCACCCGGTATGTTGAGCTCTGGGAAACCACGATCGAGCGTGAATCGCACGGTCTGCAGCGTCAACATACCCGGTGCGAGGCTCGCACCGGGTATGTTCAGGGTCCAGAGAGGCCAATCGAGCATCGACCCGGACCTCGACAGAGCATTGGAGCGGCGGCCCGGCTTCGGCAGAAGTTGTGACCGCCTGCAGCGACCGTCAAGCGGTCGTTCAGATGGTTCAGCGCAGCGAATATCTCTGCCTTAATAGTCGGCTTTAGGCGATTCAGCTAGCTTCGCACACCTGTCACCTTGGGCCTGAAACCCCGGGCCTGAAACCCCGGGCCTGAAAAGGTTCACATCACTATCCGAAACGCGGAGCAGGATGATGCCGGCGACTCGCACCTCCACTGCCCTCTTGCTGGCCGGTTTGATCGCTTCGGCGGCACCGGCCGAAGCCCAGACGCCGACAACGGTCGGCACGGAATTCCAGGTCAACACCTACACCACCAACAACCAGTGGCGAGTCGCGACCGCGGCCAGCGGCCACGGCGACTTCCTGGTCGCCTGGAGCAGCACCAACCAGGACGGCTCCCTGGCCGGCGTCTTCGCCCAGCGCTACGACAGCGCGGGAACCGCGATCGGTGGCGAGTTTCAGGTCAACACCACTACCGCCGGCTCGCAGACCTATCCCGACGTAGCAATGGATGCCGACGGCAACTTTCTCGTAGTTTGGAGCACGGGCGACATCGTCGGCCAGCGTTTCTCGAGCTCGGGAGCCATGGTCGGCGGCGAATTCACGTTGAACAGCTACACCACCGGTTCCCAGACCCAGCCGGAAGTCGACATGACCGCCGACGGTCGCTTCGTCGTCGCCTGGAACAGCTACCTGCAGGACGGCAGCTCCTGGGGGATCTTCGGCCAGCTGTTCGATGCCGGTGCCAACCCGGTGGGCGGTGAGCTCCAGGTCAACACCACCACCGCCAGCTACCAGATCTACCCCAACGTCAGCATCGCCGAATCCGGCGAGTTCGTGGTGGTGTGGAATCGCGGGCTCATCGACGTCGATGGTCAACGATTCGACAGCTCGGGAGCGGCCGTCGGCAGCGAATTCCAAGTCAACACGGCGGCCGGCGTCCAGCGCAACGCCGACCTCGACCACGAGCTCGACGGCGACTTCGTCGTGGCCTGGCGCAGCTACGGGCAAGACGGAGACGGAGACGCCGTCATCGCTCAGCGTTTCTCGAGCACCGGCGCCATGGTGGGCGGCGAGCTTCAGGTCAACTCCTACACCACCGGCAGCCAGTCGAATCCCCGACTCGGCCGTGACGCCAATGGCAACACAGTCGTCATCTGGGGCAGCCTGAACGGCCAGGACGGCGACGACACCGGCACCTTCGGCCAGCTCCTCGACAGCTCCGGCACGGCGATCGGCAGTGAATTCCAGGTCAACACCTACACCTCCGGTCGACAGAGCTTCACCGCCGTCACCATGGATCCAGCGGGCAACATCCTCGCGACCTGGGTGAGCGACGATCCCTCGGGCTTCGACCAGGACGGCGATCAGTCCGGGGTTTTCGCCCAACGCTTCCAGAGCCCGTGCTCGGCCAGCTTTGCCCTGACCGCCGGTCAATGGAAGATGTTCTCCCTACCGTGCGATCCCGGTACCGAAGGCACCGTCGCCGACGTCATCGGCGACGACATGATCGGAACCTACGGCACAGATTGGATCGTCTACGAGCGCGACGAGGCCACCGGCAGCTACAGCGCGCTGACCCTCGGCAGCCCGCTCGAGATGGGCACGGGCTACTGGATCAAGACCAACAGCGTCGGCGAGACGGTGTCGATGAGCTCACTGTCCCCGCGCGTCACCGAAGTAACGCTGGTCGGCGACGCCGACGGTGAGCAGAACCTCGTCGGTCACCCGTTCGGCTTCGACGTCTGCTGGGCCGACGTGCGCATCCTCGACGGCGCTTCGGTCCTGACCCTGGATCAAGCCGACCCGATCGTCGGCTCGATGCGCGCCTGCGACATGGTGCCGCCGGACGCCAGCTGCGTCATGTCTCGCACCATGTACACCTGGAACGGCGCCTACTCGCCGTTCGACGGCACCACCCCCGGCGCCGAAGGCACGCTATCGGAGCTCGACGCCCTGTGGGTCCGAGCATTCAAGAACGGCATCGCCCTGCGCATTCCGGCGCGGGCGGCGGCGAGCTGCGGAAGCTCGAGCTTCACGAGCGGCTCCAGCAGCGCCAGGCAGCCCGACCTGGCAGAGAAAGCACGTCCCGCTTCGGAGCCCTGGTTCGTGCGCCTGATCGCCGAGTCGGAAGGCTTGCGCGACGATGGCAACCTTCTGGGGCAGCTCGCAACCAGCCGGCGCGGTCCCGATCTCCACGACCTGAAAGAGCTACCGCCGTTCGCGTCGCCCTACCTGACCGTGGTCTTCCCCAAGCCCGATTGGGGCGACCATGCCGGCGACTACGCCACCGACTTCCACCGGCTGAGGCGTCAGCCCCGCCGCGACGTCTGGCGTTTCGAAGTCCGTGCCTCTCCGGAGATCGAAGAGGTGACTCTATCTTGGGACGGCCCCGAACGGATCATCCGGCGCCTACGGCTGTTCGATCGCACCACCGGTCGCCGCGTGCCCATGCGACCCGACGGCTCCTACACCTACCTGAGCGATGGTGAGCCCCGCAAATTCGTCTGCTGGCTGCCGGGTGGCCGTTAGCCCGACCTCATAGCTCGAACAGGCGCTGTTCAGGTGTCAGCTCGACAATGCCGAGCTGACTCAGTCGAAGGCGACTTCTTCGATCGAGTCGGCTTCAACGATGCGGTCGAGGATCAGATACAACCGGTCGAGATCCTGAGTTCGACGAATTTTCTCCTCGAACGAACGCGGTAGCTTCCCAAAACGCCTCTCAGCCACGCGAAGATCTGCCTGCTGCGCGGCTTCGACTTGGCCTATTTCCTTGCTCTCGGCGAGAGCCTCATCCCAGGTAACGACCATCTCACTCAGCTCCTTGTTTCTTTCGCGCCTCATTGCAATCTCGAAGCGTGCTTCTTCGTCTGGTGTCAATTGTACATAGGTGTCGACAACCCTGAACAGGAGGAAGCGCTGGCGCAGATCCAGCACCTTAGCCTGGCTGATGGCCCGGAGACATCGCAGCCGCCGGTCCGGTCTGTCCCAGGAAGATGAGCGCATCAACGCGGCTAGAGCCGCCGCCAACGGCTGTGGGCGATGGACGTAGTCTTCGGCCGGGCTCCGTGAGAGTCCAAAGGCAAGATAGCGCCATCTCCAGACCTCGAAAGTCCCGACCCGGCTTCGCACTTCGCGAACTTCGACTCCAGCAGGGCCGCCGCTTAGGAAGACCACGAGCGAGACTACCGGCTTGCCGGTAGCTAGAGTCAAGTGCATCCCATACCGGGCCATGCGCTCGTCGATCGTCTTCAGGTACCTCTTCTCGACCTCGACGTGGACCAGGACCAGCTGAGGTTCGCCACTTCGAGTCTTGGTTTCCGCGACCAGATCCGGCGATGCGTGACCCTCTTTACGGAAATCGGCGAAGACGTCGCTGCTCAGGAACTTTGGATGGTCCAGTTCGAGCGAGGTGGCGAGCTTAGGATGGACAATCTCGATCAGGTCTTTCAAGAAGGCCTGAAAGACTGTCTTGAACAGCTTGTCGTGAGAGATTCGTTCTTTCGACATGACAGCGAGGCGGCTCAGCCATCTCCGATCCGACGATCCAGGCTGCGATACTGAATCGACTCGGCGACGTGGGCCGCTCGAATGGGCTCACTGGCGTCCAGGTCGGCGACGGTACGGGCCAGCTTGAGGATGCGGGTGACGGCACGGGCGGAGAGCCTCAGGCGCTCGAAGGCGTTGTCGAGGAGCTGCTGGGCCGACGGTTCGAGCACGCAGTGGGTATGCAGGCGCTCGGTGCTCATGGCGGCGTTGGTGGGGGTGGAGCAGTCGTCGCCGAAGCGCTGCTGCTGGACGGCGCGAGCGGCGAGGACGCGCCTAGCGACGTCACGGCTGGGCTCTCCGGGCGGCCCCTTGAGCTCCTGCAGGCTGACCGCTGGGACTTCGATGTGCATGTCGATGCGGTCGAGCAGTGGGCCGGAGATGCGCGCACGGTAGGATTCGATGACTCGATCAGAGCAAGTACATTCGTGCCTAGGATCTCCCAGATGCCCGCACTTGCAGGGATTGAGCGCGGCGACGAGCGAGAAGCGGGCCGGAAACGAGAAGCGGGCCCGAGTGCGCACGACGGTGACTTCGCCGTCCTCGAGCGGCTGGCGCAGAGCTTCCAAGGCGTCACGCCGGAACTCGGGCAGCTCGTCCAAGAAGAGAACACCACCGTGGGCGAGGCTGACCTCGCCGGGACGCGGAATGCTGCCGCCGCCGATCAGGCCGGCGGTGGAGATGCCAGAATGCGGGCTGCGGAAGGGACGCTCGGTCAGCAGGCGCGACGGCGGCTCTTCGGCAACCAGGGAGTGAATCTTGGTGACGGCGATCGACTCCGAGAGGGTGAGCGGTGGCAAGAGCGGCGGCAGACGCCGAGCGAGCATGGTCTTGCCGGAGCCGGGCGGGCCGATGAAGACGAGGTTGTGGCCGCCTGCCGCGGCGACCTCGAGGGCTCGTTTGGCGGCCTCCTGACCCCGCACCTCGGACAGATCAGGGCCGGAGGCTTGACTCTGCGGCGCGTGCAGCTGAGCGGACTGGGGAGCGATCTCGGCCTGCTCGACAATGTGGTCGACGGCTTCTGCCAGGCTGCGAATGGGGATCACCCGCGGACGCCCGAGAGCCGCGGCTTCGCCAGCGTTGGCCGCTGGCAGCAGCAGCTCGTGCGCCGCTTCGCGGACCGCGCAGTCGGCAATGGCCAGGCCGCCGCGGACCGGCCGGACGCTGCCGTCGAGCCCCAGCTCGCCGCACAACAGGCGACCCTGCAGGGCGTCCTGGGGGATCTCCCCGAGAGCGACCAGCAGGGCGATGGCAATGGCGAGGTCGAGGTGATTGCCTTCTTTTTTCAGATCGGCGGGCGCCAGGTTGACGACCACCACTCTCGGCGGCAGATCGAAGCCGCTGTTCTTGATAGCAGAGCGTACGCGCTCGCGGCTCTCGCGAACGGACGCATCGGGGAGACCGACGATCTGCATGTTGGGCAAGCCCATATGCACGTCGGTCTCGACAAGGACGGGTCGGGCGTCGACGCCCCAGGGTGTGGCGGATAGAATTCTTGCAAGCATCAACCTACATAAGACGTAAAGTCGCTCGCCGATCTCACGCTTCCGGCGGAAAAAGTTGCGATTGGCGCCCGGAAGCAGGCGAGACCTGGGCCAAAACTTGGGATCGCATAGACTCTCGGTAGCAGGATCAGCAGCACGATCATCGGAGGACCTACCGTGAAGCTCAGGAACAAAACGTCCGTTCTATGCGCCCTGACGCTGGCGTCGCTGCTGGCGTTCGGCTGCGGCGGAACGGCCCAGGAAAACGAGACCCCCGCCATCGGGGAGATCGCAGCCTCCGGCGACGGCGCAGCCAACAACAAGGAGCGCGCTCTGAAGCTCGCTCAGGAAACCCTGATGATCGACACTCACGTCGACGTGCCTTACCGGCTGTTCGACAAAATGGAGGACATCTCGGTGCGCACCGCGAAGGGTGATTTCGACTATCCGCGCGCCAAGGCCGGCGGACTCGACGCTCCGTTCATGTCGATCTATGTGCCCGCCGCCCTCGAAGACAATGGCGCCAAGGAGCATGCGGATCTCTTGATCGACATGGTCGAGAAGTTCGAGGCGGACTGGCCGGACAAGTTCATGGTGGCGCGCTCGCGGGCCGACGTCGAGGCGGCGTTCGCGGCCGGCAAGATCGCCCTACCGATGGGCATGGAGAACGGCGCGCCGATCGAGGGCGACCTCGAGAACCTGCGCTACTTCACCGAGCGCGGCATCCGCTACATCACGCTGACCCACTCCAAGAACAACCACATCTGCGACTCGTCTTACGAGACCGAGAAGAAATGGCAGGGTCTGAGCCCGTTCGGCCGCGAAGTGGTGCAGGAGATGAACCGGCTGGGCGTGATGATCGACGTCTCCCACATCTCCGATGATGCTTTCTACCAGGTGATGGATCTGACCGAAGCGCCGGTGATCGCCTCGCACTCGTCGTGCCGCAAGTTCACGCCGGGCTGGGAGCGCAACATTGGCGACGACATGATCCGCAGGCTTGCCGAAGGCGGCGGCGTGGTCCACATCAACTTCGGCTCGGCGTTCCTGAGCACCGAGGAGAACGCTCGCGGCACCGGGCAATGGGCCGCCGTCACCAAGTTCGTCGAGGACAACGGCCTCGAGCCCAGCGACCCGCGAGTGAAGGAGTTCTCGGACCAGTACAAGAAGGAGCATCCGCCGATCTTCGCCGACGTCTCCGACGTCGTCGCCCACATCGACCACGTCGTGCAGCTGGTGGGTATCGACCACGTCGGCCTCGGCTCGGATTTCGACGGCGTCGGCGATTCCCTGCCGACGGGACTCAAAGATGCTTCCGAGATGCCCAACCTCATCGAAGCCTTGCTCGACAAGGGCTACTCCGAAGACGACATCCGCAAGATCTGCAACGGCAACCTGATGCGGGTGTGGAAAGAGGTCGACGAGGTCGCCGCGCGCCTTCAGGCCGCCTGATTAAGCTGACGCGAGTCATAAGGAACGAGGGAGCTCACGGATGTTGCAATCACAGATGTCCCGCCCGGTCATTGCCTTGGTGGCGGTACTCGCCCTGTCGTGCGGCGGCTGCACGACGATCTACTATGCCGCCTGGGAACAGCTCGGCAAGGAAAAACGCGACCTGCTGCGCGACAACGTCGAAGCGGTGCACAAGGATCAAGAAGAGGTCAGCGAGCAGTTCGAAGACGCCCTGACCCGCATCAAGGAGCTCTACGGCTTCGACGGCGGCGATCTCGAAGACCGCTACGACGCTCTGAAACGCGACTACGATCGCAGCGTTTCAGCCGCTGACGAACTGAAGGATCGCATCGAGACGGTCAATTCGATCGCCGAGGACCTGTTCTCCGAGTGGGAGACCGAGCTCGGCTCGATCTCCGATCCGAACCTGCGCCAGCGCAGCCGCGCCAAGCTCGACGAAACCAAGAGCCGTTTCCGCCGCATGAGCGACTCATTGGCCAAGAGCGAGCGCAGCATGGATCCGGTGCTGCAGAAGTTCGAAGATCAGGTGCTCTTCCTCAAGCACAACCTCAACGCCCAGGCCGTCGGCGGGCTCGAGATCGAGGTTCAGGACATCGAGCGCGAGGTCGGGCGCCTGATCGACGATCTCAAGGTCTCGATTCGCCGCTCCGACGAATTCATCCAAGCCCTGCCGGAATAGGCCAGCTGCCTCGGTTCAGCTCGACGCGCGGTGCTCCTGCAGAATGCGGTCGACGCGCTGTCGGGCAGCGACCACCGGCGAAGTGCCGTCGACGGCTGCCTTCAAAATCTCACCCACGGCGTCCCGGATGGTCGCGACCCGCTGCATCAGCTCATCGCGATCTGTGAGGCCTTCGCGCATCAGGGCGATGGCCATGGCGCCGCCGGAGTTGATGATGTAGTCGGGCACGTAGAGGATGTCGCGCTGGTGAAGGCGATCGGCATCATCCTCTTCGAGCAGCTGGTTGTTGGCCGAGCCGGCGACGATGCGGCAGGCGAGCTGCTGAATGGTTTGGTGGTTGAGGGTCGCGCCAACGGCGCACGGCGCGTACACGTCGCAAGGCGTGGCGTAGAGCTGATCCGAAGCCACCGCGCGGCAGCTCAGCTCTTGCGCCAAAGCCTTGGCCCGCCCCTCATCGAGGTCGCTCAGGATCACCTCGGCGTCTTCCTCGGCCAGCGACCTGGCCAGCGGCGCACCGACGCCGCCGAGCCCCTGGATCAATACACTGCGCCCCGCCACGTCTTCACTGCCGAAGACCTTCTCTAGAGCCGCTTGGATACCGCACAGGACGCCATGGGCGGTAAACGGGCCGGGATCCGTGGGGGTCATGGTGGTGTAGTCGACGCCGAGCACGTGGCTGCAGCGAGTGGCGATGGTCACCATGTCCTCAGAGCTAGCTCCGAGGTCGGCGCCGGTCTTGAAGGAGCCGGAGAGCGATTCGATGAAGGCACCGTAGCGCTGCAGCAGACCCCGGCGCTCCTCGCCTTCGATGGGCTTGGGAAGGGCCAGAACCGCCTTGCCGCCTCCAAAGCTCATGTTCAGGCCCGCCCATTTGTAGGTCATGCCTTCGGCCAGACGCACCGCGTCGGTGAGCGCCGCGCTCAGCTCGGGGTAGACCTTGATGCGGGTCCCTCCGGTTGGCGGCCCGAGCGTACTGTCGTGCAGGCCGATGAAGATCCAGGCGCCGGTCGGTGGATCGAAACGCGTGACGACCCCATTCCCATCCCAAGATTCGATCACCGAGAGAAGTTCCTGCCCCATCGACTACACCTCCGTCGTTTCAGTGACCCCGTACCATCGCGGCGCCGCCTGCAAGGAGCCACACCGTTGGGGGAGCCGGAAATATAACACCCGCCTCAGATCTGCTATTTGTCCGGGCGCGGCAAAGCCGTTACGCTTCGAGGGTCGCCAAGCACCCTTGCCGACCAAGCTGAAGCTGGCGCCTCCATGGAGATCTCGATGAACGAAGTTAAGCGGATCCGGGTAATGCTGCGCTCGACCTTTCGCGGCCCCGCTTGGCACGGCCCGGCGGTCAAGAAAGTGCTGGCGGGCGTCGAAGCCACCACCGCAGCGGCTCATCCCATCGCCGACACCCACTCGATCTGGGAGATGGTGCTCCACATGACCTACTGGCGCCGGGTCGTCGTCGATGCGTTGGACGGCGGCACGGTCGACGAGCATCCGCCAGAAGAGCTCAACTGGCCGGCGGTGACGGACGACAGCCCCGAGGCCTGGCAGCAGGCCGTAGCGGGCCTCGAAGCGAGTCAGAAGGAGCTGGTCGCGCGTCTCGCGACGCTGGACGATACCCGCCTCAACGCAAACGTTCGCGACCGTGACTATTCGCTCTACTTCCTCGTCCACGGCATTCTGCAGCACGACATCTACCATGCCGGCCAGATCGCCCTGCTCAAGAAGTCTGCCGGAGAGCGTTAGATCACGACATGGCGAGTCCGTCTCTCGAGCCAACGCCCCAGTCGTCTGACAACGACGACTATGACGTCATTCAGATTTCTCTGAATTGGGGCTTCCTGTCGCTGCTCGCCTTCCTGACCATCGTGACCTTTCAGATGTTCGGCACCGACTTTCTGCATCTGCGGCTGACCCACGTGATCTTTTCGACCCTGGTGCTGGCGCCGGTCGGCTTCGTTCTCGGCTTGATCGGCCTCAAGTTTGGTCGCAGCCCACAGATCGCCCGGGTCGGAGTGTTCCTGAACGGCGTGGTGATCTTCTGTGTTTTGGTATTGCTTCCGCTGACCTTCGCCATCCTGCGACGCATCGGCTGAGCACCCAGAAACGAAAGCGCGACAACGAGAGCGCGATAACGAAAGCAGGATTCGGAGCGTCGCCCATGCCGCCAGAGACTAGCGCCCAAAGCCTGGAGCCGACAGCGGCACAGCTCCTCGAGCCGCCGGGGCCGCCAGCTCCGAGTCGTATCTTCGGCCACCTCAAGCAATTCAAGCACGACGCGCTGAACACTCTCACCCGGGCCCATCGCGACTACGGCGAAGTCGCCGCGTTCCGCCTGGGTCCGATGCAGGCTTTTCTGCTCGCGCATCCCGACCACGTCCAGCAGGTCCTCCAGAGCCACCACCGAAACTACGACAAGCGGCTGCCGAGCTACAGCCGTATGAAAGTACTGCTCGGTGAGGGACTTCTGACCAGCGAAGGCGAGCACTGGCGCAAGCATCGGCGGATCGCGCAGCCGGCCTTCAGCCGTGGGCGCCTGGTGCCGTTCGGCGAGGTGATGGTGGGCGCGGCGGAGGAGCTCAGCCCGGCTCTGACGGCCGCCGCGGCCAGCGGCGAACCGATCGACACTCACGTCGAGATGATGCGGCTGACCCTGCAGATCGCTTCCGAGACCCTGGTCGGCACTGACGTCCGCTCGGAGGCGGCCGCTATCGGCTCAGCGTTGAACGCGGTGCTCGAGGGCTTCAACGATCGCCTCTATCGCATCTTCCCGCTGCCGGAGTGGGTGCCGACCCCAGCCAACCGACGCTTCTTTGGCGCCAAGCGCACCCTCGATCAGCTGGTGTTGGAGATCATCGACGCCCGGCGAAGGTCCTCAGAGCCACGCGACGATCTGCTGGGCCGCCTGGTCTCGGCCCGCGACGAGGAGACCGGCGAGGCGATGGACGATCAGCAGCTGCGCGATGAGGTCATGACTCTGTTGATGGCAGGGCATGAGACCACCGCCAACGCCTTGACCTGGACCTGGCTGCTGCTGGCCCAGCACCCGCACGTCGCGGATCGACTGCGCAACGAGCTCGACGAGGTGCTCGGCGGGCGGACGCCACAGCATGACGACCTGAGCCGCCTCCCTTTCACCAAAGCGGTCATCGACGAGTCGATGCGGCTCTATCCGCCGGCCTGGATCGTCGAGCGGCGAGCGATCGCGGACGACGTGGTCGGTGACTACCGGATTCCGGCGCGCAGCGTGGTGTTCGCCAGCGCCTGGGTCACCCACCGCCACCCGCAGTTCTGGGACGACCCCGAAGCGTTCCGTCCTGAGCGCTTTCTGCCCGATGCGCCCCGTCTCGAGCACCGCTTCGCCTACTTCCCGTTCGGCGCCGGCCCGCGGGTTTGCATCGGCGGGAGCTTCGCGCTGCTCGAGGCGCGCCTGGTGCTCGCGACCCTGGCGCAACGCTTCGAGCTGGCGCTGGCCACAGGCGCAGCCGAGAATCTCGAGCTCGACGCCAACATCACGCTGCGCCCAAAGCACGGCCTGCGGATGACCGTTCGGTCTTTGTCCTGACGCTTTCTCTCGTATTCAGTATGCCGGGGTGACGGCTTACCGTCGAGCGCGTAGAATCGCGCATACCAAACCTCACAAGCTGCAGTCCACGACCTCCTTTCGGGGTCGAGGCAACGTTCTGGATTTTCACCAAGGAGGCGACCCTATGGCTAGCTTGCAAGACCGCATGATCGGTGCCGCGATGCTCAACGTCAGCACCTACGAAGAAGTCGAGGCAGATCAATCCGCCCTCGGTCAGGCGATGACCGTCGTCATCATCTCGAGCCTAGCCGCCGGCATTGGCTCGATCCGCAGCGGTGGCGTCACCGGCCTGGTACTCACGACTGTCCTGGCGCTGGTCGGCTGGTTCATCTGGGCCGGCCTGTCGTTCATCATCGGCACCAAGCTGCTGCCCGAGCCCCAGACCCGCTCTGACATGGGCGAGCTGCTGCGTACCATCGGCTTCGCTTCCAGCCCAGGCGTGCTGCGCATCTTCGGATTCATTCCGATCCTCGGTGGGCTGATCTCCTTTGTGGCCAGCCTGTGGATGCTGGCCGCTACGGTGATCGCGGTGCGTCAAGCCCTCGACTATCAGAGCACGGGCCGGGCGGTGGCGGTGTGCGTCATCGGCTTCCTGGTCTACATGATGGTCGCGGTCGTCCTGGGCGGCATGATTGCGGGCGTCAGCATCCTCGGCGGCGCCGTAGGCTAGCCTTCTCCCCATCTCCGCCATCATCTCCTCATATCAGGAGATGATGGCGTTGAGATTCCCATATTGGCGGCTCCACTAAAACTCGCTCGAGCCGCCCGAAGGCTGCCCTAAAGCAGCCTTCCAGGCCGCGTTTCGGCTTTCTCCTCATCGCTGGCATTCCGGTTGCTTTGCGGTAGGTGTCATGGCGTTGGCTGTTGGTTCACGCTGTTCGCGCGTGAACGGCTTCCAAGCCTGCACGGTTCCCAAGCCTGCACCCACCCAAGACCCGAACCGTCCGAGATTCCAGGAGGAAACCCATGAAGCGCCTTATCGTTTTGTTGCCCCTCGTCTGCCTGATGGCAGCAAGCGTGCTCGAAGCCCAGCAAGTCCTGCAGCGACGCATCGATCCGTCGACCAGCCTGATGATGATGGAGCTCGGTGCTATCGCCGAGCTCGAGGAAGGGGGTGGGGACGTCGTGCTCACCACCGTCTTGCCCAAAGCGGTGCGGCCGGAGTCGAATCGCGCCTTGGACGTACGCCAGGGCGACGCCGTACTGATGATGAACGGTGAACGCATCCGCTCACTCGAAGCGCTGCGCGAGCTCTATGAAGCCACTCCCGAGGGCGACGAGGTCAAGCTGGCCTTGAAGCGCGATGCGCGCCGCTTTCTGGTGGCCTTCGCCAAGAGCAGTGCGGAGACCGGCTCCGGTACGGGTGCGCAGGTGCGGGTGGTTCGCGCCGGCCCCGGCGGTGGCGACGTCGAGCTACTGCACGAAGCACATGCTCTGCTCGGTGAAGCAGCTGACCAGGTCCGGGTGCTGGCACTGCTGACCGCTGACGGCGAGCTCGAGGAAGGCGACGTGCTGGTAGCAGTCGACGGCCAGGCGGTCGCGGCCCTGGCCGACTTCCGGAAGGCATATCAGGCCACGCCACTCGGCGGTTCCCTGGATCTGACGTGGCGGCGCGGTGAGGAGACCCTGGAGCTCGAGGTGACCAAGGCCGAACGTCCGGCCGGCATGGTGATCCGTTGAGCCAGCTTCCCGGCAGCCCCCGCCAGGCGCGGGTCCGGTGCCGGTGGAGCGGGTGGCCGTGGCGGCGCTGGCTGGCGAACGGGCGGAGACGCCGGGCCCTGGCCTACAGCGCGATCCTGGCGCTCGGCCTGACCGCCACGGTCCACGCTCAATCCGGCACCTTCTTCAACCAGCGCGACGATCAGTATCGGCTGCTCGGCCTCAAGCGGGCCAAGGACGCCTTCGAGCTGGCGCGCAACAAGCTCGAGCGCCAGCAGGATCTCTTCGACGCCGGCATGACGTCCCAGAGCCGGCTCGATGAAGTCCAGCGTGAGCACTCGGAGGCCGAGGTCAACTATCAGCAATCGCTGCTGGCGGTGCTGTTCGAGCAGCAGTATGTGGCGGTCATGGGAGCGGTGAAGTATCAGGCTGAAGACGGACGCAAGCACGTCCGCCTGAGGCTCGAGAACACCTCCGGCGGCGGCGCCGAGCTGGCGCACCTGATCGACACCGAAGACGCCCTGTTCCGCTCCCTCAAACCGGACGTCATTCACGACGTCTACGTCTCGCTGGCCAACGACGAAGGAGCGATCATCTCCCAACCCTACGAGGCCAAGCTCGAGGAGCTGCGCTACCGCGAGGCCGGCACCATCGACTTCGCCCTGCTGCAGGATGTCGACGCGGTGACCGTGCGCCTAGCCTACGGCTCGAGCGGCCAGCGTTCGGTCAAGATTTTCCTGCAGAAGGATGCCTCGGTCGACCGGGTGGTGGTGCAATCCGAGCAGTTCTCGCAGGAGGTCGAGCTCGGTGCTTCGGCCTCCTTCGACCTCACCCTCGAGCTGTTCAGCGGCCGCACCGACACCTACAAGCTCGAGGTCGTCGGTCTGCCCGAACAGATCCACCGCTACTTCGAAGATCCGGCCAGCGGGGCTCGACTCAGTCAGTTCAAATTCACCGAGTCGACGCAGACCCGGCGCGCCGCGCTCGAAGTCTTCCTGCCGGATCGCGATTCCGAGGCGGTGCCGATCAACCAGCCGATCCCGTTCTGGGTGCTGGTGGTGCCGCAAAATCGAGCGGCCAGCCTGGAGGCACTCATCGAGCGCAAGCGGGGCATCGCGGGGGGTGCCAACGTGAGCGCCGAGGAGATCGCCGAGCTCGACGTTGGGCATGTCCGTCTCGAGCTGGTGCCGCGAGGCGTCGGCCGCCTGCGCGTCAAGGCGCCGATGCTCTATTTCCCAACCGCCGCCGGCGAAGAGGTCGAAGTGCGGCTCGACGTGATCAACGAGGGCACCCGCCGCCTCGACAACGTCGAAGTCACCGCCGACACGCCAATGCTCTGGACCAAGCGTATCGATCCGCCGGTGATCGAGCGGCTCGAGATCGGCGAGGAGCGCACGGTCTCGCTGCTGCTCAGTCCGCCCGAAGGCGCCACCATCGGCAAATACGAGACGCGGATTCGCACGACCTCATTCTCCGACAACCAGCCGATCGAAGCCGACGACAAGACAGTCAGCGTCGAGATCCAGCCCGAGGTGCGCGTCGCCCCCTCACTCATTCTGATCCTACTGCTGATCGCGCTGGTACTCGGCATCGTCATCTTCGGCGTCCGCCTGGCGCGCCGGTGAACAGGACAACGAACCGGTCGATCCA
>JBCCEE010000111.1:0-19954 GCA_039030415.1 Acidobacteriota bacterium
AGCCGCTCGAGAGAGGCTTTTCAAGCTCTACGACCAGCTTGGCACAGCGGTTTGGCTCGAGGGGGAAACCCATTTCGATCTTGTCACTGCGCTCGCAGGATCGGGTCCGGGTTTTGTCTATCGCTTTATCGATGCGCTGGCTGAAGCAGCGTCTTCGGGCACTGCTTATGTCTCGCCGCTGCCACCTCCCAGGAGGGCCCTTTGATGTTCCGTTTTGACAAGCTTCACCTCGAGAATTTTCGCTGCTTCGAAGATCTCGAGGTCGATCTCGAGCAAGACCTCACCGTGCTCTTTGCAGAAAATGGTGGCGGTAAGACGGCTTTGCTCACCGCGCTCGCCATGGGGCTCGCGACCTTCCAGAGGGGTAGCCCGAAGGATGCCCAGCCCGCCGTCAGCCGGGACCCGAGACAAGTACCGATCGGTGAGAGAGGTGGGAGAGAGCCGGCGGGGCCGTGTAGCCTGACCTGGACGGCGACGGTGGGTGGAGACAGCCAGGTCGAGTGGTTGACGGTCCTCAACCCTGCTTCAGGCCGCAGTTCTCGAAGGCGTCATGGTACCGTGCTCGAGGCCATCGAGCGCAGTCGGGTCCCGAGGGAGCGGTGGCCGCTCTTTGCGTGGTATGGCACGGGTCGGCTGGGCCGCAGCCGTCCGCGCCGCAGCCCACCTCGAGCGACAGCCGATCGGTTCGACGCTTACATGTCGTCCCTCGACCCGAGCTTGAACGAGGCTTCGCTCCTCAAGTGGTTCACCGACGAGATCTTGAGCGACGCGGTCCGGCGGCGAGAAGGCGAGCGCGAGCGTTTTCTCGACGCTGCCGTCGCTCAGGCGATGGTGCGGGCAACCCCTGGGGTGCAAGCCATTTGGTTCGAGCCTCGCGAGCGAAGCCCTTCGGTACGTTTCGAAGACGGCCATGTCGCGCTGTGGACCGAGCTTTCGGACGGATTCCACGTATATCTCGCCTTGATCGCGGATATCGCCCGTCGTGTGGTGATGCTCAACGAATTCGATGCTGTCGAAGAGCTCGATGCCGACGAAGACTCTAGGCAGGGAGTACCGCGGCCCTTTAGGCTCGTTGAAGGCGTCGTTCTCATCGACGAGATCGATCTGCACCTCCACCCACGCTGGCAGCGTATCGTGCTGGACGGTCTCCGGGAAGTGTTTCCCAGCCTCCAATTCGTCGTGACCACCCACTCGCCCCAGGTGCTGAGCAGCGCGAAGAATCGACAGGTCCGGCGGCTGGTCAACTGGCAGATCCAGGAGCACAGCGTCTACGTCGAGGGTCGCGACAGCAACTCGATCCTGCGCGAGCAGATGCGCACGGGGGCGCGGGACGAAGACGGCGAAAACCTATTGCGGGACCTCCACGACGCCATCGACGCTGGCCGTCGGCAGGAGGCGGAGCGTCGCTACGCGGATCTCCTGTCGCGCTGGGGTGATCTCGATCCTGACCTGATTCGAGCCAAAGGCATCATGAGCTGGGAGGAGTAAATGCGCGGGGTACGCAAACCGTGGCCGCCGCAGAAGATCGATCGCGATGGAAACGATCCGCGGCGGCTCGTAGATGCCGAGAAAGAGTACTTGGTTGCGCTATCCAACAAAGAAGCGCACAAACGGTCGGCCTTTGCCCGCGGACAGTTCGACGACCTTAGGAAGCGTGAGCTACGCGAAGTCCTGTATCGGGAGCAAGGAGCACTGTGCGTCTATTGCGAACGTGATCTTGTCGAGCGGCATCCGGAGCCGCGGATCGATCACTGGCGGCCGCTGAGTCTCAACCCTGAGCTGGCGCTGCATTGGGAGAATCTGTATCTGGCCTGTCCAGCCGACGATACCTGTGATGGTCGCAAAGGAAACCGGCCACTCAAATGGGACAAGGGCGATCCAGACCTTCCCTGGCCTACTGAGCTAGCTTACGAGGACATCGTCGGCTTCACCAGCCTAGGCGAGATCTTCGTCCGCGCCGATGCCGTGATCGATGATGCGACTCGCAAGGCGCTCCAGCTCGCCATCGAAGACCAGCTGGACGGGGGCCGCGTTCGTAAAGCGATTCTGGACTTGAATCACCCCGCAATCGTAGCGGCTCGTGCCGCCGCCCTAGACAGCGAGCGAAAGCGGCTGGAGAAAGACTATGAGAACGAGACTGCCTCAGGGCCTGATCGAGAAAAGCGGGCGGACGCTTTGCTCGAGAGGAGCAGACGCCCTGCTTTCGTGAGTATTAGAGCCGCTTGGCTCAGGAAGGCGCTTGGCAAGGGGCGTGAGTAGCTTGCTCCTCGGCCTGAAGCGCCTTTTAACGGGGTGGCAAGCGTTCGGACCGCGTTGACCAGTCCACCATCACATGGCCTGGTGTCACCATTGAGCTCGAGCTTTGTGAAGCCATCGACTGGGTTTCGATCATCCAATAGAAAGTGGGTGGCGTCGTCCTCTAACCTCAAAGTCGCCAAACCACCACATCTCGACCGCAATGCGTGGTTTCGCTGCGCTCGATGCGCTCCGGCAGGGGCGCGGCATCGGGACGCCGATCGAACAGCATTAGGACGCCGCGGTCGAGCTCCAGCCGCTCCAGATACTCAACGAGCTGGTCGAGTCCGTCGGCGAGCGGATCGGGCTCTTGGCCCCGCCAGACTTTGAGCTCGACGGCGAAGCGCTGGACGGTGCCGTCAGTCAGCGGCCAGCGCAGGCAGAGGTCGATGCGCCCACGGCCGATGGCGTACTCGCGGTCGATCGACGCGACGCCGGCGGGGGAGCCGCCGTTGACGACGCGCTGGAGGTAGGCCATGAAGATGAGCTGGGCGGCGGCTTCGGAGTAGGGCTGGCGGTGGAGGAAGTGCTCGGCGTGCTGGCGCCAGAAGGCGGCGAAGCCGTCCAGCAGGGGGTCGAAGCGCAGCTGGCCGTCTTCGGCGAGGTAGGGCTCGCGGGCTACGGGTAGGAATTCTTCGGTCACCGCGGCCAGGGCACGGGGCACGACTTCGCGGTAAATCGGGTTGGCGATCTCGAGGCCGGCCGGACCTCGCGCCACGAGCCCCAGGTCTTTGACGAACCGCACGTCGTCGTCGAGCACCTCGTCGGTGGGCAGGTTGCCGGCCAGGATGGGCTCGATGACTCGCCGCACGCGGGCCTCGCGCAGGCGATCGATCAGAGAATCGACGTGAGTGTCCCGCCTCAGGATCAGCCGCTCCTTGGCGGCCTCGATGTGCTCGCGGGTTACCGGCTCTTTAGGGTTTGTGGCTTCTCGCGTCACCGCCTGGCGGGCCAGCGCGTTGACCAGCCAGGGCTGGCCGCGGGTGAGCTCGAAGACGCGAGCCGTGGCGTCGTCCGCGAAGGTTTGGCCGGTGTCGTCGGTGTGCTGCCGGGTGAGCTCGGCGACCTCCTCGGCGGTGAAGTCGCGCAGGCGCAGAGACTCGAGCTTGATGTTGAACGGCGACGACGTGCCGAGGCGTCGCCCCTCGCCGCCGAGGCGATAGTCGCGGACGTCGCGCAGGCCGATCAGGGCGAGGGCGTGGGGGAAGGGCGCGGGGCGCGCGGTGTAGCCGGAGTGCAGCTGATCGAGGACGCTCAGCAGCGTCTTGCCGGCGAGGGCGTCGAACTCGTCGAGGAAGAGCACGACCGGCCGCGGGCAGCTCGCGCTCCAGCGGGTCAGGTAGAGCTCCAGGCGATTGGCCGGCGACGCGTCGGCGAAGCTGGCTGCCGGTTCGGGCCACAGCGCTTCTGCCAGCTCCAGGCGAGCCGCCTTCTCGATCGCGTGCACCATCGCCTCGGTGCCGAAGGCCGCGTCGTCACCGGCGGTCGCCGCCGGCTTGCAGCTGGCGTGCACCGCGGCGAAATCGCCCTCGGCGGTGAGGGTGCGCGCCAGGCTCTGGAGGCTGGTGGTCTTGCCGGTCTGGCGCGGCGCGTGGACGACGAAGAACGCCTTCTGCTCGATCAGCGGCCGAACCGCACCCAGCCGCCGCTCCGGCGGCAGCATGTAGTGATCCAGGGGTCGGCAGGGGCCGGCGACGTTGAACGTCCGCGCCATGGCTCCATCTTATCCGCTGTCAGTGGAGCAGGCTGCCGTCCCTCGACCGCTCAGCGCCAGCCGCGTCCCAGCGACGATCAGCTCTCGACCGGCTCGGCGACCATGAAGGTCAGATCATCGTCGAGCAGTTTGCTGATGCGGTGGTTGCGGACGGCTCGGTAGATCCCGCGGGCCGTCTCTACCGCTTTGCCGGGCTGCTCGCGCAGGGCCTCGGCCAAGCGCTCGAGGCCGAATTCTTCGTCCTCGGGGTTGCAGGCTTCGAGCAGGCCGTCGGTGAACAGCACGAGGCTGTCGCCGGGGTCGAGGTGGAAGTCGGCCTGGCCGAAGGTCTGGTCGGGCACCAGGCCCACCGGCATGCCGGTGGCCCCCAGCTGCTCGATCGCTCCCGAGGCGCGGCGCACCAGCAGGGGAGGGTGGCCGGCGGAGGCGTAGGTGCCGCGACCGTCGGCGCCGATGCGCAGCCAGAAGGCGGTGGCGTAGAGGACCTTCTCGTCGGCCTCGTTCCTCGCCTCGTGCATGCGGTCGTTCATCCGCTGGGCCAGCGTCGAGGGCTCTAGGCCCGGCTCCAGGGCGCCGATCAGGAAGTAGAGCACCGCCGCTGCGAGCCCCGCCCGGATGCCGTGGCCGGAGACGTCGGCGATCCACAGCAGGAGCTGATCGTCTTCCATGCGCCAGCCGAGCAGATCACCGCTCAGGTGGCAGTAGGACTCCAGGAGCGCCGCGATGCGCAAGGGACTGCTCGCCGGCAGGCTCCTCGGCAGCAGATCGAACTGCAGCTGGTGCCCGAGCCTGAGCGCTGGCTCCATGTTGTCGAAGAGGTGAGGACGATAGTAGAAGTCGAGCGGGCCGGCCTCCACTCTGGCCACCTGGGCGATATCACCCGGGCCGCCCCAGGCCGGCGGCTCGTCAGAGCGCAGCAGCCGCAGGCGATCCTCTACGGCCTCGCCGATCGTCCGGTCGCCGATCGGAGTCGAGAGATCGAACAGTCCGCTCAGATCGTCTATCAGGCTGGCGATCAGCTCCTCGTGGGAGCCGGCAGGGGGCGCCTGCCCGGGGGTGCTGAATCTTCGACTCACCCGTGAAGTGTACATCAGCCTGGCCTTTCAGACTGCGGGCTCGCCGAGTGCGGCTGGAGCGAGCGCACGGCTTGATTTAGGAGCATCGACCTGACTATGATGCTAATAATGCGAAGTATGAATCTGCCTTGTCGCGCACCCTGGCAGCGATCCTCGGCGATCGCGACGGTGCTCGTGGTGCTGCTCGCCGGCGTTCTGCCGGCGCTGCACCATCATGAAGACGAGGAGACCTGCAGCGCGGCGGGGCCGTCGACGGCCTCCCACCTCGAGACGCTCGAGCCGGCACACCATGAGCTGTGTGGTCTGTGTGCCAAGTCGATGTCGTCTGCGCGTCTCGACCCGCCGCTGACCGAGCTCGTCGAAGCGCTCGTCGGCGAGCAGGTTGCAGAGAACCGCCGCATCCTGCCGCCGGCACCCACCGGCCGCCATGGCGCCTCGCGCGCGCCGCCGCTCGCCTGAGCCGAACCTAGCTGAGCTCAGCTCGGCGCCCTCTTCGGCGGCGTCGAGTGTCGTGTGCCGCCGGCGCCGCCGCGTCCGGTGAGCGCCTCACTCTCAGGCTCGCGTGCCGCATAGGAGCGCTGTATCAGCGCCCGCGCGGCGGAACCAACGACCCGTTGACCGCGCCGGCGGGTCTGGAATGGACGATGAATCAGGACTCGACGCTGCGAATGATGCTCACCTCTCGGAAGCATCTGAGCCAAGCGACAACCCTTTGGGCAATGCCCAGCCTAACCGGGCGGCCTGGCAGGCGCGCCCGCCTCCTCAGCGCCGCGTCAAGCTCGGTGCTAGGCCGCCCGGTCTTTTTTTGGCTGTATTGCCCTCGGGGTGCCGTCGGGCCCACCCATTATATGGCTGGGGCCTGTTATATGGCTGGGTCCTGAGCTCTTGAGCCGCTGGTTGCCGACCGCACTGAGCCTGCCGCTGCGTCGCCTGCGGCGCGACCCTCTGTCGGCTTGGCTGGTGGTGGCAATTTTAGGGCTGACCCTGGGTGCCGCGGCGCTGGTGTTTACGCTGGTAGAGGTCCTGCTGCTGGACCCGCTGCCATTCTATGAGCCCGAGCGCCTGGTGCGGCTGGGGGCGGTGGACGGCGGGGTCGCTGGTGAGCTGTCGATGCGCGAGCTGCAGGACATCTCCGAGCGGACCGAGCTGTTTTCCGGCATCGCGGCCTACCGGCCGCCGCGCGGCGGCTACACCATGGGAGGCTCCGGCGCACCGCTACAGGCTTCCGCCGTGCTGGTGACCCACAATTTGTTCTCGGTGCTCGGTGTCGCGCCGTCGATCGGGACGAGCTTCCCCAGGAGTTATGACCTCGAGCGCAGCTTCGGCATCGTGATGAGCCACCGGCTGTTTCATTCCCAGCTCGGCGGCGATCAAGACCGGCTCGACGACGTGCTGACGCTGGATGGCGCGCCGAACTACCAGGTGTTCGGGGTCATGCCGGCGCAGTTCGATTTTCCCCGGCGGACCGAGCTCTACCGCTCGATCTACATCTCGGAGAGGAATCCCAACCTCGAAGATCGCACGGCGCGCGTCGCGCTGGGAGTGGCTCGACTCGCGCCCGGCCTCACGCTCGAAACCGCGCGCAGCCGCCTGCTCAGCCTGTCGCAGCAGCTGGCCTCGGACTTCCCCGAGAGCAACCGCGGTGTCGAGCTCACTCTGACTCCTCTCGACGAGGTCTACGCTGGCGATCTGGCGTCGTACCTTTGGATTCTCGGTATCGGCGTCGGCGCGCTGCTCGTCATCGGCTGCATCGTCTCCTCCAATCTGCTGCAGGCCCGGGCGCTGCCGCGCGAGAAGGAGCTGGCGGTGCGGGCCGCGCTCGGCGCGTCGAGCCGGCAGCTGAGAGGCCAGATCCTGCTCGACGGTGTGATTCTGTGCGGCGCTGGCGCGGTGATCGGGTTGGGGCTGGCTCAAGTCATTATGAAGATCCTGCCGGCGCTGATTCGTCTCGACCTGCCGAGCTGGCAGCACCTCGAGATGGGTGCCTCGACCCTGCTGTTCGGGCTCGGCCTGGCGCTCGCCACCGCCGTGGTCTCCGGCGCCGGCCCGGCTTGGCGGGTGTCGCGGCGCGCGATGGCCGGCGGATTGCGTCAGGGCGGACGGGCTTCGAGCGGTTTGCGCCAGCGCAGGCTGGGGCGGATGCTGGTCACGGTGCAGGCGGCGCTGGCATTCGTGCTGCTCGCCGCCACCTCGATGCTGGTGCTGGGTTTCCTCGATCTCGTGCGTACCGACCTGGGCTTCGAGCCGCAGCGCGTGCTGAGCTTCAAGGTGAACCTGCCGTGGTTTCTGTACTCGCGCCGCGAGCCCGAAAAGCTCGACAATTTTCACCGGGAGGTGCAGGCGGCGCTCGAGGCGCTGCCGTCGACGACCGGCGCGGCGCTGACCAGCGATCTGCCGTTCACCGAGGGCGCGGGCAGCTGGCTGGAGCCTTACCTGGCGGAGGGCGCCCGGCCCGACGACCCCGAAGAGCAGGTGCGCTTGCGCCACGCCACCGTCAGTCCCGAGCTGTTCGATGTCCTCGGCATCTCGGTGACGACGGGCCGGGCCTTCGATGGCGATGATCGCGTCGACGGCCGGGCAGTAGCGATCCTCAGCCAGAGTGCCGCGAGGCTTCTGTGGCCCGGCGAATCGGCGGTGGGAAAGCGCCTGCGCCTGGCGCAGCCGGAGGACGACGATCCCTGGCTGACGGTGGTCGGGGTGGCCGGCAACGTGCGTCGGGTGGTGACTGCCAGCGCCTGGCAGGACGCGCCGGTGATCTACCGCCCGTCCGCCCAGACCCACCCGAGCAACGTGCACTACGTGCTCCGGGTGGCGGCCGGCGTCGACCCCGGCACCCTGCGCCGGCAAGTGGAGCAGCTGGTGCTGGGGGTCGATCCCCTGCAGCCGATCTGGGATGTCGAGACCATGGAGCACCGTTTCGAGACCCAGCTGTGGCGCGAGCAAGCCGTCACCTGGCTGGTATCGGTGTTCGCCTTCGCCGCCCTGCTGATCGCCACCGGCGGGCTCTACGCCCTGCTCGCTCAATCGGTGCGCCAGCGGCGCCACGAGATCGGAGTGCGCAAGGCGCTGGGCGCTGACGCCATCGCGATCTTTCGGCTGATCCTGGCAGAGGCTGGGCGAATCATGGCGCTGGCGCTGATGTTCGGCGGGCTGGCGGCGTTCGCCACGCTGAGGTGGCTAGCGCATCTGATGCCGTTTCTCGACCGGCCGTCGACTCTCGTTTTGGCCGGCACCGCAGGGGGGCTCGCCGCCATCGCCTTCGTGGCGACGTTGTCGCCGGCCTTCCGTGCCGCTACCGTAGCGCCTACCGCAGCCCTACGCGAGCCATGATTCGAGCCCTTTGGGAGTCCCGCCGATGAAAGATCTCTTCCAAGACCTCCGCTTCGCCTGGCGGGGTCTGCGCCGCCGGCCGGGGTTCACCGCCATCGCCTGCCTCACCCTGGCGCTCGGTATCGGCATCAACGTCACGGTGCTGAGTGTGATCCAGGCGCTGCTGCTGCGGCCGCTGCCGTTTCCCGAAGCCGACCGGCTGGTGCGGGTGATGGCCTACAAGGGCGCCGAGCCCGGCCACCTGGCGCAGCGCGAGATCGAGGATCTGCAGCACGACAGCAAGGCATTCGAAGAGATCGCGGCCTACTACCATAGCCAGTACAACGTCACCGGCGACGGGCCGCCGGAGGCCGCGCCGTGCGCCATCAACACGCACCACCTGTTCAGCGTGCTGGGAGCCCGTTTCGCGCTCGGCGGACCCTTCTCGGCGGACGGCGACTTCATTCGGCAGTACCGGGTGGTGCTGACCCATGACTTCTGGCAGCGTCGCTTCGGCGGCGATCCCGGCATCATCGACCGCAGTATCGTGCTCGACGGTGGCTCGTACGTGGTGGACGGCGTGCTCGAGGCCGGCAGCGCCTTTCCACCCGGAGTCGAGCTCTACCGGCAGGTGACCGAGTACCATGGCCTCGACGGTCGCCGTCACTCGGTGCTCGCCCGCCTGAAGCCCGACGTCAGCGTCGCCGAAGCGCAGCAGGAGCTGGCGCGCTTCGGCCAGCTGTGGCAGGAGCGCCACCCCGAGCTCAACCGCGGCGTCCACTTCGAGGCCGTGCCGCTGCGCGACTCGTGGGTCGGCACGGCGCGTCCCTACCTTCTCATGCTGGCGGGAGCGGTGGCTTTCGTGCTGCTGATCGCGATCGTCAACACCGTCAACCTGCTGCTGGCGCGGGCCAGCGAGCGGCGCGGCGAGCTGACGCTGCGCGCCTCCCTGGGCGCCGGCCGCTGGCGATTGGCGCGTCCCCTGCTGATGGAGAGCCTGCTGCTCTCGGCCCTCGGCGGTGGCGTCGGGCTGCTGCTGGCCTCCGCCGGATTGCGCTTCTTCTCCGGCGTCGTTCAGGCCGACCTGCCGCGCTGGATGGCGTTCCGTCTCGATCCCGTCGTGCTGGTGGCGGCGGTCGTGCTGGTGCTGCTGTGCGGCGTGCTCGCCGCGGTGGCGCCGGCGCTCACTTCGTCGCGGCGGGCGCTCGGCCAGAACCTGCGCTCGGCGCGTGGCGCGGCGGGTGCGACTTCGGGGCTGCGCGGCGCCCTGGTGACCGCCGAGATCGCCCTCGCCCTGATGCTCTTGATCGGCGCCGGCCTGATGATCCGCAGCGTGCTCGCCCTGGATCGACAGGACCTCGGTTTCGACGCTGAGAATCTCTTCACCGTCCGGGTCGACCCACCGTACTGGACTTACAACAAGATCGAGCAGATGACGCCGTTTTTCGACCAGGCGGCGGTGAGCCTGGCGGAGATTCCGGGGGTCGAGGCGGTGGCGGCGAATCGCAACCTGCCGCTCGCCGGCCTCGACGGGCACAACCAGCGCGTCCTCACCCTCGAGAGCCAGTCGGTGCAGGAGCAGGAGGGCAACCCCTTCGCTCACCTGCAGTCGGTCGGCCCGGGCTATTTCGACGCCATGGGCATTCCGCTGCACCGGGGCCGCGCCTTCACTCGGGACGACCGCGCCGAGACCCTGCCGGTGGCGGTGCTGAGCCAGCGTCTGGCGCAACGGCTATGGCCGTCGGGATCGGCGATCGGCGAGCGCCTCAAGCTCGGACCGCCGGAATCGGAGGCGCCGTGGATGGAAGTGGTGGGAATCGTCGGCGACGTGCGCAGCGAGCGGCTGTCGGGCGACGTCAGCCTCGACCTCTATATCTCCCACTATCAGCACTTCACCGGCGACACCTATTTCGCCTTCCGCAGCACGCAGCCGGCCAACGAGCTGCTGCGGCGGGTGGAGGCGGCGATCCAGGGCATCGACGCCGACCTGCCGCTGTTCGACATCGCGCCGATGGCCGAGCGGCTGGCCAAGATCGAGTGGCAGCGTCAGGCCACTAGCCGCCTGTTCACCGTCTTCGGCATCCTCGCCCTGGTTCTCGCGGCTGGCGGCACCTACGGCGTGATGGCCTACAGCGTCACCCAGCGCCGCCACGAGATGGGTATCCGCCAGGCCCTCGGCGCCCGTCCCCTCGACCTGCTGACCGCGGTCTTCCGCCAGGGCGCAGGCTTTCTGCTGCGCGGCACCGTGATCGGGCTCGTGGCCGGCCTGGCTCTCGGGCGGCTGATCGGCAGCCTGCTGTTCGGCGTCGCCGCGGCCGACCCCCTGAGTCTGTCGGCGGCCTGGCTGGCGCTAGCCGTCGCTCTCGTCTTCGCCTGCCTGCTGCCGGCGCTGCGAGCCGCGCGGCTCGATCCGTTGACCGCGATCCGCGAGGATCCGGGGTAGGGTCGAGTCTGGCTAGGGGGCTAAGCGCGAGAGCCGCTCACTCTGCGGACAGCCGCTGCATGTCCGCCTCGGCGGCGATGTAGGCGAAGGAGTTGCGCTGGCCCTGGTCGAGCAACTCGTCGAAGACCTTCCGGGCCGCCGCCTCGTCGCCCTGATGGTAGAGGTACCAGTTGCCGAGTCCGTACCAGAAGACGTCGTCGATCTCGCCGTCGTCGACCCTAGCCAAGAGGTCGGCTTCGGTGAGCGCGCCCTGGTAGAACAGGCACATGCGGTGGTAGCTGAAGTTCTCGATGATGGTCATGTCCGGGTGGACTTCGGCGACGACTTCGGCGGCTTCGTCGTCGCGTCCCAGGCGGCGCAGGATCATATAGAGCCAGTGGCCGTTCGACACCAGGTTGTCGTCATTGCGGTGGGCGTTCTGGCGCTGGCGGTAGGCGCGCAGCGCGTTGTCCAAGTCGTTTTCGAGGTAATAGGCCAGGCCGAGGTGATACCAGATGTTGCCTTGCAGGGTGGTGAGGCGGATGCCCTGCGGGTTGGGCGCGCCGTCGGGCTCGACCTGGTCTTCGGTGCCGCGGGTGAGCTCGACCGCCTTTTCGAAGTCCGCGATGGCCAGGTCGAACCTTCGCGTCGTGATGTAGCGGTGACCGCGATGACGGTACATCCGAGCGTCCAAGGGATGCTTCTCGATGCCCTCGCCGAAGACTTCGATCGCCTCGTTGAAGCGAAACAGGTAGCCGGCGCGCCGCCCCAGCCAGATGATGGCGTCGGCATCGTCGGGACGCTGTTCATAGTGAGCCTTGGCCAATCGGTAGTTGGCGATCAGCTTGGGATCGGGATCGCGCAGGCTCTCGACGTCGCCGCCAAACGGCGTGGTGAACTGCACCTCGCCGCCAACCCAGGGTTCGTCCTTCGGCGGCGCATCGCCGGCAGCGCCATCAGGATTCTTGGCCTGTGGGCAGCCCAGGGTCAGCAGTGCGAAGCCTGCCAAAGCCGCCAGCCGTGTCAATCGGCTCTTCGATCGGTTTTTGCTCATCAGAGGTGCAGATCTTATCGTGCGCCTGTCTCTTCGGATGATAATCCAGCAGCCGGCGCCGGCGAGCAGCAACAATGAGAGGACCGGAGATTCTCATCGTCAGCACGTCGCAGATCGCCTTACTCTTACCTCGAAAGGAGACGACCTGGTGAGCGAGATCTTGATGAGCGTCAGCGGTGTGATCTATCTCTTCCTCGGCAGCGCCCACGGGCTCTACACCTGGCTGGATACGCGATCCCCCAAGCGCATTGTGCCGGACGATCCAGCCGTCATCGAGGCGATGGCGGGTTCGAAGGTGCGGCTGGCAAGAGGTGGCACGACGGTGTGGAAGGCCTGGGTGGGCTTCAACTACAGCCACAGCATCAGCCTGCTGCTCATGGGCGCCCTCTGCCTGCTGGCAGGACTCGATGCCGGCGTGCTGATCGTCTCGTCGGGGCTGATCCTGGCGCTGACGCTGATCGGGCTGGTCTACGTCGTCCTCGCCGTCCGCTACTGGTTCTCGATTCCGATCTTCGGGGCCAGCCTCGGCGCGCTGTGCCTGGCGGCTGCCCTGCTGCTTTCCTTTATCTGAGCTCCTGCGCAGCGGGCCGGCTAAAATCGCCCCATGCGATGCCTAGCGCCTATGCCATGCCTGACGCTCTTTGTGCCTGAACCGAGGCTCTCGCGCTGCTACCTGGTAGTCGTAGCCTTGGCCCTCGTACTACCACTCCTGGGATGCGGTGGCGACGCGTCGCCTCCTACCGCGATCCGTCTCGTGGATGCCTTTGGCGAAGCGGCCGTCGTCGACGCGGTCGAGCCGGTGGAGGTCGAGCCGATCGTGCTGCGCTTCGACGGCACCTCGACCGTCCCGGATCCCAAAGAGCCCGAGGAGACGCTGGGCTGGGAAGCCATCCACGGGGTGAGCGGTCTGAAGATCGACGGCCGCACCTTGACCGGCCGAGTCGACAGCGATCTGGCGGTGCTCGCCTTGGCCAAGCCCGAGGACCTCGCTCGTGGAGATCTTCTGCACGCCTTCGAGCTACGGTTGCGGTCGAACGCCGACCTCGAGCTGCACATGTATGCGGCAAGATCGAAGCCGGAGGTCGAGCGTCCCGAGGACTGGAAGCGGATCACGGCTTGGCGCTACACGACGGTGGTGGAGGCGGGAGACGAGGTCGAGACCTACACGCTGAACAGCACCCACACCGCGCCGCCGCCGTCCCTGGGGCGGGCGAATTATGCCGTCGTGATCTTGGAAGACGGCGAGGGCGCTGAATTCGAGCTGGAATCCCTACGCTTCATCACCCGGCGGGAAGAGCTCGCCAAGATTCCTTCGGGCATCGGCTTCCACGGCATGTCGGACATCTTTCGCGAAACGCTGGTCTCACGCGCGCCCGAGACCGTGCGCTTCGAGGTCGAGGTACCTCCCCAGCCCTCGCTGGAGGTTCACCTCGGGACGATCGACGACGGGCCGATCACGTTTCGTCTCGGCGTCCATCAGCAAAATGGTGACGCTGCCGACCCCCAGACGCTGCTGAGCCAGACGCTGACGACGCCAAGGCGCTGGGAGAAGGCGCGGGTCGATCTCGCGGAGTTTGCCGGCCGTCGCATTACCCTCGACCTGACCCTCGAGGCGGAGCAGCCCGGGCAGATCGGGTTTTGGGGCACGCCGGTGATTCGCAGCCGGGGCGTGCGAGGTCGAGCCGCCGAGCCTTCCGCGGCGCGCCTGGCGGCCGCCGGCGGGCAGCGCCCGGAGCCGCCGCAGGGAGTCATCGTCGTGCTCGCCGACACCCTGCGGCGGGATCGACTGTCGATCTACGGCTATGAGCGCGACACGACGCCGCACCTGGCGAGGCTGGCCGAGGGCGGTACGGTGTTCGAGCGGCCCATCGCCCAGGGCTCCTGGACGAAGGTCTCGGTGCCGTCGATCCTGACCTCGCTCTATGCCACGACCCATGGCCTGTACGAGCCCCAGCACCGGATCCCGGCCTCGGCCACCACCCTGGCCGAGGTGTTTCGTGAGGCGGGATACGCCACCATGGCGACGGCGTCGGTGGCGTTCGCGGGCCAGATGTCGAATCTCCACCAGGGCGTCGAAGTGCTGCATGAGCGGGAGTCGCTGCCGGAGCTCGACCACAGCCGGTCGAAGTCTGCCCGCACGTTTGTGGACCGCCTGCTGCCCTGGCTGGAAGACCATCGCGACGTGCCCTTCTTTGTCTTCCTGCACGTGTTCGATCCTCACGATCCCTACGAGCCATACCCGCCTTACGACACCCTCTACACGACCGCCGAGGAGAACGCGGCGCAGGACGAGCGCTCCGAGGTCTTGCATGAGGCGTTCGAGAACATGGAGCAGGCCTACATGCACCTGCCGTCGACCGAGCAGCTCGAGCAAGCCGACGTCGACGCCGACACCTTCGTCGCCCACGAGCTCGACTGGTACGACGCCTCGATTCGGGCGATGGATGCCGAGGTCGGGCGCCTGCTCGAAGGGCTCGAGCGGCTCGGCCTCGAGGACGACGTGCTGATCGCCTTCACCTCCGACCATGGTGAGGAGTTTCTCGACCACGGCCGGCATTTTCACGGCACCAGCACCTATGGCGAGCTCACCAATGTGCCGCTGGTGCTGCACTGGCCGGAAGTGGTGCCGGCGCAGCGCGTGCCGAACGTCGTGCAGCTGATCGACGTCATGCCGACACTGCTCGATCTGGCGCGGCTGCCGACACCGGAGGACGTCCAGGGGCAGAGCCTGCTGCCGCTGCTGACCGGTGGGGACTGGCGGCAGCGTCCCGCCTTCACCGAGCGCCGGCGGCAGGCCGATACGTTTTACCTGCCGGAGATCGATTCCCTGGCCGTCGTCGCCGAGGGCTGGAAGCTGATCCAGAACACCGCGCGGCCGGAGGACTATGCCGAATTCGAGCTCTACGATCACGCCCGGGATCCTCTCGACCAGCACGATCTGGCTAGCGAGCACCCTGAAGTCGTCGAGCGTCTGGCTGGCTTGATCGCGGAATGGCAGGCCGCGGCGTCGGCAGCAAAGCTGTCGCCGGCGGAAGATGCCGACATGTCCCCCGAGGAGCTCGAGAAGCTGCGCGCCCTGGGCTATATCAACTGACCCGAAGCGACTGACTCGGCACGACTGACCCGGCACGACTGATCTGGCTCGGCTGACCGCCGCGATTGAACCGGCTGTGGCGGACGGCGAGGCCCCTTGGCGTAGCCTTGTCTCTGATGTTATATTTGTTATGAAACCATACATCTAAAAGGAGCGGAGAATGATCGGAACAGAGCGTTCGAGAGGTCGCCGTATCGTGATGGGTACCCTGGCGCTGGTATGCCTGTGCTGGGGTGGCGTGGTCGTGGCGCATACTCCTGACGAAGCAGCTGCTACCGATTGGCCACAGGGCGGCGCGGGACAGGTGGGGATCGAGCGCGGCGTGCCGGCGCTCGAAGGGCTGCTGTTCGTCGGGACATGCTCTAACCTCAACGATCCTGCTGGCACCCTCAATGACGTGTTCACCCTGGATCCGACGTCGGATATGTCGGTCAGCGTCTTGACCGGCGTGCAGGTCTGGGGCGCGACCGCGGATCTCGCCAACGAGCGCATTCTGTTCACCCGGGCGAGCGGCATGCCGCCGCCGGACGGTGAGATCGGCGGCGGTGACGAGCTCTTCTCCGTGCCGTTCGCGGGCGGGGCGCCGACTTCGCTCGGGCGAATCACCAACCCTGCGGGCGGCTTCCGGGTCGATGGCCTGGCCATGGTCGGTGATGTGCTCTATGGCACGAATGCCGGTGCCGGTGCCGGCAATGGCTTCTACTCGATCGACCTGATGACGCTGGCCGTGACCGAGATCGCGCTGTTCGTCGACAGCATCAGCGGTATTGACGCGGATCCGTCGACCGGCACGATCTATGGCGTCAACGACACCACCGGCCAGCTGGTGACGATCGACGCCACCACTGGCGCTATCGCCAACGTCGCCGCCTACCCGGTAGGCTTGACGGACATCGATGGCCTGGCCGTCGGCGGTGGCTTCGCCTACCTCGTGACCGACGAGGGCGGAGACTTCGCGGTCTACGACATCATGGCGGGGACTTATGGCACCCCGCTGACGTCGCCATTCACCTCCGCCGACACGTTCTCTGGCGGGGCGATTGCGAGCGGGGTCGCTGGGTTGATCTTCGCCGACAGCTTCGAGTCCGGTGACACCAGCGCCTGGTAGTCGGCAGCGCCGTATCGACACTGAGAGCCGCCGCGAGACGCGGCTCTCGGTTTGATGGCGCCTCCGGGGTTCGCCCTGCAACGGAAGAGAGGAAGGAAGACATGAGACGCTTCGCAATGCCCCTGCTGATTCTCGTGGCCGTGCTCGCCGCGCCTCTGACCGCACAGGAGCTCCCTGAAACCGACCTCAAGGCGATCTGGCCCGAGCTCACGCCCGAAGAGCGAGCCCAGTACGAAGCCTTGATGGCGGCTAGGGACGCTCGTTCGGAACCTGGTCCAAGCCCGGCAACCGATGGTCCGGTCCAAGGCGATCTCTGCACCCTGCCAGACGCAGCTGTCGTCGTTTTGCCCTATATGGATTCCGGCGACACGACGTCGGCGGCCAATGACTACGATCTCGACAATACCGGCGCCAACGGGGACTGTGGGTCGGGCCAGTTCACGTTCACGGGCACTGGCGCCGCCAATGAAGTCACCTACAGTATCGAAACGGACGTCGACTGCACGCTACAAATCGACGCCGCGCCGACCGGTGGCCAGGATCTCGCGCTCTACGTCGTGGAAGACAGCTGCAATCCGCTGCCGGGTTTCGTCAATGGCGAATGCATCGCGCTGGATGACAACGGCGGCGGCGGCACCGCTGAGGGCGTCCAGATCAACGCCGTGGCCGGAAGCATCTACTATGTGATCGTCGATGGCTTCAACGCGGCGGGAGTCGGAACCTACGATCTCGACATCTCCGAAGTGGGAGCCACGGGCTGCAACCTGATTCCGGTAGAGCTCCAGACCTTCGGAGTCGACTAGTCTAATTCCTGTCTCGCAACAGGGCTCGCGAGCTGGTGAGTCACGCGGGTGGAGGCTGCGTCCATCGTCGGCGGTGAAGCTCGGCGAAGGCGGCGCCTCCGGGGAGCTCGAGCAAGGGTGCCAGCACCACGTCCAGCTGTGCTTCGCTGAAGCAGGTGGCTCGTGTCAGTGTGACGGCTCGGCGTCCAGCTTCGGAAGCTCCTGGTGAGCCCTCGCGCTGGGCGAGAGCGAGCAACAGCCACCCCAAAGCGTTGTCCGGAGCGAGGGCGGTGGCTTGCTCCAGATGCACGATCGCCGCGGAACGGTCACCGGACGCCAGAGCGGTACGCGCCAGGCCGAGAGCGACTTCAGGATGCTCGGGTGCCAGCTGCTGGCCTTCCATATAGGTCTGGTGAGCCGTCTCGGGATCGCTGATCTCGAGGTAGGCGTCCGCCACCGCCAGGAAAGCGTCGACGCGCCACGATGACGCCGCGCGAGCGGTGGCGAGCATCGTATCTCCGGCTTCGCGCTCGCCGCTTCGAAGCCTGGTCAAGCCGAGGAGGAAGCGCGCTTCGGCGCTGTTCGGTGCCACGACGAGCGCCTGAATCGCCCACGTCTTGGCGCTGGCGAGATCGCCGGCCTCGAGCGCCATGTCGGCGAGCAAGAGGACGGCCAGGGTCGCCTGAGGATCGAGCGCCAGGGCCCTCTCGAGACTGGCGTGGGCTTGCTCGGTAAAGCCCCGTCGGCGCTGGGCATCCGCCAGCTGGAGAAGATTGTCGACGCCGGCCCTGGGCAGGCTGTTGTCGCGCTCGGCGTGGTCGAGCCGATCGGCCAGCGCCGCGACCCGCTGATGGTGCCGCATCAGGGCCGCGCCTTCTTCCAGGCGTCCCTGGCGCTGCACCACCTGGCCGAGATTCAAGAGTGCCGTGGGATGGAGCGGATCCTGGCTCAGAGCGCTGCGGAAGGCGGCTTCGGCGGCAGCAAGGTTGCCTTGACGCCGGCGCAGCAAGCCGAGCTCGGTGGCGCTGGAGGGTTCTGGACGCCAGCGTATGGCGTTTTCGAGATGGCGCTCCGCCTCTTCATAACGCCCGAGAGCCGAGAGATTGCGCCCCAGCTGATAGGCGGCGTCTCCGTCCTCTGGCCGAGCCGCCAGGATCGCTTCGAGAGGGGAGAGTGAGGCTTCGAGCTCACCCAGGCGAGTTGCGGAGGTGGCCAGACCGCGCAAGCTCTCCAGGTGGCCCGGGTCCCGCGCCAGCTCGGAGCGGAAGGCGTCACGGGCGCCGCGATGGTCCTGTAGCGAGCCGAGCAGAGAACCCAAGGCGTAATGCACGCGCAAAGCCTCGGGGCGCTGGGCCAGGTAGGCGCGCGCTTCGGCGACCCCCTGATCGAAACGGCTGGCGGAGTGAAGTGCCTTCAGACGCTCGAGCATGGCGCGATCTTCGGCGCTGAGGCGAATCGGCGTAGTCGGTGGAGGTGCGACCGACGGGCTCGGAGCCGGCGGGCTCGACTCGCCGCAGGCCAGCACGATGATCCAGCACAGCAGCGCGGCAGCGCAGGGTAAGCGAGACGGGACCAAGGCCTTCATGGAGCCTGCTGGATCTCGTTGTAGGCGTTGATCGACAGCGTGTGGCCAGGGATCGTCTCTCGTTCCCCATCTCCCCAGCGGATCTCGAGTTGTTCGATCGAATCGACTTCACCGAGGCCAAAGACGAGGCGTGGATCGCTCTGAGAGAGGTAGCTGGAGCCACTGTGCACTTCGTCGACCCATGTCCGGCCACCCGCGGCGAGCCATGCGCGAGCGCCGAGGGCATCTCGCCCTCCATGCCGGCTCCGCAGACGGAGTCCAAGCCAGTGGTGGTGTGATTGGAGCTCGTTGCGCAGCAGCACGGCCTCGTCTTCGGAATGGGTCACCAGCAGATCGAGGTCTCCGTCGTCGTCGAAGTCGGCGGTGGCCGCGCCACGCCCAACGCGCCGTACCGTGAAGGCCGCTCCCAGGCGATCAGAAGCATCGTCGAACCGAGCCTTGCCGTCGTTGAGAAAGAGCTGGTCGGGCTGCGCGTAACTGAGGGTGGGATTGCGCTCGGCCACGTTGTCGAGGATGTGGCCGTTGGCGATGAAAAGATCGAGATCGCCGTCGAGGTCGACGTCGAGCAACACCGTGCCAAAGCCGACTCGTTCGAGGCTCGCTGGCCCGAGACCTGAGCGCGTCGTGCCGTCTTCGAAGAAACCCGCCTCGAGATTCCGGTAGAAGGTGTTGGTCTCGAAATCGAGGTTCGTCACTACCAGGTCCAAACGGCCGTCACCGTCGAGGTCACCGGCGTCGACTCCCATGCCGGCTTCCGTCACCCCGAGCTCGTTGTAGGCAGCGCCGACGAGTGCGCCAATCTCCTGGAAGGTGCCATCTCCGAGGTTGCGGAAGAGGAAGTTGCGCGTCGAATCGTTCGACACGTAGAGGTCGATCCAACCGTCGTCATCGTAATCCGTCCAGACGACGCCCAGACCCTTCGCTTCCGCTGGATCGTCCACGCCAACCCCGGCTGTTTGAGTCACATCTTCGAATCGGACGCCTTCGGGGGTCTCACCCGTTCCGAGGTTGCGCAGCAGGATGTCGCTGACGCCTTCGTAGACGTCGGGATGGCAGTATTGCGGCTGGCCAGGCGGGCCGCAGGGCCGATGATTTTCGAGCCGGAAGTCGACATACCGAACCACATAGAGGTCGAGCCAGCCATCACGGTCGAAGTCGGCGAAGGCGCAGCTCGTGCTCCAGCCACCGACAGCGAAGAACGTCTCGGAAGTGCTCTCGAACGAGCCATCGCCGCGGTTGCGAAGCAGAGCGTCGGGGCCATAGTTGGTGACGTAGATGTCCACGTGCCCATCGTTGTCGACGTCGCCGAAACAGGCTCCCATGCCGTAGCCTGCGTCGCCAGCCCCCGAGGCCGCGGTAACGTCTTCGAACGTGTCGTCGCCAAGGTTGCGAAACAGCCGGTTGGAGGAGCCGGCCTGGACGGGATCCTCTTCGGCGCCGGGCACCGGGCCGCTCTGAACGAGATACAGGTCGAGTAAGCCGTCGCCATCCGCGTCGAGCCAGCCGCCGCCTGAG
>JBCCEE010000112.1:0-19926 GCA_039030415.1 Acidobacteriota bacterium
ACCGCTTCGAGAGTCTCGGGGTCGACGCCCGAGGCCATATTTACCTGGCTTGGATCGACAAGCGTGACCGAGGCCCGACGCGCCAGCGCGGGGAGGCCTACCGTGGCGCCGCGGTCTACTACGCGGTATCGACAGATCGCGGGCAGACCTTCGCCGAGAACCTGCGGGTGGCGCCGCATGCCTGTGAATGCTGCCGTATCGCAATGGCCCCAGCGCCGAACGGCGGCGTCGCGGTGCTGTGGCGTCATATCTTCGAGCCCAACGTGCGGGACCATGCCTTCGCCATAGTCGGGCCGGAAGGCGTGGAAAGCGAGATGCGGCGCGCGACCTTCGAGGGCTGGAAGCTCGACGGTTGTCCGCACCACGGGCCATCGCTCGCTCCAACCGTCGACCAGGTCGGCTACCACGCCACCTGGTTCTCCGCCGCCGATGGCACGGCACGGGTCTTCTACGGCCGCTTCGACGCTGGCGGCGGCCTCGTTGCAGATCCCATCGAAGTCGCGAGCGGCGTTCCTGCTGCGCATCCCAGCCTGGCGGTCCACGGCCCGCGCGTCCACCTGGTTTGGAAGGCCGTGGCCGATGGGGTGACGGAGGTCATTCTCCAGACCTCCGTCGACGGCGGCGTCAACTGGCTGCCACCCGAGCCCGTGCTTTCCACCACCGGTGCGTCCGATCACCCGCTCTTGTTCAGCCATGCAGAGCATGCCGTTCTGAGCTGGCGCACCGACGTCGAGGGCTTGCGCATCGCGAGCCTCGGCTGAGTGCCGGGGGCACCCCCTTCTAAGGCTCGCGGAGAAGGACCCGGAGCTCGCCTCCAGGTCCTCGAGCCGGTGGCGTCGTGAATCACCTCAGCCCGGCGCTCGAGTGATTACAGGGGCCACCGCGATGGATCCTTGCGGTCGACAGAAGAATCCATGTTGACCAGCGCCAAGGTAGTTGGAGTTGTTCATCCAACAACTCCAACTACCTTGCCTTTGAGCCTGGACTTTTTCAGAATCTTTCGGCATGAGCCCCAATGGCCGAGAAGAGACTGTCATCAGAACGCTGCTAATGAGTGATCTGGTAAACAGCACGCAGCTGGTCGAAATGCTTGGGGACCAACGCTTCTCAGAGCTCGGGCGGCAACATGATCGTGTCGCCCGTGATCTCTTACAGCCGTATGAAGGCCTCGAGATCGACAAGACTGACGGCTTTCTGCTGCTTTTCGAGCGCCCCTTGAACGCTGTGCTCTACGCCTTGGCCTACCATCGCGATCTCGGCCAGTTGGCCAAAGAGCAAGGCGTCGTATTGGCCTCCCGTGTGGGAATTCATCTCGGCGAAGTCGTTCTGCATGAGAACGCTCCAAGAGATATCGTGCGAGGCGCCAAACCAATTGAAGTCGAAGGCTTGGCCAAACCGCTGGCGGCTCGGCTCATGTCACTCGCAGGCTGTCGGCAAACGTTGGTGACCCGTGCTGCTTTTGACCTCGCGCGTCGAGGAGCGGTAGATGTTGATGATGCTGATGACCTGTGCTGGCTTTCTCACGGTAACTACCAACTCAAAGGCGTTGCGGAACCGTTGGAAGTCTTCGAGGTCGGCCGCAAAGGGCAGGCGCCGCTTACGCCCCCTGCTGATTCAAGCAAGGCTTGGCGAAGCTCGGAGCAGCCAAAAGTCACGGGTTGGCGACCCGCTCCCGGAGTGGGTGTTCCGCAGCGGCCGACCTGGCGCGTCCAGGAGAAGCTAGGCGAGGGGGGATTTGGCGAGGTCTGGCTCGCGATGCACCCAAAGACTCGAGATCTACGAGCCTTCAAGTTCTGCTACGAAGCACACAGGCTTCAGGGCCTGAAGCGAGAGATAACGCTCTTCCGACTCCTGAAGGGTGAGCTCGGCGAGCGAGACGATATCGCTCGAATTCTCGACTGGAGCTTTGATCACGAACCGTATTTCATCGAGTCGGAGTACACCACGGGCGGGGCGCTGCCGGATTGGCTAGCGACCCAGCGCCATGACGTCTCGCAAGCGGTAAAGCTCAGGTTGGTTGCCCAAGTCGCGACCGCGCTAGCGGCCGCACACTCGGTCGGAGTGCTGCACAAAGATGTCAAGCCATCGAATGTATTGATCCAGCAGCGAGGCGACGGCTCAGTGCAGGCGCAGATATCGGATTTTGGCGTTGGGCGCTTGCTCGAACGGCAGAGACTAGTCGACGCCGGAATCACCTTGGCGGGATTAACTGAACCTAGTGAGGCAAGCTCGGGATCATATGTCAGTGGTACTCCTCTATACATGGCCCCGGAACTGCTGGAGGGGCAGACTGCAACTTTACAAGCCGATATCTACGCCTTAGGAGTACTGCTCTATCAGTTGCTGGTCGGTGACTTTCGTCGCCCCTTGGCGCCAGGCTGGAGGCGAGACATCAAAGATGACCTACTGGCTGAAGACATTGCCTGCTTCGTCGATCGCTCGCCGGCTCGCCGACCTCAAAGCGCCCAAGAAGTTGCCGAGCGACTACGCAAACTTGAAGAACGCCGCGCGGTTAGGGAGGCTGCTGAGCAAGCACGCCTCGCTCTGGAGCGACTTCAACACCGGCGAAAGCTCTTGGTCTCAATCGCGGCTGTTGCAGTCTTCGTCCTAGCGCTCGTATCAGGGTTTGCTATCTGGGCCCTCAAGGCGCGGCAGCAAGAAACTCAAGCCCGACACGACGAAGTGATGGCACGCCAGACGGCAGAAGATACATTGCAGTTCCTAGTGGAGCTCTTCGAGGTTTCAGACCCCAACGCAGATACGGCTCGTGGGCAAGCGCTCACTGCCCGCGAGATTCTGGAACGCGGTGCGATCAAACTCGAAGATGAATACGAAAGGGGGCCTTTGACCCGAGCTCGTCTGATGGACACGCTAGGCCAGATCTATTTGAATCTGCATCAGCCTGAAGCAGCGGTACCACTGATAAGAGAGGCTTGGGTTCTGCGTGAGCACCTGTTTGGCGCCGAACATCCCGAGGTTGATAGGACCTCTCGGAACTTGCTCCATGCTTTGACGAGAGCCAAGGAGTACGAGCAAGCCAAGCCGTTGCTTAACGAGCGCATCATTCGCGCCCGACAAACGCCCGGTACCGATTCCCTGGAGCTTGCAAGTCTGCTCAATGCTCTCGGTACCCTTCACTTTCAGAATGGCGAACACGAAAAAGCTGAGCGCTTGTTTCGCGAGAGCTTGTCGATACACCATCGCACCAGCAGCTTGGACGAGCCAAGTGCGCTCAACAACTTGGCTAGCATCGTACAGCGCGGAGGCGATCATGGGGCTGCCTCCAGTCTCAACCGATTGGCTTCAGTACTCGAAGCTAAGGGCGATCTGGCTGCAGCTGAGCTCGCCTACTGCGAAAGCTTGCAGATAACCAGGGAGTCGAGCCTCCACGAAAGCACTACAGCTGCCGGCTACTTCAGCGATTTCGCGAGCCTGATGTCTGTGCGGGGTTCGCATGGTGAGGCAAAAGAACTGATCTCGAAAGCGCTCAGTATTTTCGAGCAGCAAACACTCGCTGATCCTTCGATCATCAAAGAAGCTGAAAGCATCTACGGATCCATCCTCGGGCAGGAAGGACAATTTCCCAAAGCAGAGTCCCTGCTTCTGTCGAGCTACGAGGTAATTTCGGAGACAACAGGAGCGCATTCCCGCAACACGCAAGCTGCTCTCGAACGGCTCATTGACCTCTACCAGGCTTGGGGGCGACTCTCACAGGACCGTGAGTAATGCCCCTTTTACGCCCTTTTTACGTCTCTACGGCAGCCATCGCCGGGCCGACGCCGTAAGTTAGGTATATGAACCTTTGGTTTCCGCACGCGGTCTGGCGAGGTGAAGCAGATCGAAGCGATAGGTCGCCCGAGTGCAGCTGGCCGACGCTGGCCTCGCTTGCGCCTCGAGGCAGTGCGGCGTAGGATCTTTCACGGGTGTCAACCCTCCCCCATTCCCGAAACAATTCCCGAGAGACGAAAGAGAGCCCAGGATGCGTATGCAAGCAATCTTGAAGGACGTTCGCCTGCGAGCTTTGGCCCTGGCTGTGCTCATGGTCGCAGCAACGATCTCCCCCGCCGCAGCCGAAGAATGGACGAACTGGCGCGGACCGCACCAGAACGGCGTGTCGCCTGAGACCGACCTGATCTCGTCGTGGTCGGTGGACGGTGAGAACCTCATCTGGAGAGTCGACTTCGTGGGCCGCTCGACGGCGGCGGTGTTCGACGGCCGGGCTTGCGCCATCGGTCGTGACGGCGAGGACATCCTGCGTCAGGAGGTCGTCGTGTGCTGGAACGCCGAGAATGGCGAGAAGGTGTGGGAGCGGCGCTTCACGGCGCACAACACCTTCGTGCCGTGGCAGCGCCTGGGCTGGGCGTCGGTGGCGGGTGACGCCGAGACCGGCTACCTCTTTGCCCACACCTCGGATGGCCTGATGATCGCCTTGGACCGCACCGGCGAGACGGTGTGGGAATGGCGTATGGCGGAGGACATGGGCCGTCGCTCGGGCTATGGCGGCCGCACCCACTCGCCGATCGTCGACGAGGACCGCGTGATCATCGCCGCGATCAACAGCACCTGGGGCGATCACGGCGGGCGGCCGAGCATGCGCTACTGGGCGTTCGACAAGCGCACTGGCGAGGTTCGCTACGCCGCCAAGCCGTCTCCCTTCTCCAAGGACGCCAACACGCAGTCGACCCCGGTGATCGCGGTGGTGGACGGTGAGCGCCTGCTGGTCGGCGCCAGCTCGGACGGCTTTGTCTACGCCATCAACGCCCGCACCGGCGAGTCGCGCTGGTCGTTCCAGCTCAGCCAGCTGGCGCTCAACGCAGGCGTGGCGGTGGCCGACGGGCGGGTGTTCGCCTCCCACAGTGAAGAGAACATCGACACCGGCACCATGGGCCGGATCGTCGGCATCGACGCCACCGGCACCGGCGAGGCCAACGAGCTGTGGCGCATTCCCGACGTCAAGGCCGGCTTTGGCACGCCGCTGGTGCACAACGGCCGCGTCTACCAGCTCGACAACTCGGCCAACCTCTACGCCATCGACGCGGCTACAGGCAATGTCCACTGGACCAAGAACGTCGGCACCGTCGGCAAGAGCGGTCCGGTGTGGGCCGACGGCAAGATCTACCTCACCGAGGTCAACGGCAAGTTCCACATTCTGCGGGACGCCGGCGACAAAGCCGAGCTGCTCGACACCGAGCACATCAAGATGCCGGACGGCGTGCGCGACGCTGAGATCTACGCTTCGCCGGCGATCGCTTACGGCCGCATCTATTTCGCGACCGAGAACGGCTTCTTCTGCCTGGGCGACAAATCCAAACCGTTCGAGGTCAAGCCGAGCGCGCCGGTCGATCTCGGCGAGGCGCCGCTCCCCGCCGACGCCAAGCCCGCGCATCTGCAGGTGGTGCCGGCCGACGTCGTCGGCCTGGTGGCGGACGGTCCGGTGACGTTTCGGGTCAAGGTCTTCGACGCCGCGGGGCGCTTCCTCGGCGAGAAGCCGGCCTCGAGCTGGAGCGTCAAAGGGCTCGATGGCGCGGTCGACTCGGGCGGTAAGCTCACCCTGAACGACAAACCCGGCATGCAGACGGGCTACGTCGTCGCCAAGATCGGCGATCTCGAGGGCCAGGCGCGGGTGCGTGTCGCCGGCTCGCTGCCGTGGAGCGAAGACTTCGAAGGCCTCGAGCCGGGACCGGCGCCCAAGGGCGGCTGGCCGACCGGCTGGCTGGGACGCGGCAAGAAGGCCAACGTGCAGGAGATCGACGGCAACAAGCTGCTGGTGCAGCCCAATCCGAAGAGCTTCGCGCCGCGCGCGGTGATGTACACCGGCGTCTCGGCGATGAAGGACTACACCATCCAGGCCGACATTTACGCCACTGCCAAGGGCCGGCGCAAGCCGGAGCTGGGAGTGATCAACAGCGGCTATACGTTCCTCGCCGCCGGCATTCAGCAGCGCCTCGAGATCCGCTCCTGGGGCTCGGAGCTGCGCATGATGAAGCGCAAGGACTTCGCCTGGGACGTCGACACCTGGTACACCATCAAGATGCGGGTCGATCAGGAAGAGAATCAGGCGGTGGTGCGCGGCAAGATCTGGAAGCGAGACGACGCCGAGCCCGCTGACTGGACCTTCACCGTCACGGATCCGCTGCCCATCCGTCATGGCGCGCCGGGCCTCTACGGCTTCACGCCGGTGGACGGCTACTTCGACAACGTAAAGATCACCGCGAGCCAATAGCAGCAGCAGGCGCCACGGCGCCTGCTTCAGAAGCTCTCGCTAGACATGCACTGCAGAAGAACCGCATCGCAAAAGGAAGAAGATATGAGAACACTCCGCATCCCCGCTCTGCTCCTCCTGCTGGTCGGGCTGACCGCTCCGCTGCCGGCTCTGGCCGGCGATTCGCAGGTCATCATGTTCGGTGACGGACCGCACCGCAACATGGTCAGCCACACCGCCAAGGGCCTGCCCAGCGAGTGGGATATCAAGACCGGCAAGAACGTCAAGTGGTCGCAGCCGGTGGGCTCGCAGTCCTACGCCGGCCCGGTGATCTCGGGCGGCAAGGTCTTCATCGGCACCAACAACGAGGGACTGCGCGACCCCAAGCTGACCAAGGATCGCGGCGTGATCATGGCGTTCGACGAGGAGACCGGCGAGTTCCTGTGGCAGATCACCCATACCAAGCTGCCGGAGTCGAAGCTCCATGATTGGCCGCTGCAGGGCGTGTGCTCGACGCCGGTGATCGAAGGCGACCGCCTCTACTACGTCTCCAACCGGGCCGAGTTCATCGCGCTCGACACCGAGGGCTTCCGCGACGGCGAGAATGACGGCCCCTACAAGGACGAGACCGAGACCGACAAGTACGCCGGCGACATCATCTGGAAGTACGACCTGATCGGCGAGCTCGACGTCTTCCCGCACAACCTGGCGGCCGGCTCACCGCTGATGGTCGGCGACATCGTCTATGCCTCGACCGGCACCGGCGTCGACGAAGCGCACATCAATGTGCCGGTGCCCTATGCGCCGTCGATCGTGGCGCTCAACAAGCACACCGGCGAGCTGGTGTGGGATGACGCCACCCCGGACGAGAACGTGCTGCACGGCACCTGGTCGAACCCGAGCTACGGCAAGATCAACGGCCGCGAGCAGGTGATCTTCCCCGCCGGTGACGGCTGGGTCTACTCGTTCGAGCCCAAGACCGGCAAGATCCTGTGGAAGTTCGACGCCAACCCGAAGGACTCGGTGTGGCGCCTGGGCGGCTCCGGCACCCGCAACAACATCATCTCGATGGCGGTGGTCTACGACGACAAGGTCTATGTCGGCGTCGGCCAGGACCCCGAGCACGGCGAGGCGCCCGGGCACTTCTACGCTATCGACCCGACGCTCTCCGGCGACATCACCGAGAAGGGCAAGATCTGGTCGCGCGACGGTGAGGACTTCAACCGCACGATCTCGACCGCCGCGATCAAGGACGACATCATCTATATCTCGGATCTGTCGGGCTTCCTCTACGCGCTCAACGCCCAGACCGGCGACCACTACTGGACCTACGACGTGTTCGCCGCGGTGTGGGGCTCGGCCTACATCGCCGACGGCAAGATCTACATCGGGGATGAGGATGGCGACGTCGCGGTGCTCAAGGAAGGCAAGGGCAAAGACGGTGAGCCCGAGCTGATCGCCGAGATGAACCTCGGTGCTGCGGCCTACACCACTCCGGTCGCCAACGGCAACACGCTCTACGTGCTGGCACGCAACCGCCTGTTCGCCTTCGAGGAGGGCGCCATGCTGAAGCCGGAGCCGAAGGAAAAGAAGGCATCCAAGACCGGCAAGTAGGCGAAGGTTAGATTGCTTGCCAGGGCCGGGCGAGGGAGTTTGTCCCTCGCTCGACCCCTACGCTTCGCACAACATCTGTTCTAGGCAAGCCCCGCAAGACATGTCATGAACCGGTGGGGATCGACTTTCTCACCGGCTAGCTCAGAAAAGGAGCTATGGTGAACGCCACCTCAAACGCTACTCTCGCCGACCCTTCTGCCGTCGATCAGACGGCGGTGGATCAGGCCAAAGAACGCCTCGACGCCCACGTCCGCGAGATCGTCGCCTGGCATTTCGATCCGGCAACGGGCTGCCCGTTCTGGCTCGAGAAGGCGAAAACCCTCGATTTCAACCCGCTCACCGACGTCAAGGGATACGAAGACCTCAAGATGTTCGGGCATTTCGAGGACGAATGGCTGCGCGGCGGCCCGGTGCGGCGCTGGGTGCCCAAAGGACTCGCCGATCAGCCGCTCTATGTCTTCGAGACCGGCGGTTCGACCGGTATCCCGAAGAGTCGCATCAATATTCGCGACTTCGAGATGGACTACGAGATCTTCGGTGACTCGCTGTCCGATGAAACCTTCCCGCCCGGCAGCGATTGGCTGATGCTCGGCCCCACCGGTCCGCGCCGGCTGCGGCTGGCGATCGAGCACCTGGCGCAGCATCGCAGCGGTATCGCCTTTCACGTCGACCTCGACCCGCGCTGGGTTTCCAAACTGGTCAAGAAGTCACGCTGGGACGAGCTCGACGCCTACAAAGAGCACGTCAGCGACCAGGCACTCAAGATCATCCGGGCGCACGACATTCGCTGTCTGTTCACGACGCCAAAGCTGCTCGAGCACCTGTGCGGCAAGCTGGATATCGTGAAGGCTGGCATCGGCGGCATCTTCTGTGGCGGCACCGAGATGAACGCCGAGTTTCACCGCTTCGCTCGCGAAGAGCTGGTGCCGGGAGCGGATTTCATTCCGGTCTACGGCAACACCCTGATGGGGCTGGCTCGTGGCGGACCGTTCGATCCGGTGACGAAGGACTACACCATCACCTACTATCCCCCGCTGCCGCGAGCGACCTTCGAGATCGTCGATCCCGACGACTTGGACAAGCCGGTCGCCTACGGCGAGACCGGACGAGTGCTGCTGACGACGCTGACCAAGGAGTTCTTCATGCCGCGCTTCGCCGAGCGTGACGAAGGCGAGCGCGCCGCCCCGATCGCTGACTATCCGTGGGACGGAGTGAGTAATCTGCGCCTGTTCTCGCGCTTCAAGAAGTCGGTGGCGGTCGGCGTCTACTGATCCGACGGCGCACCCAGCCTTCAGCGCGTGATGGAAACGCACGCGCCGGGTCTATGCGCAAACGCAACGGATCTCAGCGGGGCGCGACGTACCTAAAGCGAAAAGCCCGGCGGCGATGGCCACCGGGCTCCTGACACTCTCGATTATTTCAGCAGGTCTCTCGAGAGTGACTCGCTTTCCAGCGATAAAGACCTGCTAGCGATACCAAACTGAACGAACCGAAGCAGAGCAATCTCAGGTAAGCGGGCCTCCGGAGTCACCATTGCGGGCGCCGGAACGGATTTGAGTCTGGATCTTCATAGTAATGCTCCTTCATCGATCAGGTTGCTCATCAAGTCGTTTCACCCGGCCCCGTAGGGAAAACAATCCGGGCGAAACGGTCGGCAGGTGCTACAGCACGACGGCTCGTCACAGCGTCTCGCAGAAGCACATTTGGCAGGTGCGACAACACCACGCTTCAGTCAGCGTTTTGTCTGTCGCACGATCAAGGTTACAAAGAATGATACGGATTTGGCAATGCGATTGTTTGTATTTTTGCCAAATTCTTATGGACTTGAAAGGATCTTCTGACAACCAGTTGTCAAAGTTCCATTCACTCTGAGACGTTCGTAAGCGCTTCCTCACTGACGTAAGCCATTCAATCCCACCATCCGAGACGACGGAGGCTTCGAGATGATTCACATACCCGTTCTGCGCGCCGGCAAGCCCTACCGCAGTCTGCAGACCGAGACCCTCACCGACGTGCGCGACGGCAGCCCGGTCGCGCAAGTCTCGCAAGCCCTGCCAGGCATCATCGCTCGCGACATGAGACGGGTCGCGGAGCTTCAGAGCCGACTCGAAGAGCGCTCTACCGGCGAGCTCGTCGCCATCTGCAAGCAGGCGGCCGAGCTGTTTGCCGAAGCCGAGCTGCCGCTGGGCGACAGCATGCAGACGCCGGACGACTACCTGCGCTGCCTGGCGGCCACCACCGGCATGCCGGTCTCCATGGGCCGCGCCAACATGGGCAAGATCACCGGCTTCTTGAGCGGTATCGACGAAGTGCTCGACGGCCTCACCCGCGGACTCGATTTGTCGGTGCTCGACGGCGGCTGGGGCGCACAGCACGGGCGTCGCCTGTCGTACCTTCGGCAGACCGACGCGCTCGGTGCGGTGCTGCCGAACAACTCTCCGGGCGTCCACAATCTTTGGATCCCGGCCATTCCGCTCAAGGTGCCGCTGGTGCTCAAGCCGGGCAGCGCCGAGCCCTGGACGCCGTACCGCATTGCCCAGGCGCTGATCGCCGCGGGATGCCCGCCGGAGGGCTTCAGCCTCTACCCCTCGAGCCATGCCGGCGCCTCGGAGCTGCTGGTGCGCACCGGGCGGTCGCTGTTCTTCGGCGATGCTTCGACGGTGGCGAGCTGGAAGGGCCAGGGCAAGGTGCAGGTGCACGGCCCCGGCTGGTCGAAGGTGCTGCTGGGGGCCGATGCCGCCCAGCAATGGAGCGACTACCTGGAGCTGATGGCGACGTCGGTCGCGGCCAACGGTGGGCGCTCGTGCATCAACGCTTCCGGCGTGTGGACGGCGGCCAACGGGCGTGAGATCGCCGAGGGCCTGGCGGCCGAGCTGGGCAAGATCGAGGCCCGCGAGCTCGATGACCCGGAGGCTCAGCTCGCCGCCTTCGCCGATCCGTCGATCGCCGAGCGGGTCTCGGAGATGATCGACCAGCAGCTCGACGTGCCCGGCGCGGTCGATCTGACGGCGCAGTACCATCCCGAGGGCCGCGTGGCGCGGGCTGGCGGCTGCACGTTCCTGCTGCCGACGGTGGTCTACTGCGAGGATCCCGAGCACCCGCTGGCGTCGGCCGAGTTCATGTTCCCCTTCGTGAGTGTCGTCGAGGCGCCGCAGGACGAGATGCTCGAAGGCATCGGCGAAACCCTGATCGGCTCGGTGATCACCGGGGACGAGAGCTTTCTCAACCAGGCCCTGGCCAGCCGCGAGATCGACCGCCTCAACCTCGGCGCGATCCCGACCTACCAAATCTCGTGGGATCAGCCGCACGAAGGCAACCTCTTCGATCACCTCTATCAGCAGCGTGCGTTCCAGGCCCTGGCGTCGTGACGGCAGGGGTTGCGAGCGCCGGATCGGGTGAGGCGGCAACGACGTAAAGTTCTGGTAAACGTTACCGCGCCTCAACAACTGTGGGGTGTGAGATCGCGTAGAAATCAACGCCGAGCCAAGCGCTCGGAATGCGTGCCTTGCGCCCCGAGCAGACCTCTCTATCCCGAGCCGCAGCAGGAGATTGCACTTAGTGAGCCACCCCTCACCCATCATCCAAGACGGATCCTGGTCGGCAGACCTCGGCGGGATTCACGTCGTCTTCGGGAGCGGTACTCTGGTGCGCCTCGGAGAGCTGGCCACCGAGCTCGGTGGCCAGAGCGCCCTACTGGTCACTGACCCGGGGCTCGAAGCGGCCGGTCACGCGGAACGTGCGCTGGACGCGCTGCGGTCCTCGGGCATCACTCCCCACGTCTTCGACGGCGTTGCCGAGAATCCCACGGACGCCCAGGTTGCGGCCGGCGTCGCGGTAGCGCGCGAAGTGCAGCCGGATCTGCTGATCGGCCTCGGCGGCGGCAGCTCCATGGACTGCGCCAAGGGCATCAACTTCATCTACACCAACGGTGGCCGGATGGAGGATTACTGGGGCGAGGGCCGGGCCAAGCGCCCAATGCTGCCCTCGATCGGCATTCCGACCACCACGGGCACCGGCAGCGAAGGCCAGCGTTACGCCCTGATCTCCAACGCCGAGACGCACCAAAAAATGGCCTGCGGCGACAAGAAGGCGCGCTTCCGCACCGTCATCTTGGATCCCGAGCTGGTCACCAGCATGCCGCACGAAGTCGCTGCGGTCACCGGCATGGATGCCCTCTCCCATGCCCTCGAAAGCTACGTCACCCGCCGGCGCAATCCAATCTCGCAGCTCTTCGCGCGCGAATCGTGGCGTCTGTTGGAATCGAGCTTCGAGAACTTTCTCACCGATCCGGCGGATCCGCGCGCGCGCTCCCGCATGCTGCTCGGGGCCCACTTGGGAGGCGCTGCGATCGAGGCTTCGATGCTCGGCGCAGCCCACTCGTGCGCCAATCCGCTGACCGCTCACTACGGCATCACCCACGGCGCCGCCGTCGGCCTGATGCTGCCGCACGTGATTCGCTTCAACGATTCAGTGGTCAGCGAGCTCTACGGTGAGCTCGCCCAGGCGGCCGCGCTCAACGGCAGCCCGGCCTCCCCCGCACTTCGCGTCAGCGAACGCGTTGCCGAGCTACGCCGCGCCGCCAGGCTGCCGGAGCAGCTCCAGGACTGCGGCGTCGAAGAAGGCTTCCTGGCCAAGCTAGCGGCAGAGGCGGCCGGACAGTGGACCGCACAGTTCAACCCGCGAGCTGTCCTGGAGGACGATCTCGAGCGGCTCTATCAGGAGGCTTTCTAGTCCATCATGCACGCTTCGAAGCAAGACTCCAGGAAACTCCCCGCGCTAAATTCGGCCACTGGGTTCGCCACGACGGTGCTCGCCACCGGCCTGATCGCCAGTACAGTGCTCCCTGCAGCTCCTGCGTTCGCCGACGATTGGACGCAATTTCGCGGTGGCGGCGAGCAGCACGGCGTGGCGGCGAGCGTGCTGCCCGAGCGGCTCAAGCCGGTGTGGCTGTTCGAGATCGAAGACGGCGTCGAGGCGACCGCGGCGATCTGGGAAGGCACGGTCTTTGTCGCCGGGCTGGACGGTGTGCTCTACGCCCTTGGCCTCGACGACGGCAAGCTGCGCTGGAAGTACGAGGGCGGTGAAGAGGTCAAGTCCTCGCCGCTGGTGGCGAACGGTACGGTCTTCTTTGGCGACGAGTACGGCAAGTTCCACGCCGTCGACGCCAAGACCGGCGAGGGCAAGTGGGTGCTCGAGACCGACGCCGCGATCAGCGGCTCGGCCAACATCGCTGGCGATCGCATCTTTTTTGGTTCGTACGACAACTCGCTTTACGCGGTGTCTCCCAAAGACGGCAGCAAGCTGTGGAGCGTCGAGACCCAGGGCTACGTGCACGGCGCGCCGGCGATTGCCGAGGGACGCGTGATCTCGAGCGGCTGCGATGGCTTCCTGCGCTTCCTCGACACCCAGAGCGGCGAGACCGTCGAGAGCGTCGAGCTCGGCAGCTATACCGCCGCCAGCGCGGCGGTGCTCGATGGCAAGGTATTCGTCGGGACCTTCGACGGCCAGGTGCTGGCGATCGACATGGCTTCGGCCGAACTGGCCTGGGAGTACAAGCCGCTGGACCGCGAGTTTCCGTTTTACGCTTCGGCGGCGGTCACCTCGGAGCGAGTGATCGCAGCGGGTCGCGACAAGCGGGTGCACGGCCTCGATCCCAAGACGGGTGAAGAAGTTTGGAAGCTCGCCCTGCCGGCACGCATCGATGCCTCGCCGGTGATCTCCGGAGATCGCGTCTTCATCGCCGACAAAGCCGGGCAGCTGCTCGCCCTGGCGCTGTCCGACGGCAAAGAGAGCTGGCGCTTCGAGAGCGGTGACGCCTTCTCCGCGTCACCGGCGATCGCCGACGGGCGGCTGATCATCAGCACCGAAGGTGGAACCGTCTACAGCTTTGCGGGAGCCAATTGATGACTACCGAAGTGGAATCCACGGCGGAGAGCGAAAAGAAGACCGAAGTTGGAAGCGTCTTTGTCTCCAACTATCCGCCGTTCTCCTTCTGGGGCCAGGAAAAGCTGCCCGACGTACACGAGCTGCTGGCGAGCGCGCCAGGCAGCAGTGCCGAGGCGAGCAATCCGCTCGGTCTCTACCTTCACATTCCGTTCTGCCGCAAGCGCTGCAAGTTCTGTTACTTCCGCGTCTATGTCGACAAGAACGCCGGCCAGATCCAGGGCTATCTCGACGCCTTGGGGCGCGAGGTCGAGCTCTACAGCGAGCGGCCGGCGGTGGCTGGGCGGCCGCTGAAGTTCGTCTACTTCGGTGGCGGCACGCCGTCCTACATCGCGGTCAAGCACCTGAAGGTCTTGATCGACCGCATCAAGGCGGCCATGCCGTGGGACGACGTCGAGGAAGTGACCTTCGAGTGCGAGCCCGGCACGCTGACCCAATCCAAGGTGGCGGCCTACCGCGAGATCGGCGTCACCCGCCTGTCGCTCGGCATCGAGAACTGGAACGACGACATCCTGAAGGAGAACGGCCGCGCGCACCTGACGCCTGAGATCGGCCGCTGTCTGCCGTGGATTCGCGCCCAGAATTTCGCGCAGCTCAACGTCGACCTGATCGCCGGCATGGTCGGTGAGACCTGGGAGACCTGGCGCGACTCGGTGCAGCGCACGATCGACATCGATCCCGACAGCGTCACCATTTATCAGATGGAGCTGCCCTACAACACGGTCTACTCCAAGGGCATCCTGGGCGGCGACGAGTCGCCGGTGGCGGATTGGGAGACCAAGCGGGCCTGGAACCTGTACGCCATCGAAGAGCTGCAGAACGCGGGCTACGAAATCTCGAGCGCCTACACGATGCTCAAGCGTCGCTCCCAGGATGACAGCGCCGGCCGACCCAAGCCGCGCTTCGCCTACCGCGATTCTCTGTGGCACGGCGCGGACATGTTGGGCACCGGCATCGCGTCGTTCGGCCACATGCGCGGCTTCCACCTGCAGAATGTGGCGTCGTGGAACGACTATCTCGAGCAGGTGGCGGCCGATCAGCTACCGCTCGGTCGTGCCTTCGAAACCACCGACGGCGAGCGTCTGACGCGCGAGCTGATCCTGCAGATGAAGCTCGGACGACTCGATTTGAGCTACTTCCGCCGCAAGTTCGACGTCGATCCGCTGGAGCGCTGGCAGGACACTTTCCGCGTCCTCGCCGATCGCGAGATGCTGAACCTCGACGACCCGGAAGCGGTGCAGCTGACCACCCGCGGCCTGCTGCAGGTGGATACCCTGCTACCCGCGTTCTACGACCCCAAGTACAGCAACGCGCGCTATACCTGAGCCTGTGCGCGCCGGAGGTGCCCGATGTTGAACCGCTCGAGCTCTGCGATACTGCTCCTTGCCCTGGCGTTGGCTTCCGGGTCGGCGTTCGCCGCTCCGGACGCCCTGGATTGGCCTGGATTCCGAGGCCCCAAAGGTGACGGCCGCTCCTCCGAGACCGGACTTCTCACGAACTGGCCGGACAGCGGGCCGAAGGTGCTCTGGAAAATGCCGCTCGGCGGCGGATTCTCCGGCCTGACCGCGGTCGATGGCAAGCTCTACACGCTGTTCAGCCGCGGTGGACGGGAGCTGGTCGCGAGCCTCGACGCCGCCACCGGCAAGCAGCTGTGGACGGCCGATCTCGACGAAGAGCGCCGTGACCGCTTCGGCAACGGCCCGCGGTCGACACCGCTGGTCTATGACGGCATGGTCTACGCGGTGAGTGCCCTCGGACAGCTGCGCGCTCTGGCCGCGGTCGATGGCTCGACGGTGTGGGAGCACAATCTGCGCAAGGCGTTCGGAGCGCGGGTACCCGAGTGGGGGGTGTCAGCGGCGCCGATCATCGAGGGCGACCTGCTGCTGTTCAACGTCGGCGGCAAAGCCGGCCACGCCATCATGGCGTTCGATCGCAAGACCGGGGAGGTGGCGTGGAAATCCGAAACCGATATTCCGGGCTACGCGCTGCCGGTCAGCTTCACGGTCGGCGGCGTCTATCAGACGGTGTTCTTCACCGGCTCGAACGTGATCTCGGTCGATCCTAAGACCGGCAAGACGCTGTGGAAGCGCCCTTGGAAGACCGCCTATGACGTCAACGCCGCGTCGCCGATCTTTATCGCGCCCGACAAACTCTTCGTCTCGTCAGGCTATGACACCGGCTCTACCCTCTATCGCCTGTCGGCGAACCAGGGCAAAGTCGCGGTGGAGGAAGTCTGGCAGACCCGCGGGATGAAGAATCAGTTCAGCTCATCGGTCTACCACGACGGTCACCTCTACGGCTTCGACAACAAGAACCTCAAGTGCATCGATGCCACGACCGGCGAAGATCGCTGGCGCAAGGGCGGCCTCGGTCATGGCTCCTTGATCTACGCTGACGGCCACTTGCTGATCCTCAGCGAGAGCGGCGAGTTGGTACTGGCCGAAGCCACGCCCAAGGCCTACACCGAAAAGGCCGCGTTCGAGGTCGCCAACGCCAAGAGCTGGACGGTGCCGACGCTCTACGCCGGTAAGCTCTACATCCGCAATGAGCAGGATCTGTTCAGCATCGACCTGAAGCCTTAGATAGGTCCCGGCGCATTCATCCCCCGCCGAATCCACTCGTCACACTCATTCGTTTTTACCGACCCCCGGAGCCCAGACAGCATGTTTGATCGCTCGTTCGCCGGCATCAGGCTGGCCCGCCAGCCCTTGCCTGAAACTCGACTGACCGCTGCCCTCATTACTGGAGCACTACTGCTCTTCACCCCCGCGACGCTTTCTGCCCTCGAGGAAGAAGAAGCAGCCGACGGCGTCGACAAACCACAGCTCACGATCGAAGAAGAGCTGCTGGTCGAAGATACAGCGCCCTATCTGCCGGAGACCCAGAGCACCGCTACCAAGACGTCGACGCCCCTGCGGCTGCTGCCGGCCAGCGTATCTGCGCTTTCGCACTCGCTACTGCGCGACCGCAACGCGCTGGTACTGGGTGACGCCTTGACCAACGTGCCGGGGGTCAACGCCCAGTCGAACTCTGGCGTGCACGATCTGTTCTTCATCCGTGGTTTCGAGTCGCTAACGTCGAGCCTGGTGATGGTCGACGGCGCGCCGGAGCCCGAAGCCACCTTCTACCAGCTCTACAACGTCGAGCGCGTCGAGGTGGTACGCGGGCCAGCGGGCTTCCTCTACGGTGGTAATCCGCTGGCCGGTGCGGTCAACATGGTGCGCAAGCGGCCGGTGGGCGGCACCAGCGCTCGCCTCGGCTTCCTGGCCGGCTCCCACTCCACCACCCAGTCCACCCTCGATTTCAACTACGGCCGGCCCGACGGCCGCGCCGGCTTTCGGCTGAACGGCCTGTGGCAGTCCTCCGACGGCTACCGTGACGACAAGGCGAGCACGGTGACCGCGGCCAATCCAGTGTTCCGCTTCTTGGCCGGCGACAACACTTCGATCACCGTCTCGGCCGGCTTCCTGCGCAGTGACTTCGAGCCCGACGCCGGCATTCCGCTGCTCTTTGGCACCGTGCCGGACGTGCCGCGTGAGAGCTCTTACCAGACGCCGGCCGACTTCTCCGATCAGGATCTGATGCGCTTCCGCGTCGACGTCGAGTCACGCCTGAGCTCCAAGATGACCCTGCGCAACAAGACCTACTTCACCGTGCTCGACTGGCAGTCCAGTGGCACGCTGATCAACGGGGCGTTTCCCAACGCGGTAGGCGGTACCGACGTCTTCCGGACACGAACCGTGCTCGACGACCGGCAGGAGTTCCTCGGCAACCAGCTCGACCTGCTGTTCTCAGTCGAGACCGGCTCCGTGACCCACAACTTCGTAGCGGGTCTCGAGCTGGTTCAGCAGACTGACGACCTGCGCCTCGACATCGGCCTGCTGCCCGCGATCGACCTGTTCAACCCGGTCGAGACCGCGCCCGAGACCGACTTCCTGATTCCGGGTTTCGGCACCACCGCCGACACGACGACCACGATCATTGCACCTTACATACTGGACGAGATCGAGGTCTCGGATCAGTGGCGCCTCTTCCTCGGCGGCCGCTTCGACTCGATCGATTTCGAAGACGATGCCAGCGGCGCTAGCTCGAGCGATAGTCAATTCAGCCCGTTCGTCGGTGCGCTCTACTCGCCCACCCCAGCGCTGTCGATCTACGCCAATTACTCAGAAGCCTTCTCGCCACAGTCGACCACCGTCGCCGGCAGCGGGCGCGAGCCGGAGGAAGGCTCGCAGGTGGAATTCGGCCTCAAGACCGAGCACCTCGACGGTCGCCTGCGCACCGCCTTAGCCTTCTACAGCCTGGAGAAGGACAAGATCGCTATCGTCGACGCTACCGGCGTGACCGCCCAGCTCGGCGACCAGAAGTCCGAAGGCTTCGAGCTCGAGATCACCTCGAGTCCGCGCGAGCGCCTGCACTGGACGTTCACCTACGCCTACACCGATGCCGAGCTGACGCGCTTTACCGAGCTCGACCCCTTCTTCTTCACCCTGGTCGACTTCAGCGGCAACACGCCGGCCTACGCCCCCGAGCACCTGGCGAGCTTCTGGCTCAGCCAGCGCTTCGAGAACGGCTTCGGAATCTCCGGCGGCGTGCGCTACGTCAGCGAGCAGTTCATCGACGAGGACAACGCCTTCGAGATCGACGACTACACGCTGCTCGACGCACTGCTCACCTACGAGCGGCCGCGCTGGGGGGCTCGGGTTCACCTGCGGAATCTGACCGACGAAGAGTATGCGGGGCGCGGATTCGGCAGTGTCTCGATCCTGCCCGCTGACGGATTCAACATCATGGGAGGCTTCCACCTCAATCTCTGATTCCGCACCCGATTCTCGAATCGTCGGTATCATCCAACCGCTGCCCACAATCGAAAATCAAAACTGAGAGCACCTGAGATTTGAGCCGCTTCGAGATCAGAGCAAAATAGACCGCCGAACAACCGGAGTCTGGACAATGAACACTTCTCCATCTGAGCCTGCATCCAGCTATGACGTCGTGGTAGTCGGTGGCGGACCGGCCGGCTGCTCGGCAGCGACCCTCGTGGCCCAGGCCGGCCACAGCGTCCTGCTGCTAGAGCGCCAGGAGACGCCGCCGTTCAAGGTCGGTGAATCGCTGATTCCCGCCAGCTTCGAGACCCTCGAGCGCCTGGGGATGATCGACACCCTGCGCTCTAGTCACTTCCCCAAGAAGTACAGCGTGCAGTTTTACTCCGGCAGCGGCAAGGCGTCGAGCCCGTTTTATTTTCACGAGACCGACCCGGGCGACCGCTCGCAGACCTGGCAGGTGCTGCGCAGCGAGTTCGACGGCCTGCTGCTCGACAACGCGGCGCGCCATGGGGTCGACGTGCAGCGCGGCGCGGCGGTCAAGGATGTGCTCTTCGAAGCCGAAGACGGCAGCCGGGCGCGCGGCGTCAAGGCGCGCTTCGCCGATGGCAAGACGCGCGAGATCCGCTCGCAGGTGCTGCTCGACGCTACCGGCCAGCGCGCCATGATCGCCCGTCGGCTCGGCATTCGAAAGCATGACGTCTGCCTGCGCATGGCGGCGATTTTCACCCATTTCGAGGGCGCTCTTCGGGATCCTGGGATCGACGAGGGCGCCACGTTGATTCTCCAGACCGAGGGCAACCGCGGCTGGTTCTGGTATATCCCACTGCCCGACAACAAAGTGAGCGTCGGGGTCGTCGGTCCGATCGACTATCTGATCCGCGATCGTCAGGGCAATCCACAGGCCACCTTCGATGAGGAGGTACTGCGCTGCCCCGGCCTGATCCCGCGGCTCACCGAGGCCCGCCAGGCGATGGACGTCAAGGTGATCAACGACTTCTCCTACACCGCCGAGAAGGCGGCTGGAGACGGCTGGGCGCTGGTCGGTGATGCCTTTGGCTTCCTCGACCCGATCTACTCCTCGGGCGTGCTGCTGGCCCTCAAGTCGGGCGAGCTGGCGGCCGACGCCACGGTTGCAGCGTTGGCGGCGGATGATACCTCTGCCGAGCGGCTCGGCACCTACGAGTCGACCTTGCGCGACGGCATGGCTTCGTTCCGGCAGTTGATCTATGCGTTCTACACGCCGGAATTCAACTTTGCCCGTTTCTTGAAACGCTATCCGCAGCATCGCTTGGCGGTCGTCGACATCCTGATCGGCGACGTCTTCGACCGCGACTTCAGCGC
>JBCCEE010000113.1:0-19875 GCA_039030415.1 Acidobacteriota bacterium
CGGTCGCCGAGTCGGCGACGACGGCGGCGACTTCACCGCCGCCATGGCACGAGCGCGTGAGCTGCAGGGCGAGCTGGCGATCTTCACTGACGCCGATCAGCTTTGCCGACAGGGGGTCGACGTCTTCTTCGGCAGTGGGCGCTTCGTGGCCGCCGATGCGGTCGAGGTCGAGCAGCATCGACTGCGATTTCGCCGTGCTCTGATCTCCACCGGAGCCCGGCCGGTAGCCCCGGCGGTTCCCGGTTTCGAGGACATCGACTTCTTGACGCCCGAAACTCTGTTTCAGCTCGAGGAGCTGCCCGCTGCCATGGCCATTCTCGGCGACAACGCCGAAGCCTGCGAGATGGCTCAAGCCTTCGCCGACCTCGGTAGCCGGGTTCACCTGCTGACATCGGCTCCTCGACTGCTGCCGCGCGCCGATGCCACCGGCGCCGAAGCTATCACTCGGGCGGTCTCGGAGGCCGGCGTGGAAGTCATCACGGCTTGTGACCTGGTCGAGATCCAACCGCGCCGCGCTCATGCCGGCGGCCACCTGACGATCGTCACCACCGACCATGCCGGCTTTGAAGTCGATCAGATCCTGGTAACGGGTCATTCGACACCGAACGTCGAGCAGCTTGGTCTCGAGGCTGCGGGAGTCGAATACGACCTCGACGGCATCGAAGTCGACTCACGCTTCCGCACCACCAGCCGCCATATCTACGCCGCGGGTGACGTGCTGGCGCCGGTCGGCATCGAGCACGCCGCTGATGACGAGGGCCGTCGCGCGGTCCGCAACGCAGCCCTGCCACGCCTGGTGCGACGGCGACCGTTCGCCGTGCCGCACGCCGCCTTCACTCGTCCCGAGGTCGCCTGGGTTGGGCTCGACGCCGAAACCGCGACCATGATGAATGCCAAGAAGGTAGGCGCCAAGGTGGAAACGCTGACCCTACCGCTGCACGAGCGACAGGCCGCGCACCGGCCGGAAGCTCTGCACCTCTACCTGGAGCGTCGGTCCGGGCGAATCCTAGGCGGCGTCCTGATCGCCGACGGCGCCACCGAGATGATCGCCCCGCTCGTCCTGGCGGTGCGGCGTCGCATGCGGCTCGAGACCCTGGCGCAGTCGCTGGTGCCCTACCCCGCCAAGGGCGAGATCTACCGGCGAGCCGCACTGCTCTGGGAACGCGACCGAAGGCGCCCGCCGCGCAATCTGCTCGAGCTGTGGCTGCGGCTCACCTGACGTCGACTCACCCGAGCTTGCCTCGCTTGGGACCTGATCAGCTCGAGGCCTGCCCGAGACCTGCCTCAGGCGGTCTGCCCAGAGGACTTGAGCAGAGCCTTGACCGGAGACTCAAGCTGCTTCAGCTGCTCACGCACCACGTCGAGATCGACCTCTTGACGCGTCATCAGCACATAGAACGCCCGCCGTCGATCTCGCCCCAGGGGCCGCCAGAGCTCGAGCAACGCTTCCAAACGGGTCAACACCTCGTCGACCTGCTCCCCGTCGTCCAGCTCGAGTCGGCGACGGAACGACGCTGCGGTCACCATCGCCCGGTCTGAGAAGTCGGGCCAATACTGAAAGCAGCGGTAGCCCAGCAGCTCGCCCATCTGGATATCGACCACCGCCACTCCAACCGCGCCGGCCTCCTGCATCGACGACTGTTCGAGCATCCTCGGCAGCTGCAGCCGTATTTGACCGAGGCCATCCTCTCCGAGGTTGATCGGCTGGGTCGAGATGCCGGAGTCGCTGGATCGGCTGGCCGAAGGCGGACGCTCGTCGAGATCTCGAGCGGCGTCGAGCACCACGCCGTGCAGGGGTCGAAAGATCAGCCGCTCGACATAGTGCGGCGCGCTGACGTCGATCTCGCAGTCGGCCCAAGACAGAATTTCGAATACCGCCGACTCGCCCTGCAGGCGGTGGAAATCCGCGTTGATCAAGTCGCCATCCATGACGTGGATGCGGCCGCTTCGCCCGGCCGAACGCACGGTCAGCAGACACGACTTCTTCTCGAAGTGCAGGAGCTGCAGAAAGCCGAGCAAAGAGACGCCCGCCAAGTGCCCCTTGGATACCCGCCCCAGAGTCTCCAGCACCGTGTCGACCAGGCTCTGGAGATCGAATGGCTTCTCGAGGTAGCAGACCGCGCCGTGCGTTCCGACCCGATCTCCCAACTCGGGTACTTCGTAGGCGCTCATCACGATACAGGGGATCGTCGCATAGGCCCGCACCATGTGCGCCAGCAGCTCGAAGCCATCCATCACCGGCATGTCGAGATCGGTCAACAGCAGATCGACCGGCTGAGTCTCGAGCACGCTCAAGGCCTGGCGGCCGTCGTCTGCCGTGACCACCGCGAGCTCTTCGGAGAAGCTCGAAAGATAGGCAACGATAGTTTGTAGGATGACTTGATCGTCATCGACCACGAGAACAGTCTTCATCTCAAAGATTCCGAGTTTTTTTCGGATCATATCGGACTCGACGCCCTCTACCTGCCGGCCACGGAGAGATCGGCCAGGCGTCAACGCTCGGGGTAGAGCCGCTCGGGACGGACCGTCGTACACCAAGGGCTGACAGTTTCTGTCGCCCGCTGGCGACATCCGTGTCACTCACCGGCCTTCGCGTTCTTCAGATGTAAGAAAAAGCACTTGGTTCGGATGCGAGATAGCAGTGCGTTCGTGGCATCGGGTTTGCTTCACTTCTGCAATCAAACCGGAGTCACTTCCAAGCCACCCATCAGCGTATGCCGTCCGCAACCTGCAAGAGATCGCAAGCACGCAGCGCTGCACGAAGCAGGCCGTGAAGCTCCGCAGAACCACAGGCCGAGCCGTCAGTCCCACAGAAGCCAACCCCTCGAAAAGCTCGCGCCAGGAGATCATCATGAAACGCATTCACCTCCCTCTTTCGAGCTCGATCGCAACCCACATTCAGGCGCGTTTCGCCGTCATCCTGACGCTGGCACTGGTCGCGGCACCGGGCTCTGCAACGCCTTCCGGAACCATCGGCGGAGCTGACGCTCACGAAGTGCCGATCGGTGAGATTTTCGCCTCAGACACCCTGGGCGCCTTTGCCGAAGCCTTCGACGTTCCCACCACCCTCGCCCAGGCTCTGATGAGAAGCGGCCCCGCGATTCGCCTGGAGGGTTTTCCGGTTGGGCCCGGAGCTCGCGGCGCGGTAGCCCTCGAGCCGTTCGAAGTCTACGCTCCCGGGGCTCGCCTACTGGCAGTAGACGAAGACGGTGAGCGCCAGATTCCGCGCTCGGCGCTGCGCCACTTTCTCGGTCATGTGGCGAACGACCCCGAGACCCGCATCGGTCTGTCGCTCGATCCCGAGACCGGTACTCTGCGCGGTTTGATCTCCGGGCCGGCAGGCGAAGTCCAGCTGCTGCCTCCCGACGCATCCGCCGGCCGCCATCGCCTCGAGCACACCGACGCGGCTCTCGCCGTACACGGCCTTCAGCTCGCCACCGAGTGCGCTAGCGATCACCTGCCGCTGCCCGACACGATGGACGATCTGCTGGTGCGAGCGCCAGGCGCTTCTGCTGCACCGGCCGGCCAGGGCGAGCTCGGTATCGTGCCCACCCACTCCGCCACCATCGCGGTCGACACCGACGCCGAGCTGCTCGACAAGAAGTTCTCCAACAACACCACCGCTGCCAGCAATTGGCTAGCCAGCCTGTTCACTCAGATGAACGTCGCCTACGAGCGTGACGTCGGCTTGACCCTGCTGCTCGGCGATAGCATTCTGCGCACCGGCAGCCCGCCCTACACCAGCGATCCGTACAATGTGACCGGCTCGCCAGCGTCAAGCGCCCATCTCAACGAGTTCGGCAGCTTCTGGTCCAGCACCATGGGTGGGGTGGATCGTGTGCTCGCCATGCTGCTGTCCGGCAAATCGAGCTCGAACAACTCGGCTTCCGGCATCGCCTGGGTCGACGGCTATTGTGAGACCCAGAACACCGGCGGTGGCTACAGCGTCACCCAGGTGTTTATCGCCAACTTCTCGTCCGCCACGATCGTTGCCCACGAGCTCGGCCACAACTTCGGCTCGCCGCACACCCACTGCTATTCCCCGCCGGTGGACCAATGCTTCAACGCCGAGGCCGGCTGCTACAGCGGAACCGTGAGCTGCCCAGGAGGCCCCGGCACCACGATGAGCTACTGCAACTTCGGGCCGCCGAGCGGCGCGGCATGCGGTCAGAACCGCCTCGAGTTTCACCCCACCGTCGTGTCGCTCTTCGACAGCTTCATCGCCACCCACACGCCAGGGTGCGTCGAGCTGCTCGACACCGCAGAGATCTTCGCCGACGGCTTCGAGTCGGGTGACACCAGCGGCTGGACCTGAAGCACAGAATTTTGCCCGGGAGGGACCCATGCGCCGGCGGGCGGAGCGATTGAGGGGCGCTCCGCCCGCTGCCACCAGGGCGACCGCGACGCACGCTCGCCCGCGACCCGGGAACAGGCAACGCCCCAATCGCCATCGAGCTCTCCCTAGTCACGTCGCGATGCGGTATCCTCGGCCGCCAGCAGTCCCCTGGCTCCGCCATTCCTGATCACGACACTCTGCCGAGAAGATCTACGCCATGTTCGACCCTGCTCAATGGCGGTGGGTCAAAGTGGGCCTTGGCCTCACGACCGCCGCGACCATCGCCCTCGAGATCGTCCTGACCCGAATCTTCTCGGTGGTGCTCTGGTACCACTACGGTTTCTTGATCGTATCGCTGGCGCTGCTCGGAATGGGTCTGGCCGGGGTCTTCGTCTACCTCTATCCCGAGCGCTTTCCGCGCGACAAGGCGCTGACGGTGACCGCCGCGATGAACGCGGCGTTCGCCGCCACGACGGTAGGAGCGCTGCTCCTCATCTATTGGGTGGTCTCCGTCGGCAGTCACTGGCCGCTGGGCGTCGGCTACCGCACCCTGATCTTTCTCGCCGCCTGGGTCCCGTTCTTCTTCGGCGGACTCGCCGTGGCGGTACCGATCTCCCGCTTTACCGACCGCATCGGACCGCTCTACGCGGCGGATCTGGTCGGCGCCGCCATCGGCGCGCTGATCGTGATCCCGCTGCTGGCCGTGCTGGGAGGCCCGCCGTCCGCCCTGTTCTGCGCCGTGCTGATGGTGCTCGCGACCTGCTGCTTCATGATGGCCGCTGGCCGAAAACGAGCCGCCCTGGCTGCAGGACTCGTCGCCGCACTCGGTTTGGTGGCGGTTGGAATCGCTACCGAGACCGATGCCCTGCGCCTGCGCTACGCCAAGAACAAGAGCGAAGAGAACGTCATCGCCGAGAAGTGGAACTCGTTCTCCCGGGTCGCCGTCCACCGAGAGGCCGACAAGCGCTGGTCGTTCGGCTGGAACCTGGGCGAAGGGGCGCCACGCCGGGGCTCGATCACCCGCTGGATCCGGATCGACGGCCATGCCGGCACGCCGATGATCGGCTTCGAGGGGGATTTCGAAGAGCTGCGCTACCTCGGCTACGACATGTCTTCGCTCGGCTATCAGCTGCGCTCCCCGAAGAGCGCGCTGGTCATCGGTTCGGGCGGTGGACGCGACATCCTCACCGCCAAGCTGCTCGGCGCCGAGAATGTGCACGCCGTCGAGATCAACCCGCTGGTGGTCAGTTTCGTCCGCGAGACGTTCTCCGAATTCAGCGGCAGTCCGTACGATCTGCCGGGAGTGTCCTGGACCGTGGCGGACGGTCGCAACTTCGCCGCCGCCCAGGGAGGGCAGACCTTCGACGTCGTTCAGCTGGCCGCGGTCGACACGACCGCCGCGCTCGCCGCCGGCGCCCTGAGCCTGGTCGAGAACAGCCTCTATACCGTCGAAGCCTTCGAAAACTACTACGACGTGCTGTCCGACGATGGAGTGCTAGCCGTGACCCGCAACTGGCGTCACGAAGCCCCCATGATGGCGCTACGCGCTGCTGACCTGGTGCAGGCCGCCTGGACCAACCGCGGCCACGAAAACCCCGAGAAGCATCTGGTGATCGTGGCTCCGAAGCCTGGAACCCGCGCCAACTGGGGCACGCTGCTGGCTTCACGGAGTCCGATCACCGCGGCCGAAGTCGCGGATCTGCGCCAGCTCGTCGAAAGCCTGGGATTCTCGATCCTGTTCGATCCCACCGCCCCACAAGCGAACGACGACTTCCGGCGCCTGTTCAGCGATGAGCGCGAGGCGTTTCTCGCAGAGTATCCCTACGACGTGCGCGCGACGACCGACGACAAGCCCTACTTCTTCTTCATCATGAAGCCGTTTCTGGCGAGCGACGAACGTCCTCAGCCCAAAGGCGTCGCGCGACTCCACTGGGCCTCACGCAAGACGCCGCGGATTCTGATGCAGGCCTTGACCCTGGTAGCCGCCATCGTCTTTGTCTTCGTCTTCCTGATCCCGATCATCGTCGGCAGGCTGAAGTTCAGCGCCATGCGCGGCGCCGGCAGCTGGCTGCTCTACTTCGCCGGCATTGGCCTCGGCTTCATTCTGGTGGAGATCTCGCTCATTCAGAGGCACACCCTACTCTTGGGGCAACCCCTGTACGCGTTCTCCATCACCCTTGCGACCATCCTCATCTTCAGCGGACTCGGCAGCCTCGTCTCACAATCGGTACCCAAGGAAGCGCTGCAGAAGACTCAGCTGCGCATCGTGCTGTTGATCGTCGCCGGCTCGATCGCCCATGCCTTCCTGATGGGCGGCCTGCTGAACCACGCGATGCATTGGAGCCTCGGCTGGCGCCTGGCGTTGACGCTGGTGTCGCTCGCACCTCTGGGTTTCGTGATGGGATTCCCGCTGCCGCTCGGAATGCGCTCGCTCGAAATGGCCGCCCCGAAGGCGCTCGCCTGGGGCTGGGGCGTCAACGGAAGCCTGTCGGTACTCGGTACGGTCCTGGCGATGGCGATCTCGGTGTTCCTCGGTATTACCGCCACGATGCTCATCGGCGCGGCCGCCTACCTGCTGACGCTGGTTGCCGTCACCAAGAGAACGTCCGGACGGCTAACCGCCCCGTCGACGTAGCCTGACAACCCAGCTTGATGACGGAGTTTCAGAGCGCATCACGCCCTGCTGTGTGAGCGCCTACAAGATTCGAAACGCTGATCAATCAACGCTCTCGTAGCTCTCGAACTTCACGGCGCAAGCGAGCCCGAGGCTCCGTTTCGATCACGGAGGATTTCAGGCGGGCGGAGCGATGAGGAGCGCTCCGCCCGCTCCTCGGCCATAGAATCTACCGGCACGGCTCGCCACAGATCACCGGCTCGCCCCAGATCACTGGCTCGGTCCTGGGGCTCGGCGTCAAGCGCCGCCCCGGTTTTAGCGCGGGATCTACGCTATGGGTTTGAGGGAAACAGCATGCGGTTTGCGCCTCACTCGTCTGAGAGGCCCATGACGCTGCCTCTTGCACTCCATGCTCGGACATGCTTCGGTTTAGGAGGTTCCCTATCGCCCCCACGTTCACTCCCCTCTCGCGCAGGTTCAAGCTCTGGACCGCGATTCCGGTATTGCTCTGCTCTTTCGCCTGCAGCCAGCAGGCCACCAGAAACTCGACTCCGCGCCCGAGTCCAGAGGATCTCGCCCCGTCGCCGAAGCTCTACAAGCAGGGCCTGATCCAGCAGGCGACCGCAGGCTTGATCTTCGAGGACGACCGAGTCGAGATTGAGCACGGCAGAGTCAGCTCGGTGGACGATGTGGCTACCGCGAGGGCGGCAATGCGTCTCGGGGCCGACCATTTGGAGCGAGGGCGCCGGCTCGAAGCCTTGGCGGCCTACACTCGCGCGGTTCTGGCAGCGCCCCGAACCCCCGCCCCCTACCTCGGCCTGGCGCGAGCCCTCGGTGCCAAGGGTCGCTCGCGGGAAGCTCGGGCAGCCGTCAAAAAAGCCATCGGCCTCGCGCCGAACGGTAGCGAGGCTTACGAGCTCCTAGGCTCGCTCGAGGAGCGATTGGGCCACCGCGAGGCCGCGATCCTCGCCTATCAGAAGGCGCTGGTGGTCGCGCCAGGCCAAGGCAGGCCCCATGCACGGCTGGCAGTGCTGCACGCGCTACGAGGCGAGCGGCGCTCCGCCCAGCGGCACCTTGCCGCAGCTCGCGATGCCGGCGCTGCCGTTCCGGCCCGCATCAGCGACCTGCTGGCTGGCCGCACGGCTCCCTTCGCAAGGGTCGAGTCGATCGCAGGCGGCAGCTCGATTGTCGTCGGGCCCGAAGTGCGCATCGACGCCGGGGGCGGTGCCGCCCAAGCCAACGAGATCTCAGCATCCGTGGCCGCCGCATCGACTCCTGAAGTTGTCGCTGCGTGGAACGACTTCCGCACGGAAGTGCGGCTCGGCGTCGGGCTCAGCTTGGATGGTGGCGCAACGTGGACCGACCAGTTGATTCGCCCGCCTCTGCCCAACCAGAGCATGCTCGAGGGTGATCCGATGTCCGCTTACGACCCGCGCACCGGCACGCTTTGGGTCGGCGGGCTGTCCTTCCTGTCGAATGGCGGTATTTTCGTGGCGCGCAAACCCGCCGGCGCGACAGAATTCGAAGCCTCGGTCATGGTCTGGGAGAGCAGCGGCGTCGACAAACCGTGGATGACGGCGGGCCGTCCCCCCGCCACGCCCGAGGCCACCCATCTCTATGTCGCCTACAACTTCGGGCTGCAGACTTCGGGCGATCTCGGGGCGACCTGGGGCCCGATCGTGCCGCTCGAGCCCGGATTCGGCTATCTGCCGCGAATCGCGCCGAACGGCGAGCTGCACATTGCCAACTCGAACTTCGAAACCGTGCGCCTGCAGACCAGCCTCGACGGCGGCACGACGGTCGGCCCCCCCGTCACGGCTGCGACGCGGATTGAGCCCTACGACCCCTTCGAGACGATTCAGATTCCAGGCACGTTTCGGGCGCCCGCGTTCAATATTCTCGCGATCGATCCGCGCTCCGGCCGTCTCACGTTCGTGTGGTTCGACACCGCTTCCATCAGCGGCGACGAAACCGACGTCGACCTCTACTTCTGCCATTCGGAGGACGGCCTCACCTGGACCCAGCCGACGGCCTTACCCCTGCCCGGCGATCAATTCCTACCCTGGCTCGAGATCGATACGACCGGCCGCATGCATCTGGTCTTTCTCGACACGCGCAACACCGCGCAATCCGACAGCGACACCGTCGCCTGGATCGACGCCTACTACGCCTTCAGCGAAGACGGCGGCGACAGCTGGAGTGAGATCCAGCTGACCGAAACCCCTTGGAGCAGTGCCCTCGCCGGCCCCTTCGATCTAGGCTTCGGAGAACAATTCATCGGCGATTACCTCGGGCTCACAGTGACTGAAGACCAAGCTTTCCCGGTCTACCTCTCGACTCAGAATGGCGACGCTGATCTCTTCACCCGGGTCATCAGCTTTGGCCGGGACGTGGTGTTCTCGGACGGCTTCGAGTCCGGCGATACTTCTCGCTGGCAGTGATTCGGCCTAGCTTGATCGCATCCCAGAAGATCGAGACGATCTTCTCCTTGAAGCAACCCGCTGGCAGCAGAGCCTTAGCCCGCTTCACCCCTCGGCCTAGGACCCGGATACAGTCCCACAAGAGCTGGGAGTCGGAGGGCTCATGCATGAGCGTGCGGACCACCGTGCAGTCGACGCGGGTTAGCTGGCCCGTCTCGATCTCGAGCCGGGAGGCTTCGCGCAGCAGAAGGTGGTGGATCACTTCCAGTGTCTGGGGCTGAATCTTCTTGATCGCTGCTGCAAGGGTCGAGCGCCCAGGTGCCTTTTGAGCCAGTGGAATCTGGCAGAAGGCTCGATAGGTTTGAGAGTCGCTGAGGTGAAAGGTAAAAGCAGGCAGAGACGATGAGCGGTAGCTTGACTCTGTTCCTCGCGTCTCCTAGTCTTCTGCTCTGGACAATACCAGACAGTTGACGCGATCAACCGAGAGGCGATCCAGCATGGACGAAGTGCGGCGGCTTGTCAGGAAAGCCGAAAAGAATGCTTACCGCATGCTGGAAGAACCTAAGTTCTGGATGCCGGAATTCTGTTCAGCCTTTTTTGAATGGTGCGGCGCCCAAGCTTCTGAGCCGCCTGATACGGTACTGATCCGTGGCCAGGTTGCAATCGAACTCACCACCAGAACCGGTAACTCTCACTCGCTTTCCAAAGCACATGGCGCGATGGCGCTTGCCGATCGCCGGATGTTGTTGCTCGATCTTGCGGAAAAAGAACTGGAAACCGCCTTTAGGCTGGCGCAATCATATCCCTGCTGCTTGGCCCAGACTTTCCGTTGCCAGGGTATCGTACGGCTCCACCAGAAACGCTTTACTGATGCGATCGACTGTTTCAATCGTGCCAGTACCCACCATCGGACGCTCGGCAATACCGATGGAATCGGGCGCTGTCTGATTGCACGGGGTTTAGCCCATTGGCCGAGACGCTCGCCGGACGCGGTGTCGAGGGCCGCCGGCTCCATACCTCGCACGCCTTCCATTCGCCGATGATGGATCCGATCCTAGGGGCTTTCACCACCGAGGTCAGCCGCATCGAGCTGCACCCGCCCGAGACGCCCGCGGCCGAGGAGGAAGAGATGCGGGAGCTCCTGCAAACGGTCGAGGTTCTGGAGGGTGAGGATCTGGAGCTCGCGCTCGCCAGGCTCGAGGGCGAGGTCGCGGAAGGAGAAAGTCATGGCTGAGATGCCGCTGAGCTACGGCGAGGAGCTCTCGCCCAAGCAGCGCCGGCTGCTGGAGCTGATGCTCAAGGAGAAGGAGGAAGGACGCCGCCGAGCCGAACAGAAGGCGCTCGCGGGGGGCAGAATCCCGCGCCGCTCGGCCGAGGAGCCGCCGCTTCTCTCCTTCGCGCAGCAACGGCTGTGGTTCATCCAGCAGTTCCAGCCCGGCACCGCGGCCTACAACATCCCTTCCGGCGTGCGGCTCTCGGGCCCACTCAACGCCTCCCTTTTCGCGCTCGCCCTGGGCCGCGTGGCGAGACGTCACGAGGTCCTGCGCACGACCTACCAGCTCGTCGATCAGCGGCCGTTGCAGCGCGTCGCCGACACGGTCGACGCCCGCCTGCCGTTGATCGATTTGAGTGGCCTGCCCGCCGGCCGGCGCGAGGACGAGGGGCAAAACCTCGTCGACTACATGGCTCGGGCTCCCTTCGAGCTGGCCTCGGCTCCCCCGTGGCGAGCGCTTCTCGTCCGCCTCGGCGGCGAGGAGCACGTTTTTCTGGCGGTGATGCACCACATCCTTTCCGACACCTGGACTACGGGGGTCTTTTTCCGCGAGATGGCGGCGCACTACAAGCACCTGAAAGACGGCACTCCCCTCGCGGCGCCGGAGCTACCGATCCAGTACGCCGACTACGCCGTCTGGCAACGGCGGATGCTCGAGGGCGGCCCCCTGGAGAAACAGGTGAGCTACTGGAAGGAGCGGTTCGCCGACGCGCCGGCGGTCCTCGACCTACCCGTCGATCGGCCGCGGCCGAGCGTGCCGTCGTTTCGCGGCGGCAGGATCACTCTGCTCCTTCCCGACACCCTGACGGACCGCCTGAAGACCTTCTCCGGACGCCGCGAGGCCACCCTCTTCATGACCTTCATGGCCGCGTTGCAGACGCTGCTCTACCGCTTCACGCAGCAGGACGACGTCCTGGTGGGCACGCCCATGGCCAACCGCAACCGTGTCGAGCTGGAGCATTTGATCGGGCTTTTCGTCAACACTCTTGTGCTGCGGACCGATTTCGGCGGCGATCCGACCTTCGCGACGCTCCTGGGGCGGGTGCGCGAGACCACCCTGGAGGGTCTCTCGAACCACGACGTCCCCTTCGAGAAGGTGGTCGAGGAGCTCGACCTGGAGCGTGACACGCGCTACAACCCGCTCTTCCAGGTGATCTTCGCCTTTCAGAACGTACCGATCCCGAAGCTCGTGGCAGAGGGTCTCACCCTGGAGCGTTACGAGTTCCGCGAGACGACGGCACGGCTCGACCTGGAGCTCGACCTCCAGGAGATGCCCGACGGCTTCGTGGGCTGGCTGGGTTACAACTCCGACCTGTTCGACGCCTCGACCGCCGACCGCATGGCGTCCAGCTTTCGCCGCTTGTTGGAGGGCATCGCCGGCGATCCGGAGCAACGCCTCTCCGAGCTGCCGCTCCTCGCCGTGGCGGAACGCCATCAGCTGTTGGAAATGAACGACGTTCGTCCGATGCCCCGGGACGCGACCCTGCACGGGCTTTTCGAGGCGCGGGCCGCGACGCACCGCGAGGCGGAAGCGGTGGCCTACGGCGACGAGCGATGGAGCTACGGCGAGCTCGATCGACGGGCCAACCAGTTGGCTCATCGCCTGCGGCGTTCCGGGGTGGGTCCGGAGGTCCGCGTCGCCCTCTGCTTCGAGCGCGGCCTCGAGATGGTGGTCGCGGTCCTCGCCGTCCTCAAGGCCGACGGCGCTTACGTGCCTCTCGATCCCACCGCGCCGCCGGACCGGATCGCTTTTCTCCTCAAGGACGCCGGCGCCGACGTCGTCCTCACCCAGCATCCGCTGCGTGAACGGCTGCCGGAAAGCGGCGCTCAGGTCCTTTGCCTCGATGCCGAGGACCTCTCCGGCGAGAGCGGCGAAAGCCCGCCGGGCGGTCCGCGATCGGCGGACCAGCTGGCCTACTTGATCTACACCTCGGGCTCCACCGGCCGGCCCAAGGGCGTGCTCGTAACCCACCGCAACGCGGTCCGGCTCTTCTCCTCGACCGAAGCCTGGTTCCGCTTCGGCGAGGACGACGTGTGGACCCTCTTCCACTCCTACGCCTTCGATTTTTCGGTCTGGGAGCTTTGGGGCGCCTGGCTCCACGGTGGCCGGCTGGTAGTGGTCCCCTACGTCGTCAGCCGCTCGCCCGAGGCCTTTCTGGAGCTTCTGGAAGGCGAACGGGTGACGGTGCTCAACCAGACGCCGACCGCTTTTCGCCAGCTACAACGGATAGCCACCGCCCGGCCGACCTCCTTGGCGCTGCGTGAGGTGATCTTCGGCGGCGAGGCCCTCGATCCCCAGACCCTCGAGCCCTGGTTCGAGCGCTACGGCGACGCGGCACCGCGGCTGGTCAACATGTACGGCATCACCGAGACGACGGTTCACGTCACCTACCGTCCGCTGGCGGCGTCGGAAAAGACGATCGGGCGAGGCAGCCCGATCGGGGTGCACATTCCCGATATGACGGTCCACGTCCTCGACCGCCGCCTGCACCCGATGCCGCTGGGCGCGGCGGGAGAGATCTGCGTCGGCGGCGCCGGCTCGGCCCGTGGCTATCTGGGCCGTCCGGCGCTAACCGCCCAACGCTTCGTGCCCGATCCGTCGAACGGCAAACCCGGCGCGCGACTCTACCGTTCGGGCGATCTCGGCCGCCATCTGCCGCGGGGCGGTCTCGAGCACCTGGGGCGCATCGACCACCAGGTGAAGATCCGCGGCTTTCGCATCGAGCTCGGCGAGATCGAGGCGATCTTGCACCAGGTGCCGGAAGTGGCCGAGGCAGTGGTGCTCGTGCGCCGCGAAGCCCCTGATCGCGACCAGCTAGTCGCCTGGGTCGTGCCGCGCGCGGCGGAGGGAGAAACGTCCGCGCTCGACGTCACGGCGCTGCGCTGCGCGCTCGCTGAGAGGCTGCCGGACTATATGGTGCCGTCGGCCTTCGTCCCCCTCGATGAGATACCGCTCACCATGAACGGCAAGGTCGACCGCCGGGCCCTGCCGGCGCCCGAGCGTACCGCCACGGGCTCCGGGAAGACCACCGCACCGCAGAACGAGATCGAGCGTACGATCGCCGAGGTGTGGAAGAAAGTCCTTCACGTCAACGCGGTCGGTACCCACGAGAGCTTCTTCGACATCGGCGGTAATTCGCTGCTTCTCGCCGAGGTCCACGAGGAGCTACGCCGTGAGACGGCGCCGGAGATGACCCTGGTCGACCTCTTCCGCTACCCGACGATCAGCGCCCTCGCCGACTTCCTGAGCCGTGGCCGCGGCGCCGCGCCGCCCGAGCTCGAGCGCTCCCTGGCCCGCCGGCGCCGCCCCGACACGGACGCCGGCCGCGACAACGTCGCCGTCATCGGCATGGGCCTGCGTTTCCCCGAGGCCCGGACCCCGGAGGAATACTGGCAGAACCTCGCCGGCGGTGTCCATTCGGTCCGTCCGTTCTCGCGAGACGACGCCCTGGCCGCGGGCGTGTCAACACAGCTCGTGGACGACCCCAACTACGTTCTGGCGGAAGGCTCGATCGAGGACGTCGATACTTTCGACCACGAGTTCTTCGGCTACCAGGACCCCGCCGAGGTCGAGCTTATCGACCCACAACAGCGCATCTTCCTGGAGAACGCCTGGGAGGCTCTCGAAAGAGCGGGCTACGACCCCCGCACCTACGACGGCACGATCGGTATCCTCGGCGGCGCCAACATCTCGAGCTACCTCTTCAGCAACCTCTACGAAAACGACCCGATGAACGTGATGTCGCACTTCCTGACCCGTCTGGGGATCCTCTCGGGCAATCAGAGCGACTACATGTGCACCCGGATCGCCTACCTGCTGGACCTCAAGGGACCGACTCTGGCAGTACAGAGCGCCTGCTCGACGTCGCTCGTCGCCGTTCACCTGGCCAGCGAAGCCCTGCGCCGCCATGAGTGCGACATGTGCCTGGCGGGGGGCGTGCAGATTCGGGTGCCGCAGCGCATGGGCTACATGTATCAGGAAGGGGGTTTCCCCTCCCCGGACGGCTACTGCCGCTCCTTCGACGCCCGGGCCGAGGGCAACGTCCACGGCAACGGCTCGGGGGTCTTGCTGCTCAAGCGCCTCGCGGACGCCGTCGCGGACGGCGATCACGTCTACTCGGTGCTCAAAGGCTCGGCGGTGGTCAACGACGGCGCCCTCAAAGTGGGCTACAGCGCCCCGGGAGTCGACGGACAGGCGCGGGCGGCGGCGGAAGCCATCCAGACCTCGGGGATCGACGCCGAGACGATCGGCTACCTCGAGGCGAGCGGCACTGCCACCGAGCTCGGGGACCCGCTGGAGATCGAGGCCCTGACCCAGGCCTGGCGCCTCTTCACGCCGAAGACAGGGTTCTGCCCGATCGGCTCCGTCAAGTCGAACATCGGTCACCTCGACGTGGCGAGCGGCGCTGCGGCGATGATCAAGACTTCCCTAATGTTGGAACGTAAGGCCATCCCGCCGAGCCTGCATTTCGAGAGCCCGAATCCGGCGATCGACTTCGCGTCGAGCCCCTTCTACGTCAACGGCGAGCTACGCGAGTTCCCACGCGGCGACACGCCGCGCCGCGCCGCGGTCCACGCCTACGCCGTGGGCGGCACCAACGCCCACCTGATCTTCGAGGAGGCGCCGGAGCGCGCGCCTTCGGGAGAGTCAAGGCCCTGGCAACTACTGCCGCTCTCGGCGCGTTCGAGCTCCGCCCTCCACCAGGCCACAGAGAATCTGCGCGCCCACCTGGAGCAGGAGGACGAGGCAGCGTTGCCCGACGTCGCCTACACCCTCCAGGTCGGCCGCCGGCCCTTCCGCCACCGACGCTTCGCTCTCTGCCGCACCGTCCGGCAGGCGGTCGAGGTGCTGCGCGAGATGCCGCCCGAGCGGCTGCGCAGCTCTCACCTGAGCCAGGCGGAGCGGCACACCACCTTCCTGCTGCCGGGCACGCCGCCCAACGCCGACGCCGCGGCCGAGCTCTACCGCTCGGAACCCGCCTTCAAGAACGAGGTCGATCGCTGCGCCGAGCTTCTCGGAGCCGAAGCGGGCCGTGACCTGGCCGCCTTCTTCACCGGGGGCTCGAAGACGGCCGCGACCGCCCAGGCCGAGCCGCTCCTGACCTTCGTCAGCGAGGTTGCCCTGGCCCAGGTGTGGCTGGAGTGGGGCGTCGCCCCCGCGGCCGTCCTTGGCTGCGGGACCGGCGAGCTGAGTGCGGCCTGTCTCGCCGGCGCCCTGCCCCTCGCCGATGCCCTCGCGCTCGCCGCGGCCCGCGGCCGGGCGCAGGAAACCGGCGGACGCCTCGAGGTCCATCTCAGCGCGGCGGAGCTGGAGCCCTATCTGGACGGCGGCATGGCGCTCGAGACGGTCCTAGCCGAGGCGCTCTGCCACGTCGTCGGTCCGGAGGAGGCCGCCGAGGACCTCCAGGACCGGTTCAACGACGCCGGCATCGACTGTTTCCATCTGGGTCCAGCGGCGTTTCTCTCCCCGGCGGAGGAGGCCCACACCGCCTGGCGCGAGGCCCTGGCGAAGGCGGCCTGGGCGACTCCCGAGCTGCCCTGGCTCTCGTCGTCGACCGGTACCTCGGTCGGCGCGGACGAAGTCGTCGGCTTGCGGAAACGGGGACCCGGAGCCGCCGTCGCCCTGGCCGGCGCTTTCAGCGAGCTCCTGGAGGACGCCACCCGGGTCTTCCTCGAGGTGGGTACCGGGGACCTCTTGAGCGCCACGCTGCGCCGCCGCGCCACCGGCCGGCTGATTTTCGCTGCCCTGGCGGCCGGCGGCGGTCTCGAGGAAGAGGACGACAGCGCAACCGCGCAGCTACTCGGCAACCTCGGCCGCCTGTGGCTCGCCGGAGTGCGGGTCGACTGGCAGGGGCTCGCCCGCCACGAGAGGCGTCACCGGCGGCCACTGCCGACCTATCCCTTCGAGCGGGTGAAAATCTGGGCCGAGCCCAAGTCCGACTGGCGCGAGATCTTCCAGGCGCCGGTGGATTTGACGACCAAGGACGAAATGGATCGCTGGTTCTACACGCCCTCTTGGCGTCGTTCGGCACCCGACGCCTCGCCGCCGGACGACCATGGCGCCCCCTGGTTGGTCCTGAACGATCCCGACGGGACCGGCGCTCGCCTCGCCGAGCGGCTTCGCGCCGCGGGGCGCGAGGTGGTGACGGTGTACCCGGGCCAGGCCTTCGCCCGCCTCGACAACGACTCTTACACGGTCGCTCCCGGCGACGGCGAGAGCTACCGTCGGCTCCTCAGCGAGCTCCAGGAGGCCGGCCGCCGTCCCGCCGTCGCGCTTCACCTCTGGTACTTGACGAGTGGTGACGCCGACGCGTCGCCCTGGGCCGGCGAAGAGCCGGAGAAGGGTTTCTGGAGCCTCCTCCATCTGGCCCGGGCCTTTGCCGGGCACGGTCACGAGCCGCTACGTCTGGTGGCGGTGACCCAGGGCGTCGAGGAAGTGACCGGCGCCGAGGAGCTCTTGCCGGCCCGCTCGCCGTTCGCGGCTCTCGTCGACTGCCTGTCTCGGGAGATGCCCTGGATCTCCTGCCGGCACGTCGACGTCGAGGTCCCGGCATGGAGCGGGGCCGAGGACCGGCTCATCGAAGAGCTGGCGCGCGAGGTGGCGAGACGCGAGGCGGAGCCGCGGGTGGCCTATCGGGGCCGCCACCGCTGGGTGGCGGGCTTCGAACGCCTGCGCCTCGAAGCGCCGCCGGAGAACGTCGTTCCGGGCCGCCTGCGCTCCGCGGGCGTCTACATGGTCACCGGCGGTACCGGCCGCCTGGCCTTGGTGGCGGCGCGTTTCCTGGCTCGCGCGACGCGGGCCAAGCTGGCGCTGGTCGGCGAGTCGGGCCTGCCCGCGCCGGAAGGTTGGGACGACTGGCTCGCCGAGCACGGCGAGGACGACGCGACGAGCCGCAAGATCGGCCTCCTGCGCGAGCTCGAAGGGCTGGGCGCAGAGCTTCTCCTCGTCAACGCCGACCTGACGAGCACGACGGCGCTCGCGGCGGCCGTGCGGCGCGTCCGGGAACGCTTCGGCACTCTCGACGGGGTGGTCCACGCCGCCGGCGAGGTGTCGCCAGAAGACGTCCGCGGCGTCGCGTCGATCGATTCGGACTTCTTCCAGTATCGCCTGCGCCAACGGCTTCTTTCCGTCGTCGCCCTGACGGAAGCGTTGCGCGACGAGCCTCCCGAGCTTCACTTGCTCTCGGCGACCCTGGGCGGCGTGCTGGGCACTCCATTGGCCGTCGCCGACAACGCCGCCGACGCTTTCCTCGCCGCTTTCGCCCGCCACGCCGGAGGGCGGGACGCCGCTTCGTGGACCTGCGTCGACTGGGACCTCGTCGACCTCGACGAGACGGGGGGCTCTGCCTCGGCGACAGCGATCACTGCCGCCGAGGCCGAGGAAGTCCTGGCCCGCGTCCTCGCGGCGCCCGGCGAGCTCTCCCGGGTGATGGTTTCCACGGTTGACCTTGACGCTCGCGTCGAGGCCGCTCGTCAGCCGGCCGCTGAGCCGCAGAAGGAGGTCCGGGAGATCCAGCCACGGCCGGAGCTCGAGACCCCCTACGCCGCACCCCAGAAGGGCGCCGAGCAGGAGGTGGCCGAGGTCTGGGCCGAGATCCTCGGATTCGACCGCGTGGGTGCCCGGGACAACTTCTTCGACCTGGGCGGCAACTCTCTCCTGGCGACGCAGCTCGTCTCGCGGCTACGGGAGCGATTCGAGATGGATCTGGCCCTGAAGGACTTCTTTGAAGAGGCCACGGTCGCGCGGGTGGCCCAGAGCGTCGAGCTGACCCTGTGGATGAGCGCCGGGCCCGAAGCGGGAGCCGCCGAGGCCGGCCTGGAGGAGGAGCTCGGTGAGATCTGAGGCGGCGAAGACGACGGCCGAGCTCGTCGCGCGGCTGACCGAACTGGGCGTCGAGCTGCGGCCGGAAGGCGAAAGGTTGCGATTCCAGGCGCCCCGGGGAGTGCTTTCCCCGGAGACACGCAACGAGCTCGTGCGCCGTAAGAAAGAGATCCTCGCCTGGATGCGCCGGCGGGACGAGACCGCACCGCGAGCTACTTACGAGAAGCTTTTCGAACCGCTCTCGATCGGCCCTCTGGAGCTCAAGAACCGTCTGGTCATGTCACCGATGGAGGTCGATTTCGGCGCTGCTGACGGCAGCGTCACGCCGCGCGCCGTCGACTACTACGCGGCGCGAGCCCGGGGCGGGGTAGGCCTGGTGGTCGTCGAGGCGACCTGCGTCGACACACCGGTGGGACGGATCTCGCCCCATCAGCTGGTGATCGACCGCGACGACGTCTTGCCGGGATTCGAAGGACTGACTGAGGCGGTACGCGGCCACGGCGCGCGCATCCTGCTCCAGCTCCAGCACGCCGGACGCAAGACCAGCGCCGCCGTGACCGGACGGCGGCCGGTCGCTCCGTCGGCGGTGGCGACCCACCAGGGAGAGGCCCCTCGGGCGCTCGCTGAGGGGGAGATCGCCGAGCTCGTCGAGCGTTACGCCGCCGCTGCCGCGCGAGCCCAGGTGGCGGGCTTCGACGGCGTCGAGATCCACGCTGCCCACGGGTATCTGATGGCGCAGTTCCTCTCCCCAACCTACAACCGGCGCGAGGACCGCTATGGCGCCTCGGTGGAGAACCGAGCGCGTTTCCTGCTCGAGACGGTGGCGGCGGTTCGCCGCCGGGTGGGGCACGAATATCCGATTTTCGTGCGTCTGAGCGCGACCGAGTACGAGGCCACAGATGAGCTGCGCCTCGTCGCCGACGGACTGACCCTTGACGACACGCGACACGTCGCGCGGCTCCTGGCGGAGGCCGGCGTCAGCTCGATCGACGTCTCGGCCACCCTGGTGGGCCTGCCCCGCATGCATCCCATGGGTTGGCCCGAGGGACAGCTGGTTCCTCTGGCGGAAGCGATCCGCGAGGCGGCGTCGATTCCGGTGAGCGTCACCTCGCGCCTGCCGCCCGCCCTCGGCGAGCGCCTGCTGCGCGAAGGACGCCTCGACCTCGTCACCCTGGGACGCGCGCTCGTCGCCGATCCCGAGCTGCCGCGTAAGCTCGCCGAGGGGCGCGAGACCGAGGTGGTGCCTTGCATCTACTGCAACGAATGCCTCGATCCGGCGCTTCGCCAGCCGGCTGCGGTCTGCGCGGTCAATCCCGGCCTGGGCTCGGAAGGAGAGCCGAGGCCGAAAGCGGCCCCGGCGCGGCGACGGGTGTGGGTTGTCGGCGGGGGTCCGGCGGGAATGGCGGCGGC
>JBCCEE010000114.1:0-19865 GCA_039030415.1 Acidobacteriota bacterium
CGCGCTGGGGATCACCGTAGCGAGCGAGGCGCTCGCCATACTCTTCCTCCCAGACGTCGCACAGGCGTTTGAAGAACAGCAGGCCGAAGATGAAGTGCTTGAAGTCCGAGCTGTCGATCTTGCCGCGCAAGATGTTGGCGGATTCCCACAGATGGCTTTCCAGTTGAGCCAGGGTCAAGGGCTCGCGCTGCTCATCGGCCGTCTCTTCCGCGAGCGGTATCCCGCTGAGGCTGATGCGCTCGATGATCTTGGCCTTCTCGCGGCCTGAATCGTCGAGCCTCAGAGCACGGCAGACCGCCTTGAGCTCATTGCGGGAAAGCAGCGACAGCGTCCGTTTGAAGGACCGCGAGCGAGTCAGTGCCTCGATCAGATCGGATTTGCGTGCGCGTGCCGGAGCAGCCAGGTCGAGAGCGTTGGCCAAGCCCCTGAGGCGGTTCTTGGTGAGAGCTGCGAGGGCTTCCTGTGGCGAGAGACCCGTCATGAGATTTCAGTCCTAGAGGAATAATGTAGGTAACCGTCCCTGAGAGTAAGCCGTCCGACCGCAGCGATGTTCCATCACACGGCGCGAAAGCTACAACAGCGTAGCCCGCGGTATCGACGTCAACTCAGAGAAAAACTCACTGTCGATTCGATCATACTCTGTATTTTCGTGTGGATACCTGTCGATCAGGCAGAAATATTCTTGCTTGTGGCGGCTCCTGAGGGCGCAGATCGCTCTCGGATCACTTCTTTGAGGGTTTGTGCCAGATCGGCGGCTTTGAACGGCTTGCTGATCACGCCACGGAATCCGTAGTCGCGGTAGCTGGCCAGCACGGGGTCGTTGGACTAGCCGCTCATCACGATCGCCGGGACGTTAGGGTCGAGCTCTCTCAGCTCGGCCAGGGCTTCCTGTCCACCCATCCCGCCAGGGATGGTGAGATCCATCAGGATCGCTGCGTAGGGACGCTGAGCGGCCAGCTCCTGGCGATAGTCTTCAATCGCCTCGCGGCCGTCGGCTGCGTAGGCGACTTCGTAGCCGAGCTGCTCGACGATCAAGCCGGTGACGTGGCGCACCGCAGGATCGTCGTCCATGATCAAGATGCGGCCGCCGCCCGGGGCTGATGAGATGTGCCCCGGATATTGAGGGGCGATCGCAGCTTGTGACGCGGGAAGAAACAGGCTGAAGACCGTGCCTTCGCCCGGGGAGGATTGAACCGTCAGCAGCCCGTCATGCTTCTTGGCGATCGAGTAGGCGGAAGCGAGACCGAGGCCTCGCCCTTCGTGTTTGGTCGAGAAGTACGGGTCGAAAACCCGGCTCTGATGTTTTTCGGGGATGCCGATGCCGTGGTCGATCACGTCGATTGCGATATATCGACCTGCGGCCAGAGACGGCGGCGGTGCCTCGGTGTTACGCCCGACGATGCGCACCGTGCCGCCGTCGGGCATCGCCTGGATGGCATTGATCAGCAGGTTGTTGACCACCTGCGAGATCTGCCCGGTATCGATCTCGACCACCCACAGATCGTGGGGAAGGTCGATATCGCAGCGGACCTTCGAACCGCTCATGACGAACGACGCCGAGTCGCGAATCACCTCTGAGATCGATGCCGCTTTGCGCACCGGAGCGCCGCCGCGCGAGAAGGTCAGAAGCTGCTGGGTGAGATCACGGGCACGCATGACGGCGTTCTCGGCGTCTTCCAGGTGGCGCGCTCGCTGGCTGGGCGTCGGCCCGCTGGCGCCCAGCAGCGACAGATTCCCCAGCAGCACGGTCAGCAGATTGTTGAAATCGTGAGCGATGCCGCCGGCCAGCAGACCGAGAGCTTCGAGCTTCTGGCCCTTGGCCAGCTCTCGTTCCAGCTGGGTCTTCTCGGTGACGTCACGGAGTGCCAGGACGTGGCCGGTGTAGTCGCCGTCTGCGCTGCGGATCGCGGAGCCCGCGATCTCGACCAAACGTGGCTCACCGTGGCGAGGCGTGAGCTGTGCCGAGTGCATGATCTCGAGCAGATCCGGACGCTCGGGTCCCGGAAGCGCGAGCCGCTCGCCCGGTGAGCCCGCAACGGCTGCGGCTGCGCCGCCCGAAGCAGCGTGGTGCAGCAGCAGCACCGACGCCAGCGGCTGGCCGACCGCTGCGGATCTCTGCCAACCGGTGAGGGCCGCCGCGGCCGGGTTGATGAGCTCGATGCGGCCACGGGCATTGGCGGTGATCACGCCGTCCCCGATGTTGCGCAAGGTCAGGGTCAGGCGCTCCTTCTCTGTCGAAAGCTGTGCTACGCGCTCTTCGACCTCCGCCTCGAGACGCCGCGAGTAGGTGCGCTGCTGCAGATAGCTCGACCCGGCGTAGAGGGTCGCCGCGAGGGTGGCCGCCAGCAGGGCGAAGAACCAGGGCTGCTGCCAGAACGGGCGCGCGATGATCAAGGGTAGCGACGCGATTGGCTCGCTCCACGAGCCTTCGGAGTTGGCGGCTCGGAGGCGGAGAACGTAGCGCCCCGGCAGCAGGTTGGTGTAGCGAATCTCGCGACTGGAAGCCCGGTAGGGTGGCTGCCACTCGGACTCGAAACCCTGCAGCCAGCTCTGGATGGTGATGCGCTCCTCGTCGAGCAGGGAGACGGCGCGAAAGCGGAAGATCAGGTCGTCCTCCTGATACTTCATGCGTTGAGGAGCGTCGAGCGCCAGCTCGCGACCCGAGGCTTCGATGCTGTGCAGCGTGACGATCGGCGGGCCGCGCGGTGGCCCGGGACGGCCTTCGCGGTAAGCGGTGGCGCCGCGCTCGGTACCGACCCAAACGACGCCGGAGCTATCGACCCAGCCCGCTGCGCGGTTGGTCTCACGGCCGGCCAGCCCATCTTCGACGGTGAAGCAGGCCAGCTTCGAGCCGTCCCAGCGCAGAACGCCATCGTCGGTGCCGAACCAGATCCGGTCAGAGCGATCCTGAATGATGAAGTAGATCGGCCGGTCGATCTCGAGCCCGGGAGATGAACCCGAGACCAGTTCGCCGTCCACCAGCTGATAGAGGCCGGCTGAGGTGCCGATCAGCACCGCATTGGGAGTTTCGTGGATGGCGAAGACGCTGTTGCACGAAGCGCTTTCCAGGCATTGGGCTGTCCGCCAGCCGTCGTCGTCGAAGCTCACCACACCGGAGGCCGTAGCGAGCCGCAGGCCGCCCCGTGGATTCTCGAAGATACGCCGGACCCGCAGGCCCGAAGGGCTGCCCAGCGCGGCGGCGAAGTTCCCGCCCTGGCGCTTGCGGAGACCTTCGTCGGTCGCGACCCACAGCGAGCCGTCGCGTGCTGCCAGCACGGCGTTGACCGGTCCGTCGAGGCCGTGGCTCGGTCCGAACCAGCTGAGCTGATCCGCTGCATCAAGCCGTGCGAGTCCGAGGTTGCCCACGGCCAGCCATAGACTGCCCTCCGAATCGACCGCGAGATCGCGCACGCGATCCGGCCTCACTCGGTCGGAGGAGACTCGGTCTGGATCGGCACCGGCCGGGCGAACCGAAGGCTCGGCGCCGACCAGCAGCCGGGGCCGAGCTCTGCCGGCGCTCAGAATCGAGATGCCGCCGCGGTGTCCGAAAACGATCTCGCCGGGCTGGCGTTCGATCACCGCCGTGACTTCGTCGTCGAGCAGCCCCTGGGGGGTGGCATAGCGCGCGAACCGGCGGCTGATCAGCTTGCTGACGCCAAGCTCACTGGCAATCCACGCTATGCCTTCGCGATCGAGGGTGAGCGCCGTCACGCCGTCCGCCAAGATGCCGTTGGCGGCGCCGATCGGCGTCAGACCTTCGTCGAGATGAAAGTGGTATAGCCGGCTGGGATCGCCGAAGTACAGCCCGCCGCGGAGATCGTCCGTGGCGTTCACCGGGGCCGTGAGCTGTAGCGCGAGGTCCCCGGCGAGCCGGATGATGCGATCACCATCGAGCCTGCCGATCCAATCGGATCCGATCAGCCAGAAGTGCTCCTCGCCGCGAGCACCGAGCTGACGGGTCAATCCTTGCAGCGTGTCCTCGGCAGCGATGCCGCGTACCTCGGGCTGAACGGCCGAGGTGGGGTCGACGGTCGCGAGGCCACGGGAGGTAGCGACCCACAGCGCCGAACCACGCATCGCCAGCCCGCGGATCTCATCGCTCGGCAGGCCCTCGGCTCGCCCTAGCCGCTGCCATGCGCTGCCGACGAAGAGCAGCAACCCGCCGTCGCGGGTGCCGATGGCGAGCCTTGGATTCGACCCGGTGCCAAACGCCTCGAAAGCCGTGATCGCGAGCCCTGTGGCGAGCTCGCCCGGGCCTGGCTGCTCATGCCAGCGATCGTCAGCGAAGCGATAGATCTTGAATGGCGAGATGGCGCCGACCGACCACAGGGTGCCCTCGTCATCCCAACGCAGCGCGAACTGATCGGCCCAGGTCAGACCGTCGGCGAGGTTGTACGTCCTCCAATCGAAACCATCATAGCGGGCGATGCCCGAGCGGGTTGCGAACCAGATTCGGCCGCCTTCATCCTGCGTGACATCCCGGACATGGGCGCTCGGCAGCCCGTCGTCGACGGTGTAGCTGCGGACATGATACTCCTGCGCCGCAGCGGGTCCCGAGGGCAGCTGAAACAGTAGCGCCAGGACGAGGGCGGCGGCTGAGCATCGCAGGATGAGTGGACGCACTCCTGACGTTGCCTGCGCCGACTTTCGCGAGCGGGACGGCAGCCGTGACGGCGGCGGTTCCCGGCATCGCAAAGCGCGAGGCGAGATCGCTCTCCGCTGTGAACGGGATGTCACGGTTGAGATTGTAGCAGCCCGCATGGCGAGGTTCGGGAAGACTCCGATAGCATCGCCAACGAGAATCCGACCTTCCCAATCACCCAAGATCATCATCCGCGAGATCCCCATGAGTGAGCGTCAGATCGAGTTCCAACCCCAGGACGAGCCGCTGCGCGACGACGTGCGAACGCTCGGAGCGCTGGTCGGCGAGATCATCTCTGAGCAGGGTGGCGAAGCGCTGTTTGCCGCGGTCGAGGCGGCACGTACCGCCGCCATCCAGCGGCGCGAGCAGCCGTCGTCCGAGAACGAGCTCGAAGGCCTGCTGGCCGAGCTCGCCCCGGAGCTGGTCGAGCAGCTGGTGCGCAGCTTTTCTACGTACTTCCAAGTCGTCAATCTGGCGGAAAAGGCCCATCGTATCCGTCGCCGCCGCGACTACCTGCGCGAAGGCATCGCGCAGCGCGGCAGCTTCGAAGATGCCCTGCGCCAGCTGCAGGCTGCCGGCGTCGGGCTCGAAGCAGTCCGCGAGCTGCTGCAGACGCTGGTGATCGAGCCAGTGTTCACGGCGCATCCCACCGAGGCGACGCGGCGCGTCATCCTCGAGAAGCACCAGGCGATCACGCGCCGCCTGGTAGAGCGCATGGACCCGACTCGCACGCCACCGGAAGAGACCGTGGCGCTGGAGCGCATTCGGGGACAGGTGACGTCGGGCTGGCAGACCGAAGAGCATCCGGCGATCCGGCCGACGGTCGCCGAGGAGCTCGAGTCGGTGCTGTTCTACGTCACCGACGTGATCTACCGCGTCGTGCCGCCGTTTTACGAATCGCTGCGGGAGGCGCTCGAGAAGGTTTATGGGGCCGAGGCGGGTGACCTCGAGATCCCGACGCTGCTGCGCTTCTGCTCCTGGGTGGGCGGCGACATGGACGGCAATCCCAACGTCACCGCTGCCACCCTGCAGGACACGCTGCGCGAGCACCGTGAGCGCATCCTGCAGTGCTACACGCGTGAGGTCGCGGGGCTCGCCCGGCATCTTACCCAGTCCAGCTCGCGAGCCACCATCGATCCCGAGATCGAGCGGCGCATCGAGCTCCATGCAGCGCAGGTACCGGATGCGCTCGAGGAGGTCTCCTCACGTCAGCGCGACATGCCGTACCGCGTACTCCTGCATTTGATGCGCGCTCGCCTGGAGCGCACTCGTCGAGATGCTGAGGGCGGTTACGCCAGTTTTGAAGATTTCGAGGATGATCTGCGTAGCATCGCCCATAGCCTGCAGAACAACCAGGGGCAGCGAGCCGGCCTGTTCGCGGTGCGCCGCCTGCAGCGACGGGTCGAGACGTTCGGCTTCCACCTGGCGACCCTCGATGTCCGTCAGGACGGCGAGGTCCACCGATCGGTGATCGGTCGGATCCTCGGGGACGAGCGCTGGGGGGAACGCTCGGCGGACGAGCGCGCCGAGCGTTTGCGCCAGGAGCTGGCCAAAGCGAGTGCGTCGCAGGCACCACCCGCAGTCGACCCCGAAGATGCCGAGGCCACCGCCGTGCTCGAGGTCTTTCGTGCTCTGCGTGAAGCTCGCGCTCGCTACGGTCGCGGCGCTACCGGCCTGTACATCATCAGCATGGCGCGCGCGGTCGACGACGTGTTGTCGGTGCTGCTCTTGGCGCGCTGGGCCGGTCTCGTCGAGCCGTCCGAGCCGGCAGATGAGGATGTCGTGCCGCTGGACGTCGCGCCGCTGTTCGAAACCGTACCGGATCTCGAGTCGGCCGCCGACACCATGAATGCGCTGTTGGCCGATGCCACCTATCGCCGTCACCTGGAGGCGCGCGGCGAGCGCCAGGTAGTGATGGTCGGCTACTCGGACAGCAATAAAGATGGCGGCCTGGCGGCCTCGCGCTGGGCGCTGACCCAGGGCCAGACGGCCTTGGTCGAGGCCCACCGCGCCCAGGGCGTGAAGCTGACGATCTTCCATGGCCGTGGCGGCTCGATCAGCCGTGGCGGCGGCAAGACGCGCCGCGCGGTGCTGGCCGCGCCGCGCGGCTCGGTGGCCGGCCGCCTGCGACTCACCGAGCAGGGTGAGGTGATCAACGCCAAATATGGCGTGCGCGGCATCGCTCTGCGAACTCTCGAGCAGGCCGCCGGAGCCGTGGCGATCGCCACCTCGGCGCCGCCGCCGGTCGACCCGCGTGAGGCCGAGTGGGCGCAGATCATGGAGAGTATCGCCAGCCACAGCCGGGCCACCTACCGCGCCCTGGTCTATGAGGACCCCGCGTTCATCGACTACTTCCGAAGGGCGACGCCGATCGACGTCATCGAGCGTATGCTGATCGGCTCGCGGCCGTCGGCCCGGCGCTCACGGGCCGGCATCGAGAATCTGCGGGCGATTCCCTGGGTCTTTGCCTGGACCCAGAGCCGCCACATCCTGCCGGGCTGGTACGGCCTGGGCAGCGGGCTCGAGAATGCCGTGACGTCTCACGGGCAGCAGCGTGTCGCGGAGATGGTGCGGGATTGGCCGTTTCTGCGGGCCATGATCTCGGACGTCGAGATGGTGCTGGCCAAGGCCGACCTGCCGATCGCAGCGCGCTACGCCGAGCTGGCCGGCGAGCCGGGAGCAGAGATCTTTGCGCGCATCTGCGACGAATACCAGCGTACGACGGAGCTGGTGCGCGGCCTGGCGGGGATCGAGACCTTGCTCGACGGCGATCCCAACCTGCAGCGGTCGATCCGGCTGCGCAACCCTTATGTCGATCCTATGAGCCTGCTGCAGGTCGATCTGCTGCGGCGCTGGCGGGCATCAGAGCGCACGGACGATTCTTTGTTACGAGCGTTGATCTCCACCGTTCATGGTATTGCACAGGGTTTGCAGAACACGGGTTGATTTCCTAGCGGGAGACCTAATGTCAGAACGTACTGAGAGAAAGTCACACTGGCTACCGCCTATTAAAGGACGCGGCCGGATCGTTGGTCGTATCGTTTGGCTGCTGCTGACGCTGATCCTAGGCACTATCGTCTGGATGCAGACCAGCGACGCCTTCGGCGATCATGGCATGGCGAACGCCTTCTCGATGATGGCTGCGACCCTGCTGCTGATCGTCTGGCTGCTGTGGTTTCTACTGGCCAGCGGCCAGCGCTGGTGGATGCGCCTGGTGCCCGTGATTGCGCTCGGGCTGATCGGGCTGGGGTTCAACTCGCTGTATCGCTTCGAGGACGTGTCCGGCGAGTTCGTGCCGCGCTTCGTGCCGCGGTCGGCAGAGAAGCCAGATCGTGAGCTGGCGGCGCTGGCGACCGATGGCGCCGGTGGAGTCGACCTCGTGACGACGTCGGCCAACGACTTCCCCCAGTTTCTGGGGCCGAATCGAAACCTGGCGATCGATCACATCGAGCTGGCACGGGACTGGGAGGCCCAGCCGCCCAAGCTGGTTTGGCGCCAGCCGATAGGCGCCGGCTGGGGCGCCTTCTCGGTGGTCAACGGCTACGCCGTCACCATGGAGCAGCGCGGCGATGATGAAAACGTCACGTGCTACGACGCTCGTACCGGCGAGGTCCAGTGGAGCCACACCCACGCCGCGCGCTACGAAGTGGCGATCGCCGGCATCGGCCCGCGCACCACGCCGACGATCACGGGCGGCATGGTCTACACCCAGGGGGCCCTGGGCCAGCTGCTGGCCCTCGACGGCGCGACCGGCCGCGTGGTGTGGGAGAAGGATATGCTCGCCGAGCACGCCAAGAGTCCGGAGCAGGAAACGGCGGCTCTGCCGTACGGCCGCTCGGGGTCACCGCTGATTGTCGACGACCTGCTGATCGTGCCGGGCGGTGGCCCGACCGACGGCAAGCAGGTTTCGCTCATCGCCTACGACAAGAACACCGGCGCCAAGGTGTGGGAAGGCGGCGACGAGCAGATCAGCTGCAGCTCGCCGGCCATCGCCACCGTCGGCGGCGTGCGGCAGATCCTGATCGTCAACGAATCTAGCGCCAGCGGGCATGACGTGACCAACGGTCGCGTCCTGTGGCGGCATCCGCGGGAGGGCAAATCGAACGCCAACGCCAACGTCTCGCAGGCGGTGGCGGTGGGGCCAAACCAGGTCTTCCTGTCCAAGGGCTATGCGCTCGGCGCTACCCTGATCGAGCTCGTGGCGAAGGGAGACGGCACCTTCGATACCCGCGAGATCTGGCAGAACTCGAGGGTTATGCGCACCAAGTTCACCAACGTGGCGATCAAAGACGGCTATGCCTACGGTCTCTCCGACGGCATTCTGGAGTGCATCGAGCTGGCGACAGGGGAACGGATGTGGAAGGGGGGCCGCTACAAGCACGGTCAGATTCTGCGGGTCGGAGATCTGCTGCTGGTTCTCGCCGAGTCCGGTGAGGTGCTGCTGATCGAGGCCACCCCCGAGCGCAAAAACCACGTGCTGGGCCGCTTCCAGGCGATCGAAGGCAAGAGCTGGAACAACCTCGCGCTCTACGGCTCGCTGCTGCTGGTGCGCAACGGTGAGGAGGCAGCCGCCTACGAGCTGCCGCTAGCTTGAAGTCCGGGCGGTTGCGCTCGGAAGTTTGGTAGAGTCGCTAGCGAGGCATTTTGGCTACGCTCGGGCCGTCCTGGTTCGAGCAGCCGCTCCGCCCTCGTACCTTCGACCCTATATCTCCTCGCGCTTCTGCCCTTTCTCGGCACTCCTCACGGCTATCGATCACTCGGGACCGACATGGTGGGTTTACGGCGAAAGCACCTCTGGTTGCTGGTAGTGGCTATTCTCGTGCCGGGTCGGCAGGCCGCGGCTGAGGAGACGCTCGAGCTGGATCTGCAGCGGGTGGTGGAGATTGCCCTGGCGCGCAATCCCGCGCTGCAGGCCGAAGCCGAGCGCCGCGTGGAAGTGGCGGGTGGCGTCGACGAAGTGGCGGCGGACGCCTGGCCGCAGCTCGATCTGGTCAACTCGTGGAGCCGCAGCCGCAACCCGTCGTTCCTCAACAGCCCCGACTTCGAAGACATCGTCGGGCTGTTTCCCGACTTCGAGCCTGGCGAGCAGGAGCAGTGGGATTTCGCCCTCCGGCTCGAGCAGACGCTCTACAGCGGCGGCAAGGTGCGGGCCGCGATCGATCTGGCGGAGCTGGTGGTGGACATCACCGAAGCGCAGATCGGCACCGTCGAGCTCGACACGGCGCTGGCCGCGGTCGAGGCCTACCATCGCCTGCAGCAGGCCAAGGCGGCTCTGGCCACGGTCGAGATCCAGCGGCAGGCCCGCCAACTCACACTCGAGGCGGTCGAAGGACGCTTCGAGCTCGGGGCGGCAACCCAGCTCGAGATGCTCCGCGCCCGCTCCTCTCTCGCCTCTGTCGAGCCCGAGATCGCTCGCATTCGCGGGGACGTCGATATCGCCCGCAGTCGCCTGCGGGTCGAGCTCGGGCTCGATCCGCAGACGCCGGTCGCGGTGGCGGATCCGGCTCCCGAGCTCCCCGAGGCACCGGCGCTGGCCGACCTCTTGGCCTGGGCCCGAGCCGAGCGCCCGGAGCTGCGGGATCTCGAACTGCAGGCCGAAGCCCTGGGACGCCAGCGGGTCATCACCGTGGCCGACGGCCGGCCGCAGCTCGAGCTCTCGGGCTCCTACGGCCGGCAGGTGCGGCTGCTCGAAGACGTCAGCGATGCCTTGTTCGACAACTGGGTGGTGTCATTGGGGCTGACGTGGAGCCTGTTCGACGGCGGGCGACGCAAAGGTGAGCTGGTGCAGCTGGAGAGCCAGAAACAGCAGCTCGAATGGCAGCGCGAGGATCTCGAGCGCCGCATCGCCCACCAGCTGGAGGAGGCGCTGGCCGGCTATCGCACCGCGCTCGAGCGTCTGACGGCGGCTGAGGTATCCGCCGAGGCGTCCCAGGAGGCGAGCCGGGTCGCTCTCGAGAGCTATCGCGAAGGCGCGGCGATCCAAGCCGATCTGCTGGACGCCCAGGAGGAAGCGACCCGGGCCGAGCTGGTGCGGGTCGAAGCCGTCACCGATGCCTGGGTGCAGGCCGCTCGCCTGCTGCGGGCTACCGGTCGACTGCCGACGCGATCCTGGTCTTCCGCCGCCGAGCCGTTGGAAACGCCGGCTGTAACCGAGCAGCCTGAGCAGACCGAGCCCTCACCGGATCAGGAGACCGAAGGATGATCGAGACCTGGGGCTTGACGCCGGCCTCGGCTGGCAAAGCATGGTTCGCCGCGTGGTGGGTTGCGCTGGCGCTTGGGCTGGCTGGCTGCGCCAGCGAACCGCCGAACAATGAAACACCGGCGACCCGCGAATCGAGCGCGCCACCGGAAGCCGAACGAGTCGTCGCGGTGTCGACGGTTCAGACCGAGGCCCGCGAGGTCGTCGACACCGCCAGTCTGCCGGCCGAGCTGCTGCCGCGCCGGCGCGCCGTGCTGGCGGCCGAAGTGGCGGGCGCGGTGACCCGGATCCACGTCGAGAAGGGACAGCGGGCGGCGGCTGGCAAGGTCCTGGTCGAGGTCGATACGCGCGATCTCGAGCAGCGGCTGGCGGAGGCAGAGGCCGTCTCGCGCCACCGCACGGTGCTCTTTCAACGCGCCGAGAAGCTGCTCGAGCGGCGTTCGATCACCGAGAACCAATACCTCGACGCCCTGACCGAGCGCGACGTGGCCGACGCGCAGCTGGCGACAGCGCGGCTGATGCTGGAGAAGGCGCGGCTGGTCGCGCCGTGGAGCGGCACCGTGGCAGCCCGTCACGTCGAGGTCGGCGACTATCTGGCGCCGGGACAGGCCGTGATCGAGCTGCTCGAAGTGCGAGGCCTGAAAGCGCGTGCGCCGGTCGCCAGCTCCGACGTGCCCTACCTGCGCCTCGGCATGGAAGCGCAGCTGCGGCTCGACATCTACCCCGACGAGATCTTCCGCGGCACCGTGGCCCTGCTCGCCCCCGAGCTCGACGCCGCCGCGCGTACCCTGGACATCGAGGTCGAGCTCGACAACTCCGACGGGCGGCTGCGCCCCGGCATGGTCGCTCGCCTCGAGATCCCGCGCCGCACCTATCCGTCGGCGGTGCTGGCGCCATTGGACGCCATCGTCGAGCTCGAGGACGCCCAGGTGGTCTACGTCGCCCTCGACGAGCGCGCCGAGCAGCGGCCGATCGAGCTCGGTCCAGTGATCGGTGAGAACATCATCGTGCTGAGTGGCCTGGAGGCCGGCGAAGACTTGATCGTCGCCGGGCAGCAGCTGGTGAGCCCGGGTCAGCGCGTGCAGGCGACCCCGGAGCCGGTGCGCTAGGAACCCGAGCGGGGGATCACGATGCGGATCGTCGACACGGCACTGCGCCAGCGCGCCACCGTCTTCTTTCTGATGACGGCGATGATAGTGATGGGGATGATCGCCTACGTCACCCTGCCGCGCGAGAATTTTCCCGACATCGACATCCCGCTGATCTTGGTCTACGTGCAGTATCCGGGCGCCTCGCCGGAAGACATCGAGACCCAGATCGTGCAGCCGATCGAGCGCGAGCTCACCGGCCTCTCCGGGCTCGACAAGCTGACGTCTGAGTCGCGCGAGAGCATCGCCGTGGTGACCGCCGAGTTCGTCACCGGCACCGACATCGACACCGCGCTGCAGAAGGTGCGCGACCGCGTCGATCAGGCCGAGGTCGACTTCCCGGAAGATGCCGAGGAGCCGGTGCTCAACGAAGTCAGCTTCTCGGAGGTTCCGATACTGCAGGTGCACCTAGCCGGCGATGTCGGGCCGGTGGTGCTCAAGCGGCTGGCGGAAGACCTGCAGGACGAGATCGAGACCGTGCCCGGCGTGCTGCGGGCGACGCTGGTCGGCGGGCGCGAGCGCGAGGTCGAGGTCGACGTCGACCCGGAACGGCTGCGGCTGCATGGGCTGTCGCTAGACGACGTCGCCGACGCCATCGGTGATGAGAACGTCTCGATCCCCTCCGGCGATCTCGACCTTGGCGACGCCACCTACGCCGTGCGAGTGCCGGGCGAGGTCGACGACCCGCTGGCGATCGCCGACTTTGTGGTGGCGGCGCCCGCGGGGCGTCCGATCTTCGTCAGGGACGTCGCCAAGGTGCGCTTCGGGTTCGAAGAACGGGCGTCCTATTCGCGCATCGATGGCCGCGAGTCGGTGTCGATCGGCGTCCAGAAGCGGGTCGGCGCCAACATCATCGAAGTGGCGGACGAGGCCAAGGAGATCGTGCGGCAGCTCGAGCCGAGCTGGCCGGCCGGCGTCACCGTCAGCTTCCTTGGCGATCTATCGCGCGAGACGCGCCAGCAGGTGCGCGATCTCGAGAACAGCATCCTCTCCGGCCTGCTGCTGGTGGTGATTGTGCTGATGTTCGCTCTCGGCCTGCGCAACGCCCTCTTCGTCGGCATGGCGATTCCGTTCTCGATGCTGCTCTCCTTCCTGGTCATCCAGCTGTCCGGCGTCACCCTCAACATGATCGTGCTGTTCTCGCTGGTGCTGGCGGTCGGCATGCTGGTGGACAACGCGGTGGTGGTGATCGAGAACATCTACCGCCACATGCAGGAAGGACTCGGTCGCCTGCAGGCCGCCAGCCGGGCGACCCACGAGGTCGGCGCGGCGATCCTGGTTTCGACTCTGACCACCCTGGGGGCTTTCGCTCCGCTGTTCACCTGGCCGGGCGTCATCGGCGATTTCATGAGATACCTGCCGTGGACGGTATCGATCGCGCTCTTCGCCTCCCTCACCATCGCCTTCACCGTCAACCCGGTGATCTGCTCGGTTTTCATGCGGGCGAAGCCGGGTGCTAAAACCTCGGATCATCGCGATCGCTGGGGAGATTGGGTGGTGGCGGGCTACCGCCGCCTGCTGAGCTGGGCGCTCGAGCACCGGCTGCTGATCGGCTTCGCCACCCTGGCGGTGTTTGTCGGGGTGCTGGCGGCGTTTGCAACCTACTCGACCGGGGTCGAGCTGCTGCCGGAGCAGGAGCCGAACCAGATCTTCGTCAACATCGACCTGCCGCCGGGAACGCGGCTCGAGAAGACTGATGACGTGGCGCGCCAGCTCGAGGCCCGGCTGCAGGACCTGCCCGACGTGCGGGTGATGGCCACCGGCGTCGGCGAGGGCAGTCGCGACGACGGCTTCAGCAGTCGCGGTGATCTTCATCTGGCGCGCATCACGCTCGATCTCGTTCCGCGGCAGGAGCGTTCGCGCAACTCGTTCGATACCCTGGAAGACGCGCGTCGTCTCACCGCCGGCATCCCCGGCGTCACCATCGACGTCGACAAGCCGGACGACGGCCCGCCGGTGGGCGCGCCGCTCGAGATCGACATCACGGGTGATGACTTCGAGACTCTGGGCGCGCTCGCCAGTCGCATCCGGCGCGAGGTCGACGGCATACCCGGCCTGGTCTCGCTCGACGACGACTTCGACCGCTCGCGTCCCGAGGTCGTGGTGAACGTCGACCGGGTGGAGGCGGCATTGCTCGGGCTGACCACCGCCGATATCGCCTCGACCCTGCGTAACGCTATCAACGGCCGTGAAGCCTCGACCTACCGCCAGGGCGATGACGACATCGAGATCACGGTGCGTTTGAAGGAGAGCGCCCGCAGCTCGATCTCCGACCTCGAGCGGCTGGTGATCGTCACCGAGAGCGGCCAGCAGGTTCCCCTCAGCTCGGTGGCGACGCTCGAGCGCGCGGCGTCGGTCACCACCATCCGGCACGAGGCGCGCAATCGGCGGGTCACCGTCTCGGGCAAGGTCGTCGAGCCCAAGCTGGCGGCGCCGGTGCGGGAGGAGGCGGAGCGCCGTCTGGCGGCGATTCCCGACCTGGTGCCGGCCGGCTACCGCGTCGAGTTTGGCGGCCAGGAAGAGGACGAAGCCGAGAACAAGGAGTTCCTGAGCCGCGCGTTCTTCTACGCGCTGGTCATCGTGCTGGCTCTGATGGTCAGCAAGTTCGACTCGCTGGCGATTCCCCTGATCATTCTCACGTCGGTGTCGATGTCGATGATCGGGGTGCTGGTGGGGCTGCTGGTCACCGGAATGCCGTTCAGCATCATCATGACCGGCGTTGGCGTGATCTCGCTTGCCGGCATCGTGGTCAACAACGCCATCGTGCTACTGGATTACGGTGAGCAGCTGCGGGCTCGTGGGCTGGCGCGGCGCGAGATCGTCATCCGCACCGGGCTGCGGCGCCTGCGACCCGTGCTGCTGACTTCCGTGACCACCATTCTGGGGCTGCTGCCGCTGACCACCGGCGTCGAGCTCGACTTCCGAACCCTAACGCTGTCGACCGGCAGCGAGAGCAGCCAATACTGGCGCTCGATGGGCGTCGCGGTGATCTTCGGGCTGGCCTTCGCCACCTTCCTTACTCTCGTGCTAGTGCCGGTGCTCTACGATCTAGTGCTCGGCTGGCGCGAGCGGCGGGGAACCTTGAGTCAGACCGAGCACAAAGCAGACGATGCGGCTCGAGGCGCCGCGTAGGGCCGTGGGGCTCGATCTCTGAGAGGGTCGGTCAGCCGCAGGGTACCGTAGTGTATAGTTGGCCGCTCGTTCAGAGTCTCTTGGGATCAGACTCGGTCGCCCACTGCAAGGTCGCTCACCTATGAAGGGTACTTCTCTCGTGCAGGCACCACGTACGCCGGCTGCTGCTGCGGTAGCTTTCGCCTTATTGCTCACGCTGGGGCCTGCACCCGCGTCGCACGCCAACGAGATGGAGCCGATCGAAGCTCCGGCGACCGTCGATCCGCTCGAGGCGCTGTGCCAGCGTATCGGCAACAAGCTGGGCAGCGTCAGCATTGCAGAGTGCCGCAACGCCGGCCTCGAGCCGACCGGCGCCAACTCGGTCTCCGGAGCGCCGATCGCGATCCGCGAGTATCCGCCGCTCGATAACCGCGATCCGCGTGGCCGGGTCCTGCTGATCGGCGGTATCCATGGCGACGAGTATTCCAGCGTCTCGATCGTCTTCAAGTGGATCAACATCCTCAACCGCTACCATTCCGGTCTGTTCCACTGGCGCATCAGTCCGTTGATGAATCCTGACGGCCTGCTGCGCAGGCGCTCGCAGCGCATGAACGAGAACGGCGTCGACCTCAATCGCAACTTTCCGACGCCCAACTGGCACGAGGACACCAAGGACTATTGGGTGCGGCGAACCGGCAGCAATCCGCGGCGATTCCCGGGCAACGATCCGCTGAGCGAGCCGGAGAGCCAGTGGCTGGCGGAGGAGATCGAGCGCTTCAAGCCCGAGGTGATCGTCTCGGTCCACGCGCCGCACGGCGTGCTCGATTTCGACGGTCCGCCCGAGGCGCCGAAACGCCTGGGTTCGCTGACCCTCAACCTGCTCGGGACCTATCCCGGCTCGCTCGGACGCTATGCTGGCGTTCACAAAGAGATCCCCGTGGTCACCATCGAGCTGGAGAGCGCCGGCATCATGCCGTCGAAACAGGAGCAGCTCCAGATCTGGCTGGACCTGGTGAGCTGGCTGAAGACGCGGCTGCCGGTCGAGACCCCGACACAAACCGCCCCCTGAGCCGGAGCGATGATCGAGCTCAAGATTCTCTGCGGCAAGATCCTTGCTTGGCGGAGAGGGGTACGCGGAAACGATCTGGGGAGCGTGCTGCTGCTCGCCGCCCTGATGCTGGTTTCGGCCTTCGACGAGGGCGATAGCGATAGCGTGCCTACCGAGCCGCCGGCCGCGTCGCCAGCGACCGATGTCGTGCCGCAGGCACCTGCCGGCCAAGATCAGCCGACGGGCCCGAAGGCCAGCTCGACGCCCGGCCAGCATCCCAACCACCTGCTGAAACTGCCGGCGTCAGCGCCTGGCGCCCTGGTGTTCGATCTCGTCGACTACCGCATGCATCTCTTTGCGCGTCGTGACGATTCGGATGCCGCGAGCGAGCTCGAGACCGTCGAAGTGGGCAACACCTTCGTCGCGGTCGGCAAACAGGGCCTCTACAAGGCGCGCGAAGGCGATGAGAAGACGCCGCTCGGCATCTACTTCGTCACCTCCTACATACCGGGCGACGAGCTGCCGGCGATCTACGGCGTCGGCGCCTATCCGCTCGACTATCCCAACACCTGGGATCGTCGCCGCGACCGCACGGGCAGCGGTATCTGGATCCACGGTACCGACAAAGACGAGGAAAGCCTGCTGCCTAAGTCGAGCCGCGGCTGCTTGACCCTCCACAACCACGACTTCGAGACTTTGGAAGACCTGGTCGAGATCCGTCGCACGCCGGTGATCGTCAGCGACCGGGTCGACTGGGTCGATCCGGCCGAAGTGGCCGCCATGCGCGATGGCCTGGCCGCCGCCATCGAGGCTTGGCGCCAGGACTGGGAGAGTCTAGACACCGATCGCTACCTCAGCCACTACTCGCGCGACTTCCGCACCGACTCGATGAACCTGCGCCGGTGGTCCTCCCACAAGCGCCGGGTCAACGCCAACAAATCCTACATCCGCGTCGGCATCGACGACCTCGGCATCTACGCCTACCCCGGCGAGCCGGGTCTCTACCTGGTCACCTTCGACCAGAGCTACGAGAGCAGCAACTACCGCGCCGTGCGCTGGAAGCAGCAGTACTGGCGGCGCGAGGACGGCACCTGGCGCATCGTCCACGAGGTTGGCAGGTAGCGACAAGCTGGGAGCGCCGGCGTCTCGCCGGCAAGATCGACGGAGCCTGGGTGATCGCCCTGTCGTATTCCTACCGGATCACTAAAGCGCCTCGCCCCAAGCCAGCGTATCGCCCCAAGCTGGGAGCGCCCCAGGCTGGGAGCGCCGGCGTCCCGCCGGCCTGATCGCCCTGGCGAACAAGCTGGATTCCGCCCAAGAGCGATCGATATTCGGTCGTTGAATGGACTGCGTGCCAAGCTGTCCAGTAGCGTGACGTTACTTTAGAAACCTTGGATAGGAGAAACGTTACCCTTTTGGGGAGGAACGTTACAGGGAGGTAATTGGCTCAATAAAAGGCGGATAAAACCTTTCAAACATGGCACCTGGCTTGCTCTATATAGGGGCGAGAGGAGGTGGCCACCCTTTCTCAGTTTTCCAATAAACCCCATCTGAGAAAAGGTAAAGAACATGTTTGATTTGCGTGAACTGTCTTCCGAAACGCTTACCAGCCGTAACTCTCACACGCTTCGCTCAGCCTTCGCAACCCTAGCGATCTGTGTCGTCGCACTCCTCGCCCAAGGACCCGCCTTTGCGACCGATCCGCTCGAAGCCGACCCGGATCCCGACTATGGCTCGTTCACGACGACTATCACGATCTTCGTCGCCAGCCTGGACGAGGTCGATATCGCGAGCCTGGCTCCAGGCCGCTATTTGATCGTCGTCGTCGACCCGAACGGGCCTGATCAAACCGTCGAGATTCTGGTCTCCTAGTCGGCCTCGAGGTCGAGCTCACGAGGGACCAAACACTGCGGCCATCGTGCCAGGTTCGGCTTCGGAACCTCGCCGGCTCGAGATCTCGGACACGCGATCTCGAGCCCGGCGCACCTCGGCGGCACCTCCTTCGTTGTGTAGGGCGGAGTAGGTGTCGCCGGCTTGCTTCAACAGAGATTCAGCGGCTTCGAGCTCGCCCTCGTCGATCAGCAATAGCGCCAGTTTCCTTTGACTCGCCGCGGTTCCGAGGTGACGGTCACCGAACAGCCGCTGGCGCGAATCCAGAGCCTGTTCGAGATGGGCTCGAGCTTCCGTGAATCGCTGCAAAGTGTGGAGTACTTCGCCGAGCGCGCTGTGGACCTGTGCGATCCGCGAGACCTTGGCGTCTGGATCCCTTTGGTAGGCGTCCAAGGCCCCCACCAGGTATTGCTCGGCTTCGGCGTGGTTCTCCAAACGTTTGTGTGCCGCACCGAGACCATAGTAGATCGAAGCGATTTTCGGGTGGCCGGTCGGGGCTGATGATCGGGAGCGTTCCAGGGCTTGCTCGTAGATCTCGATCGCTTCCTGGACCTTGTCTTGACCGATGAGCGTCGCGCCGAGGCTCGCCAGAACGTTCAGCTCGAAGGGGTCGCCGAGCTCGTTCCAAAGCGGCAGTGATTCCCGCAGCAGCGCTTCTGCTCTGCCGTGCTCCCTGCGCGCATGAAGGGTTATCGCGAGGTTGTTGAGGTCGACCGCTAGCTTGCGCGTATCCCGCGGCCGCTGGGCTCGACGGTGCTCGACAGCCTGCTCTTGCAGGTGCATTGCGTCGTCCCAGAGGGCCAGGGCATGGTAGATCGTGGCGAGGGTCCCCAGGAGATCGGCTCGGATCTGTGGCTCGTCTTGCAGTGCCTTTTCCAGCGTGCTGCGTCCGCTGTCCAAGATCTTCTTCAGATCGACGCCTGGGCCGGGGCTGCGGTCCGGCTCGACCGCTTTGAAGAAATCTACAATAAACCCACGGGTCCGCTCGGCCTGGGCCCGAGCTTGCTCCGCCTCGGTCTTTTGCTGAATCGCGTGACGCCAGAGCACGGTGACGCTAAGGCTGAACGTCAACAAGAACACGCTAGCGGCCACGGCAAGCTTGTTTCTGCGGGCGCTCTTGCGCAGGCGCCCGAACCAGGTCCCCCGCCAGGCGCGGATGGGCAGATCGTCCAAGTGGAGCTGGATCTCCTCGGCCAGCTGGGCGGCGGAGTCGTAGCGATCCTCCGGACGCTTGCTCAGGGTCTTCAGCGCAATGGCGTCGAGATCCCCCGCCAAGCGGCGGTGAGCTTCTTCGGTCTCGGCCACCCGGCTGGGCGGGTTTGGCACTTCATAGCCAATGGCGCGGATGAGCTCGCGGGTAGAGATGTTCGGCGTGTGATGCGGATGCTGGCCACTCAACACTCGATAGAGCAGCACGCCCAACGAGTAGATATCGGTGCCGATGGTGATCGGGCCGCCGGCCAACTGCTCTGGACTAGCGAAGGCGATGGTCATGGGGCCAGGATCTGTTCGACCGTGTTCCTTCGAGCTCTCGCGCTCCCGATCCAAGGGTTTGGCAATGCCGAAGTCGAGCAGCTTGGGTTCGCCGTCGGCGGTGACGAGAATGTTGCCCGGCTTGAGATCCCGATGCACGATCAGGCTGCGATGCGCGTGGTGCACCGCCCCACAGACTTTCTGGAAGAGCTCGAGCCGCTCCTCGAGAGTTAGCTTGGCGCAAGCGACATCAAAGGGCTCGCCCTCGACGTATTCCATGACGAAGAACGGCAGGGTGCCTTGGGTGGCTCCGCCATCGAAGATGCGTGCGATATGAGGGTGGTCCAAGTCGGC
>JBCCEE010000115.1:0-19807 GCA_039030415.1 Acidobacteriota bacterium
CGAGGTTCGACTTGCAGGACGTGACATCGGCGTTGACATCCGGCGTGTTGAAAGTCGCGGGGGCGCTGGAGACGGCGGTGTAGTCGGTGCCTTGCGAGATGGCTTCCAAGACTCCAATGAGGCCGTTGATCACCGGCCCGGGGGTTACCTTGGCGTCCGCCGGGAAGTCCTCATAGAGCCCCGGCATCTGTGAAAGGTTCGGCGCCGTCTGCTGGCTCCAGGCGTGAGGGACGACGTCATTGGCGTTCCAGTGGCTGTGGGTGGTGCCGCCGAGCCTACCTTTGTAGTACGACGCGAAGGTCTGGTCGCCTGGCGTCGGACCGGCAAAGAGGTAGACGTTGACGTCGGCCTTGGGGCCCCAGCTGGCCTTGTTCTCATCCAGCCACAGCCCGAACACCGGCGACAGCGCCCCGCCGAGGCTGTGCCCGGTGACGTAGACCGATCCGTCGCCCCCGCCGATCTGCTGGCCGAGATAGGTCATCACATCGACGCTCTGAGTCGTCCCGCCCACGTGAGGCACGGCGGTCAAGCTCTGCAAAATGCTCAGGCCCGTCGCCGTGCCGAGCGCGATGCGCCCGGCCGAGGGCTGCCCGGAATGCCACGGCACGGTCCAGCTGACCAGGCCATCTTCAACCAGCCAATCGAACGACGACTTGAAGTTGGTGCCGGCGATGCCGACGGTGTATTGACCCGGATTCTTGGTGTTCCTGACCACGTACATGACGTTGTCCGCAACGTTGGAGCCCGGGGCCTGATAGACCACCGGTCCCCAGGCCAGCTCGAATTGAAAGATCCCTCCAGCGCCGAGCTGCACCAGGCGATGGTTGATCTCTTTGATATCCGTCCGCATCGCCGCTTCGGCTTTTTGCTGCAGCTCGGCTTGGGTTCCGGGCGCACCCGAAAGTACGTCGGCGAGAAAAGCAAGGGTGAGAAAAATTCCTGCAAATGGGTCCATGGGGTTCTCCTTCGAAATCAGTGTTCCGTCTCGCCTCGTGCGCGCCGGCCCGCTGCTGGCGTCTCGGACACGCGGCACTGACGGCCTCCTCGGTCTTTGCCTACTAGGTGAAGGAAACCCGGAGCTATCTCAGGAAAAATCAGATTTCTTTTTTCCGCACGCCACAGAGCGTCCAGCCAACCCCAATTCGGAGTCGAAACGGCACGAGCCCGAGCCGCGGGCTAAACCGGGGCTCGAGGCCGTCGGGCCTCGCATCGACGAGGGCGTGTCTGAGACTCCGTCTGGCGACGGGGTCAAGGGCCAGTTCGTGCAATCGGAGGCCGCCCTGCTCTCGATTGCGTGAAAGGACTGAGAAGACACCGGAGCAAGGCAAAGCCTAGTCGGACGATAGGTCGCTTCCGGCGCGATCTCTGCCCCGCTAGCGTCCCAGCTCGTTCGGAGCCAGGACCCGCAAACGCTCGTCCTCCGTCAAGGCCCAATGAAGATTTGGTAAATGCGCATTTTTCTATTGACAGGCCGACTAGGCTGGCTACAATGCTCCGCGTCTTCGCGCGACAGACATATCGTCAATCAACATAGCACTTTTGAATCGCACTCAGATGGAGAGATATAGATCATGAGAAGGCAAGCTTCCGCTTTTGGAATCGTCGTTCTCGCCGTTTTGGCAACCGCTCAGCACGTCTCCGCGGAGAAGGCCCAGGAATACGAGAAGTTCGACACTGACCGCCAAGAGTGGTTGGTGGACACCGACGGTGATGGCATCGTCGACCTGACCGAAGAAATCGCGGGCACCGACGCTCTGGATGCCACTGAATTCCCCGGCGCCGAGGGCGAGCCCGAAGCAGCGACCCGGGACAACACCAAGTCGGCAGGCTTCCCGACCAGCTCTTGCCGCTCCAGCTTCCGCCAGGCCGCAAGTCGCCTGTGCATCGACCAGGACGAGCAGAACGCCACCACCTATGACCGCGCCCAGGCCCGCTGCCGTAGCCGACTGGCTCACGTCTGCAGCTATGAGGACCTATTCTACCTCTACTACTACTCGTCGCTGGATTCGTCTTACAACCCCAACGGTCTCTGGCTCGGGGACTTCGTTGGTGACGATCAAGTGCTCTGCGGCAACAAGAGCATCACCTTCAACGGTGACCCCGATCAGTACAACTTCGAAGGGGCTTGCAACAAGTCCAACAGCCGCCAGTACTACTGCTGCCACGACAAGGAGTGACCTCGGTCGACGACCCTTCGTCACAAACCGGTCAGCCCGCAGCGGGCTGGCCGGGTTTCTCGCTTCGAACGAGCCGTACCCGAGGTGCGGACCGCGCACGACCTGGAACGAACCAGGGTGGATCCGGCGCACGGAGACACTCGGGACGGCGCGTCTGCAGGTTGAAGCTCTCGTCTGTGGCGCCGGAGTTAAAAGCGGAGGCGCGCAGTCGGAGGCCGCCCGGCTCGAGACTCGATCGCGGTTCCAAGTCGCGGGGTCGAGCCCGCTCGAGACTCAATTGCAGTCAGAAACACCGACGAGGGAGTCGATCGTCCCTTGAGGGGTCTTATCGCAGCTGAAATAGGACCTAAAGACCCTCGATCTGAGTGCTTGGGATTCTCAAGCTGTCAGATCGAGGGTCGTTTGGCCTTTTGCGACAGGCTGTTCGTCAAAACGAGGGTCTTTCTGGCCTGTGCGTGGCTTCCAAGACCACGATCGAGGCTCGATCGCTTTCCTAGCGATGCTCAGAACCTCGATCGAGGCTTTTCTGGCCCTCTGCGCCTTGCAGGGAGAAGTAACGCGCCTCGATCTCATGCCTTAGAGTCTCTAAGCCATCAGAGAACCGCTCCGCGCCCGGTTCCTTCTGAGTGGCCGCTGAGACCAGCCAGTCTTTGAGGGAGCTCCTCGCTCAACTCGGAGCTCTATCCGCTCTCGCTGAAACGAACCGCGTCACCTCGGCGACTACCGCGTCGTCGCGCAGGATCCTGCGATGACCGAGACCACGGGTCGCTTCCAACCTTGCGTTCGGCCAGGCCTGGACGAGGGCACGCCCTTCGCGCCAGGGCACTTCGGGATCATCGCGGTCGTGCACGACGAGCAGCGGCAGACGCATCGTTGGCGCCATGCCGAGTCCCTCGAGATCTTGCCAGCGGAAGGCGAAGCGCTGTTCGAGGCCGGAGCGCAGGCGGCGGATCACGTCGTCATTGAAGCCGGTCATCTCGCCGAAGCGCGACGTGACGTGAGTCATGTCGACGGAGGGGCTCAAGTAGACGAGGCGCTCGACGTCGGGAGGCGTTCCCGGCCGCCCTAGAGCGAGGGTGGTGGCGGCGGCGCCCAAGGAGTGGGCGACGATCGCCGCCACGCCGCCCTCGTGGCGCACCATGGCGGCTACGGCGTCGACCATCTCGGGCAGGGACGAGCGCGAGCCCGAGGACAGACCGTGACCCGGTGCGTCGAAGGCGACCACCTGGTAGCCGGCCTCCACCAGCGGCGCAGCGAAGGCGCCGAGCTGGCGACCGCGGCCTGCCCAGCCATGCACCAGCAGCACGGTCGGGCCATGCCAACCCCAGCGCCATGCCGTCAGCTTGCCGGCGCCGAACGGGATCGCGAACGACTCGGCTTCGGTCGACCACCACTGCTCGCGCGTCGGCACCTGAAAGCGCGGCGGCGTCAAGAACAGACGCAGCGCCAGGCTGGAGGCCGGGCCGGGAGCCAGTCGACTCAATCCTCCGAGCACCGGACGGACGGTGGAGTGGACGAAATTAATACGACCGATCGTGCTTTTTTGAGACCTAGGCATCTCTGCGTTCATGCTGGAGCTCCCTTTAAGACGCCGGGCTCGCCGCCTTCGGCGATGGCCCGCGGGATTGCTGGATCAGAGCTTCGAAGGCTAGCTGGGCTCGCTGCCGCGCTTGAGGATGGCGCAGCAGGCGATGGAAGTGGTGGAAGGCGAGGATGATCGAATAGAGGTCGTACGCGAACTGCTCGTTATCGAGCTCGGGATGGAAGTGTCCCTCCTCGATCGCGATGCGCGCTGCCGTTGCCAGCGCCTCCATCCAGTCGCGCTGGGACGCCACCAGGTAGTCGCGGGCAGGACCCGGGCGGTCGTCGAGCTCGGCCGCGGCGGCAACAAACAGGCAGCCGCCGGGCACCGCGCTCGATTCGTCCCAGCCCAGCCAGTTGTCGAACAGCGCCCGCACCCTCGGCTCGCCGCGAGGACGACGCAGCGACGGCGCCACCACGATCTCGATGAAGCGATCGACGGCACGCCGCAGGACCTGCAGCTGCAGATCTTCTTTGGAATCGAAGTGGGCGAACAGCCCGCTCTTCGAAAGCCCCGCTTCCTTGGCGACGCCAGCGATCGACAGACCTTCGAGACCGAGCGTGCTGGCCATCGCAAGCCCGCGGTCGAGAATCAGGTCGTGAGTCGCCTCTCGCTTCGACATGAAGCAAGAATAGAACGATCGTTCTTTTTTGTCAAATCCTCAGCTGACGGCCTACTCATCGCGTAACGCACGCAGCGGCTCGACCTGGCTGGCGCGCCACGCGGGAATCCAGGTCGCGACGGCGGCGACGGCCAACAGCAGGGCGGGCATGGCGACGAAGGCAACGCTCTCGAGCTCTACCCCGTAGATGACCGAGCCGAGGAGCTGGGCGACGGCGAAGGCGAGCAGCAGGCCGATCGCGACGCCGACCGCCGCCAAGCCGAGCCCCTGGCCCAGGACCCAGGAACGCACCTGGCGTCGCCGGGCTCCCAAGGCCATGCGGATGCCGATCTCTTTGCGCCGCTGCCCCACCAGGTAGGCTACCGTTCCGTAGAGCCCTACGGCCGCGATCGCCAGCGCCATGACCGAGGCCAGGGACAGCATGGCTGCCGCGAAGGCGGAGCGACTGCTCGCCTTGTCGACCAGCGCCTGCAGCGGCTGGACGAGACTGACCGCTACGGCGGGATCGAGCTCGCCCAAAATGGCCAGGATCTCCGGACGGATCGACGCCAGGGAGCGCTCGGTGCGCAAGACGAAAGAGACTCGCGAATCGTGCTGGCCGTAGACGACCGGCGGCAGATAGACGAACTCCGGCGCCGGCTCGTGGAGCTCGAAGAGCTTGACGTCGCCCACCACGCCGACCACCGTCAGCCACTCCTCCGCTTCAAAGGGCGCCCGGGTGATCCGACGCCCGAGAGCGCTCTCATCACCCCAAACGCGACGCGCAAAGGCCTCGCTGACCAGGATATTGGGCGTCGCCAAGTCGCGATCTTCGGGGCCCAGCAAACGCCCTTCCAGGAGCGGGATCCGCATGGTTTCGAAGTAGCCTTCGGTCGCATGCAGGTGCCGAGACGCCTTGACCAGATCGTCCGCGGCCTGCCCCTCCGCGTTGTAGGTAGCGCCAGCGCCCGTGCCGCTCAGCGGCAGGTAGGTGGCGGCCCCGACCTGCTCGACGCCGGACAGGGCGCCGAGCCGATCCTGCACCTGCTCGACAAACCGCGCGTGGGCAGCGGCGTCTGGATATCTGGCGTCGGGAATCACCAGCCGAAAGCTGAGCGCGGCGGCGGCTTCAAAGCCGGGATCCACCGACCGCAGATCGGCAAAGCTCTGCACCACCAAACCGCAGGCGATCGCCAGCACCAGGCCGAGCGCCAGCTGCGAGACGACCAAGACGCTTCGCAAGCCGGCCTGGTCGCGTCCGGCAGTGCTCGACCTGGCCCCGACTCCGGCCAGCTGCGCGACGCGCGTGGCGCGAATCGCCGGCAGCAGACCAAAGAGCGCTCCAGAGACCGCCGTCACCGCGAGCGTGAACAGGACGATGCGGAGATCCAGACCGATGTTGCCCACGCGCGGCAGCAGAGAGCCTCCGAGGGACAGGATCAGCTTGACGGTGCCCGCGGCCAGCGCCAGCCCCACTACTCCGGCGGCCGCGGCCAGCAGCAGGCTCTCGCGCAGCAGGCCGCCAATCAGCCGCTGACGGCTCGCCCCGAGCGCCCCTCGAATGGCCAGATCCCGGCTACGGGCCTCGACCCGAACCAGAAAGAGGTTGGCGACGTTGGCTCCGGCAATCGCCAGGATCAGCCCGACCGCCGCCAGCAGCACCCAGAGGATGTTGCGCACTTCGCCGACCTCGGCTTCGTGCTGGGATCGCAAGGCCGGCACGAAACCGACCTCCGCCAGCCCCTCGCCTTCACCCGGGAATTTCTCCGCCATTCCCAGCATCAGCCGATCCAGATCCGCCCGCGCGGTCGCCAAGGTTTGACCCTCTGCCAGGCGGCCGATCGCCAGGTCCGAGAACGAACCGAGAATCGCATCCGCATCGCCCAGAACCCTCGGCAGCCAGAGCGCGGTCTCGGCTTCGGGGAAAGCAAAGCCCTGTGGCATGACCCCGACGACCACATGGCTCTGATCCTCCACCAGAATGCTCTTACCGACCAGACCGGGATCACTGCCGAACCGACTCTCCCACAGGCCGTGCCCGACCACCACGACGTCGGCCCCGGCCTTCTGCTCCTCGGCCGAGAAACCGCGGCCCATTGCTGGCGACACACCCAGCAGGCTGAAGAACGGGGCCGTGACGCGAGCCGCGTCGAAACGCTCACTCCGGCTCTGCCCGACCACCGTGACTTCGGCGGGCTGATAGAGGGCGACCTCCTCGAACGCTCGACTCGACTCCCGATACCACTCGTAGAGCGGGTACGAAATGCCCAGGCTGTCGAAGCCGAGCGGCGGGGCCGAGTGATCGATTTGTACCAGACGATCGCTGTCGGGAAACGGCAGCGGCTCGAGCACCACCCCGTTGACCAACGTGAACACCGCGGCGGTGCTGCCGATACCCAGGCTCAGCGTGCAGACGATGACGGCGGAAAGGGCGGGGGTTTTGCTGAGGGAGCGAAGCGCACTGCGCAGTGATCTCATACGACGCGTCTCCAGGATTCTGAGGTTCTGCCCGTAAGACGCTCGAAGCCGCGAGAAGTTGCGGCCAATTAGTCTGCGTTAGAGATCCGCCAGAGGTCTGCCGCCTAATCGTGCTGCCTAATCGTGCTGCCTAATCGTGCCGCCTAATCGTGACGCAACGCCACCAGCGGATCGAAGCGCGAGGCGCGACGCGCCGGCAGGTAGGCTGCCGCGAACGCCGCCAGCAGCACCACGGCGACGACGCCGGCCAGCACCCTCAGGTCCCTGGGCTGGACGCCGTAGAGCAGGCTCTCGAGCAGCGGCGAGGACCACAGCGCCCCGACCAGGCCGATGGCGATGCCGATCAGCGTCAGCATCATGCCCTGGCCGACGATCAGCCGGAAGACGTCGCGACGGCGGGCGCCGAGCGCCATGCGGATGCCGACCTCGCGCACCCGGCGGCTGACCCGATAGGTGAACACCCCGAAAATCCCGAGCGCCGCCAGCAGCAGCCCCAGCACCGCGAACAGCCCCACCGCCTGCGCCTGCATGAGCTCGAAGGTGAAGGCCTCGCGGCGCCGCTCGGGGCCGGTTTGAATCACCGTCGGGATGCGCAGGCCCCCCAGGTCGGCGGCGACACCACGCAGCGCTTCGGAGACGACGGCGACGTCGGCCTCGGACCTCATCAGCAGCTTGTAGTGGCGACGGTAGCGCTGATCGAGCGAGTAGTAGACGATCGCCTCGCCGCCGAGGCCCGAGCGATGCTGGGCGATGTTGCCGACCACGCCGATGACCTCGTACTCCGGGCCGGGGTCTTGCGGCCTTCGCGAGGCGCTGATGAGGGTGCGACCGATGGGATCTTCACCCGGCCACAGCTGATCCGCGATCCGCCGATTGACGATCACCACCGGCGGGCCGTCGATATCCCGCGAGTCGAAGTGGCGACCGCGCTCGAGCGGAATGCCCAGGGTCTCGAAGTAGCGATCACTGACGAAGTTGAAGCGGCCGCGACGCGGCTCGCCGGTTTCTCCCGGCAGCTGATACGGCAGCTCGAGGTCGAAGAGAATCGGCGGCACCAGGAAGCTGAGGCCGGCGTCTTCGACCATCGGCAGCGCCGCCACCCGCTGCTGCAGCTCGCGGGCATAGGCGCGCTCTTCCTCATCAGAGATCTCCGCCTCCGGAAAGCCGAAGCGCGCCACGATCACGCGATCGTCGTCGAAACCGAGGTCGGCGTCGAGACGGTGCCACAGGCTCAGGGCCAGCAGGCTTCCCGCCGCCAACAGCACGACGCACAGCGCGACCTGGGCCGCCGACAGCAGCTTGCCGGCCGAGAAACGGCGCTGTCGGTGGTCGGTCACGCCACCTTTCAGCGCCGCAACCAGGTCGACCCGGGCGGCCGCCAGGGCCGGCGCCAGCCCAAACAGCAGGGTGGCCAACAGGCAGACGGCGAAGCTGCCGCCCAGAACCCGCAGGTCGAACCGCAGCTCGCCAGCGAACACGTCGCCGGCGTAGGCCTCCAGGAAACCACGCGCCCAATAGGCCAGCAGCACGCCGCAGGCTCCACCCGCCAACGCCAGCACCAGATTCTCGGTCAGCACCTGGCGCAGCAGGCGACCGCGCCCCGCGCCGATCGACTGCCGGATGCCCCATTCCCGACGCCGCGTCGTCGACCGCGCCAGCAGCAGGTGTGCGATGTTGGCGCAGGTGATCACCAGCAGCAGCGCCACGGCACCGGCGAACAGGCGCAGGGTCGGCGCCATGCGAGCGCGATCGATCGGGTGGACGACGGTGGCCGCGGTAGTCGTGACTTCGCGCCTCGCGTCCTCGGGCAGCGGATGGTCGCGGTCGAGCCGCTGGGCCATCGCGATCAGCTCAGCCCCGGCCATGGACCGCGATACACCGGGGTTCAGACGCCCGACGACGTCGACCGACGCCCGGTTGCGGTCCTCGAGGCGGCGCTCCGCCTCGTCGCCGAACAACAGAGGCATCGCCGTCACCGGATAAAACACCCCGAGATTGGAGCCGGCATAGGTGCCGGTGAAGTGAGGCGGCACGACGCCGACGACCTGGAACGGCTGCCCCTCCAGCTCCAGGGTGGCGCCCACCAGCTCACGGTCGCCTCCCAAGCGCTGCCACAGGTCGTGACCGAGCATCATGGCCGGCGCCGCGCCGCGGCGGTCGTCGTCAGCGATGAGCACGCGCCCAACGCTGGCTTCGAGCCCTATGACTTCGAAGAAGTTGCCCGACACCGCCATGCTGCTCACCCGCTCGACGAGCTGATCGTGCGTCAGCCGCACCTCAGTTTCGGAATGCGCCGCCAGTCCTGAGAAGGAGCGGTTGCCGTCGCGATAGTCCAGGTAGTCACGATAGGCGGTGAGGTTGTAAGGGCCCACGAAGCCACGCTGGCTGGCGGTATAGCTCTTGACCAGCTGCTGCGGCTGCTCCACTGGCCAAAGGCGCCAAACCAAGAGGTTGGTGAGATCGAGCAGCGCGGTCGACGCACCCATGCCGATCCCCAGGATCAGCACAACAGCCAGACTGAAGGCAGGTCGCTGGACCAGCCGGCGCACCGCGAGACGTAGATCGTCGAACATGCTCATCACCCTCATTCCTGTCTCGCGCACGAGACGGCGTGATCTTGGGCCGGGGCCCCAGATTCGACCCGAGACCCAGATTCGAGCCGAAGCCCGGAGACTCGAAAGGTCTACGAAGGATACGACGGATCCGTCACGCCTGCGTGCGGCGCACCTGGATCAGCTGCATGGCGTTGGAGATCGCGCCGGCCTCGAGCCCGAGGGGATCTCCGGTGAGCTCTTCGGACAGACCCGGGCAGAAGCTGATGCTCTTGCCGAGGGTTCCGAGAGCATCGCGCTTCTTCTTGGCGGCCACGGTCAGGTCGCGAATCTCAGCGAGCCGGGGGGAGCTGCGCCAGATCTCGGCGAGCCGATGCTGGTGCAGGTTGCCCAGGGACCGGCGCCACTGCACGCAGGGGTAGACGTTGCCGAAGGGATCGATCGCGATGCCGGCCGAGCCCGCGCCACAGTTCTTGTCGACGGTCGGAGCCGGCGTGCAGCCGGGAGCCAGCGCGCTAGCGGCGTCAGGATACTTCGCGTCGAGGAACCGATAGAGGCGCTCGACGCCGGCTCGCGAGGGCGCGATCTCGAGCGGCGTCGTGTCGCCGTCGTCACGCGGCGTCACCGTCGGGCTGAAGGCCAGCGGCAGCCCGAGCCGATCGGCCAAAGCGAACATGGCCTCGATCTCGTGCTCGTTCCAGGCCGTCAGGGTGGCGTTGAGCTTCACATGAAGCCCGATCGCGACCGCCCCCTCGAGATTCCGCAGCAGCCGTCGGAAGCTACCGGCGACCTGAGTTTGGCGATCGTGGGTGGCGCTGCAGCTGCCGTGCAGGCTGACTTCGATCAGGAACGGATCGACCTCGTCGCGCAGGCGCGTAGCCACCGTCCGGCCCAGGGTATGGCCGTTCGACTTGACCCGCAGCACGAACCCGAGCTCGCGGGCGCGGCGCCCGAGGGCGAAGAAGTGCGGACAGGCCAACGGCTCGCCACCGGTGAAAGTGACGTGCAGAACGTCGAGCCCAGCGAGCTCCTCGAGCAGCGCCAGGTGCTGCGATTCCGAGAGTGGCTGTCCGGCCAGCCCGAGATCGTTGTAGCAGTAGAAGCACTTCAGGTTGCAGCGATAGGTCAGCTCGATCAGAGCCGAGATCAGGACGTTGTCGCGCCACGCCCTGGCGACGACTCCGCTATAGCCCACGGGTCGTCTCCTCGGCTGACGCCGGTCTCCCGGGCGAAGCCGCGGCACGCGGCTGCGAAGCGTCGGCCTCCGGCGTCTCGTCCTGCCGAGGCTCCAGCACGCTTGCCTCGGTCAGCACGTTGGCCTCGGCCAGCTCGTCGATGAATCGCTCTAGGTCCGCCTGGATCTGCTCGGGCGCTACCGAATAGCGGTGCTGAAACGCCTCGCGGATCGCAGCCATCGACCGGCCTTCTCGCAGCAGCCCGAGCACCTGGGCGCCGGTACCATTGAGCACCAGCACCTCGCGGGCCTGCAGGAGCACGACGACGCCTTCCCCGGCCACCCGGCGAAACCGCACTTCGCGTCGCAAGCGCCAGGTCTGCGTCACGGCGGGCACGCTCTGGCCGGCAACTCGAGGGACTGCGACTCGAAGACCTGCGACGCCAAGACCTGCCAGATGTCCGCCGTCGGACGAAAGCTCAGTCCGTAGACCGGCACACGACGGATCAAGCGCTCCAGCAGGTCGAGCAGCGGCCCGGCGCAGTGCGGGTCATGGTTGACGAACGGAGCACAGCCGTAGAGGTTCGCCACCGCCGTGGCCAGGGAGACCGGCCAGACTCGATCGTGGGCGCCATGCCGCAGGAAGTAGATCGCCGCCAGCGGGAACGTGCCTTCGATGGTGCGTCCGGTCGTCCCCAGGTCGCCGGTGAACGGCAGCCCGGTCACGTAGAGGCCATCGTCACGTCTGGACACGGCATTTCGTGACACGGCGTTGAGGTCGTCGCTCAGGACCCGATAGCCGCCAGGAGCCAGACCCGAAAGCGTCGACTTCCCGGCTCCGGACTGGCCGACGAACAGACGCGCCCGGTCCTGCCACACAATGCCGGCACTGTGCAGCAGAGCCCCGCCGCGGGACATGTAGCTGTAGGCCACGAGCGTGCGCAGCACGTTGGCCAACACGCCGAGCACGTGCTTGCCGAGCTCCGGCGTCCAAACCGAGGCCCGGATGCCATCCTCCGACAGGTCAGCCAAAACAGCAAAGCGGAAGCCCGCGATCCGCAAGCCGGAGCCCAAGCGCTCGAGATCAAAGGTGTAGGCCCGCAGGCTTGGATCGTGCTCTCGAAACGCTCGCTCTGGAGCACGACACCAGCGTATGGCCACACTCCTGGGCAAACCGTCCTGCAGCGAACCGTCTGGAACGGCACGATACCTGGAGGCGATGAGCCCAAGCTGCTTCGAAGACAGGCCGTGCAGAGCGTATCGCTGGTCTCCCAAGTCTAGGTTCAGCCGCTCCTCCCCCCAAGCCAGCTCTGGCCAGCCGGCCAGGAATGCCTCCGGCAACGCCAGGAAACGGCGCCCGAACGTCAGCGGCGGAGCCTGCTGGGCGGTTGGCCTGGCGAGCCCGTAGGGCCGCGATCCACTCACGAGAACGCGACCGTACACACGGCCGTGGTCTTGCCCGTCGGAATGCTGGAGCATTCCGCGGCAATGGCTTCCAGCGGCTCGCGTGAGAGAATTCTGGGTGGCTCGTAGCTGGCTTTGGCAGTCTGAGCGGCTAGGTCCGTTGGCGCTAGCTCTTCCTGCTTTGGGTCGGCTTCAGACTGCTCCAAACCCGAGAGCTCTGAACGCTCGTGATCTGACCTCTCGCCCAATCTGTCACCCATCGGTTACCCCCGCCAAGGTCGAGCCGGGCTCCTCTCACCCTGCTCTGCACCTATAATTAAAAGCTGTCGATTCGTGATGGAAAAAGTCACAATAAAAAGATATTCTAAATTCATTATAGCTTGACTCAATGGTCCTGGGGGCAGTCGTGAGAAATCTGATAAATCTCTGCCGTTTCGGGGTGGCGGGATGGCTCGTTCTCTTTTTTCCCGGCGCGGCCGGCGCGGCGGATTTTGAAGTCGGCTCGATAGCGACGGACAACACCTACGGCGGCAGCTACACCCGAGTCTGCCTGCAGGGAACCTTCACCCAGACGCCACTGATTTTTACGGTGGCCACGAGCTCGGGATCAGACCCCTGCGCCATGCGGATCCGAGACGTAACGACAACCCCGGTCGCGCCCTGTACGGGAGCTTCGTTCCTCGCCTCGTGCGCCGAGCCGAGTCCGGAAGATGGCCCTCATATCTCGATCGACATGCACTTCATCGCCATCACGCCGGGGGCTCGTCTGCTCGCCAACACCGATGGCACGACCACCCTGGTCGAGGCTGGCACCAACGATACCCAGACCCTGCAGCACGGCTGCCCCGCCGCCGCGGGATGCGGCGCCGAAGGCTGGGACAACATCGCCTTCAGCACCACCTTCCCCAACGCCCCCGCCGTGCTGGCGCAGGTCCAGACCGTAGCCAACGAGACCTCGATCGTCGACCCCACCCTCAACAATCCTCCTCCCGCCATCCCTTGGCTCACCAGTGCGGTCCAGAACGTCACCACCACCGGCTTCGAGCTCGCGCTCGAGCGCAGCGAAGCCGATGCCGGCGCGATCACCGTCGACGAGACCATCGGCTGGCTGGCCATCGAGCAAACCGGCGGCTGCCGCAGTCTCGATCTCGGCGGCGGCGCCAGCGTGCAGTTTGAAGCCGCCGCCATCCCCACCCAGCTCGACGGCTGGGACGACGGCTGCAACGCGGCCAGCGAAGGCTACGACTTCGCCTGCACCTATGGCGGCAATCCGCTGGTGGTCGGCACCAAACGAACCCACAACGGCGGTGACGGCGGCTGGCTGCGGCGCTGCTCGCTGAACGCGTCGACGGTGGTCTTCACCGTCGACGAAGACCAGGCCAACGACGGCGAGCGCAACCACACGGACGAAGCCGGCAGCGTCGTGGCGTTCGAGAACGACTTCGTATGTTTCGCCGCGACCCAGGCGCTGATTGCCTCCGTCCGGGCCTTCCATCAGCCGGCCGGCGTCGAGGTGGCGTGGGAGACCGCGGCCGAAGCCGAGACCCTCGCCTTCCGGGTCGAGCGGCTCGACGAGCCAACCGGGCGCTACGTGCCGATCACCGCCGAGCCGGTGGTCGCCCTGCTCGACAGTCCCCAGGGAGGCGCCTACCGGGTTGCCGATCCCGAGGCACCGCCGAACGCGCGCCTGACCTACCGTCTCGTCGAGATCGAGCCGAGTGGCAAGCGGCGTATCCACGGCCCCTTCGCGGTAGCCGTCGAAGAAGCTTCGGAGGACGGCCTGGGCGATCTGAAGCTGCGCCGCACCGCGCATCGCATGCCCCGCCGGCCGCAGCCCAAGGCGGCGGTGAGCAACGGACTGCCAGAGAAGACCGCCGTCGTTGGCGCCAAAATCGCCGTGCGGCAAACCGGCTTGGTACGGGTTCCTGCGGCTGATCTCGCAGCCGCTCTCGAGCTGCCGCTGGCCGACACCCTCGATCTCATTGCGACTCGCAACCTGGCGCTGACCCAGCGTCGACGGAACGTCGCGTGGCAGCCGTCACCGGACGGACAGGCTCTGGAGCTCTACGGCGTGGGCCTAGCGAGCCCCTACACCCAAGACAACATCTATCGCCTGCGCGTGGGGGCCGGGCAGATCATGCGCCAGGTGGGCCACGGTACCGCAAGCACCCCGGCGCCCGCGTTCTTTACTGAAACATTGCGCTTCGAAAACGATGCGCGCCCGGTGACCCTGCTGCCGCTCGACCCCACAGGCGACACCTGGTTCTGGGATTTCGTCCAGGCCGGCCAGGCGGGTAAGACGTTCACCTTCGAGCTGCCGGGAGTCGCGCCTCCGGACGGCTGGCAAGCCGAGCTGAGCCTCGACTTCCAAGGCGCCTCGGATGATCCCCACGAGCTCGAAGTCCGGCTCAACGGCGCGGTCGTCAGTCTCCCGGGCGAGGTGACGGTGGATCGTCTGCAGGCCGCTCGCGTGCCGCTGAGCCCCAACGCTTCCCTGCTGCTCGAAGGCCCCAACCAGCTCGAGATCCAGGCCACCGCCGGCGGATTGGTATTCCTCGACGGCTTCGACGTCACCTACACACGCAGGACCCGCGCCGGGTCCGACGCTCTGCGCCATCGCGTCGAGGTCCCGGGGCAGGTCGCGGTCGACGGGTTCTCGGGCCCCGGCATCCGGGTCTTCAATCTGAGGTTTCCTCACCGGCCCCAGCGGATCGTCGGCACTTCCGAGTCACCGGACGCGAACGGTGGCTACCAGGTGGAGTACGCCGCTCCCCGGCCGGACACCCCCTACCTGGTGGTCGGCCCCGGCGGCACCGTCTCGCCCGCCTCAGTGACTTCGGATCACGCGTCTGATCTGCGCGATCCGTCCTCGGCCGGTCAGTACCTCGTGATCACCCGCCACGAGCTCGCCGCCGAAGCCGAGAACCTGGCGAACCTGCGGCGAGCCGACGGCCTGAGCGCGAGGGTTGTCCTGCTGGAAGACATCTACGACGAGTGGAACCATGGCATCGAGGATCCCAACGCGATCCGGAGCTTCCTCGCCTGGGCCACCAGCCACTGGGTCGAGCCTCCCGCCTACGTCGCTCTCGTCGGCGCCGGAACCTACGACTACCGCGATCTGCTGGGCGCCGGCGGCAATCTGATTCCGCCGCTGCTGGCGCAGTCGTCCGGCAGCATCTTCGCCACCGACACGCCGCTCGCCGACTTCGACGACGACGGCGTCGCCGACGTTGCCCTGGGCAGAATCCCGGTAACGACTGCCGCTGAGCTCGCCGCCTACACCGCCAAGGTCGCCGCCTACGAGTCGTCCCTTGGCGACTCTGCGGATCGTGGGGTCGTCCTGCTAGCCGACAATCCGGATACGGGCGGTCGCTTTCCCGAAGACACTCAGGCCCTGGCTGATCGGCTCAATCCCGCCATCCCCCAAGAGATCATCGACCTGGCGTCGCAGCCCCTGGCCGACGCCCGCCAGCAGCTGTTCGACGCCTTGGCCGACGACCCCTTCCTGATCAGCTACCAGGGCCACGGCGGCGTCGACCGTCTAGCCTCGGAGGGGCTGCTGACGATCGGCGACGTCCCGACTCTGGGCGGATCCGGAAAAGCGATCGTGGCGGCGGTCAGCTGTCACATCGGCCTCTTCGGCCTACCCGGCTTCGACGCCCTGGGCGAGCACCTGGTTCTCGAGCCGTCGGGCGCCGTCGCGGTGATCGCCCCGGTCTGGCTCTCCCACCACGGTCAGGCGCGTCATCTCGCGACCCAGCTGTTCCGCGCCCTGCTGCCGAATCCAAGGGAAAGCGAAACCGCTCCCGCCACCCTGGGCGACGCCTATCTGCAGGCGATCCAACGCTTCGCCACCGCCCGCGGCGTCTCGCCTGCGCTGCTCCGCACCTACAACCTGCTTGGCGATCCAGCGCTTCGTTTGCCGTCGTCTCAGTGAGGTCAGGTGTGCGATCCGAAACCTCTGCGGCAAGAACTTTCGCAGAAGGAAGCAGGAATAGCCTATGGCAATCGACGGAGCACCGCTCAGAGTCTTCATCAGCTCGACCGTCCGCGACCTGAGACAGCATCGAGCGAGCGTCATAAGGCTCCTCGACGGTCCGGACATCCAGGTTCGCGCTATGGAGCGCGGCATGGGAGCGCGGGCGGCAGGGGCGGTGGCCGTAGTCAAGGAAGAGATCGAAAGCTGTGACGTGCTGGTCGGCATTTATGGTTTTCGCTACGGCTTTATCCCCCCGGGCGACGAGCGTTCGGTGACCGAGCAGGAATACGATCTGGCGCGCGCGGCCGGCAAACGCTGCCTGTGTTATCTGGCCGACCCGCAGGCGGATGGCCAACTCGAGCACGAAGACGACCCGGTGGCACAGGAGCGACTCGCGGCTTTCAAGAAGCGCCTCGATCTGGAGCTGGTGCGTGAGCACTTCAGCGACCGCGAACAACTTGCCGGGATGGTGATGCGTGACGTCGGCCGCATTCTATTGGGCAGCCCACTCGGCTGGAGCCAAGAGGACGTCGCCCGGCGCTGGGCGCAGGCGCAGCGCCGCCAAGGCGACCGGCTATTCGACAGGTTGGGCCGCAATGGGCGGCCACCCCGCGCCTTGCTGCAGGAATGGTCGCAATTCATTGAAGCGGATTCGTGGCATGGCTGGTTGGATGACAAGCTGCAGCAGCTAACGTGGGAGGTGGGCGAGGCGCCGGAGTTTGCCGGGCTGGCGGAGGATCTGGCAGCGATTCCTCGCGACGGCTCGTGCCCTGAAATCAGCGCACAGCTGCGCGATCTGGTTGACCGCTGGGGCGAGCGAGGACCCCGGCGCAGTCACGACACCCCGTTGCTCGCCGAGACGGGGCGCCGCATCTTGGAAGATCTCGGGCAAGCAGCGAGCGATCCGGCTTGGGGCCGCTGCACCCTGCTCACGGCGGCCACCGGCGAAGGCAAAACCCATTTCATCACCAGCCTGTTGCGTCAACCGGCGGCGGACTGTTGGCTGCTCTACCTGGATCCTTACCTTGAATTGTTACCGCTCGCCGAGAGAATCCTCGCAGGTGCCCGAGAACTGACCGGCCTCAACTGGCGCAACCTCCGTGAGCTGGACGACTTCCTGGCTCCCAGTGGAGCTCGGCTGGTGGTGATCATCGACGGTCTCGAACGCAACCTCGAGGTCGAGCCACGGCTGCGGCGAGAGATCGAAGACGCTACCCGCTTCAGCAGCCTCTACTGGCTCGTTACTCTACTCGAGACCCATTACGAGGCGGTCGCCGAGTCCGCGGTCGAGCTGCCGGGCCGGCGGGGCTGGTCACGCTTCGTACGGCCCCAAATCTACTGTCGACAGCATGGATGCTACGATCACGCTGGCGATCGTTACCTCAAGGGCCCCGAAGACGGCGGCCTCTTCGTCAGCCAGGCGCGCGAGCTGCCGACCCTCGGCTGTTGGATCCACTTGAGCGAGATCAATCGCCGTGAGCGCACCGGATTGCATCTGATCGAGCGCCACCTCGAGGTCGAGTCTGTGGAGGAGGAATGGACGCGCGGCCGGGCCGACGCGCGAACTTTTCGCCTGCTTTCGCGGCCGTTTCTCGCCTGGATTGCCGTCGATCTGCGGCAAGAGCTACCCCTGGCCAACCTGATCAACCTCCGCTTCATCCAGTTCGTCGATCGCTTCTGGAAGCTGAGGCGCAGCGAGCTCGAACCGGTGAGCCCGCTGACTCTCGATCAGGCGGTGGCGATTATTGCCAAGGTGGTGCTCGAATCGATCAACTTCGAGCTGCCACGGGCGGGTCTCGAGCAACAGTTGGTCGAGGAAGGCCGAGAGTGGTCCGAGATCGGCGATCGCAGCGAGGCGAAACAAGCGATCGAGGCCTTGATCGATGGCCATCTACTGAGCGCTTCAAAGAAGGACGCTCCCGGGTTCGTCGACGCGCAAGCCGAAATCCTCAGTCTGCGTTTCGCTCCCTTCTGGAATTGGCGCCTGGCGCGGCAGCTGTTGCGCCAGGCGAGGATGGGGGAAGAGAACCCGAAGTCCTCGAGGGTAGTGTCGGCTCTCTCTCGCCTGCGCCAACGCGACGGCGGCACAGCGGAGGGCATTCTCGAATTTCTACTGCTGGTACTGGAAGGGGTCGAGGAGGCTACGAGCGACCCTCTTCTCGGCGAGATCATTGCGCGGACCCTGCAGGCCGGCGACCTGCCCGCGGCGGCGGTGTGGTTCTTCGGCGCCAAGGCAGAAGCCTCACGGCAGAGAGATCTATTTCGCCATGCAGCGAAGCTGGCCAAACGCGAGCCGGCCAAACGCGAGCCGGCCAAACGCGAGCCGGCCAAACGCGAGCCGGCCAAACGCGAGCTGTTCGCGCTCTGCCACTTCCTGGTGGAGGTCGACGCTTCGGTGGCGGCACCGCAGCGCCGGCTGGAGGTGCTCCGAGCCTTCGCGCCGCAGCTGCGCCGCTTGGCGCTGGGCGACTATGCTGCCTACGCCATCGAGGGCTGGCTAGAGGAGGCCACGAGCGAAGAGGAGGTTCTGCGCTGCATGGAGCTGCTCATCGGTTGCGAAACTCTAGGCGTCGCCCCGTCTCTTGCCGGCAGCGCAGTGTGGAGCCTGTCGCGGCGCCTTGCCGGAGATCCAGAGCGGATCCTCAGCTCGACACTCGGGTTCTTGAAGCATGCCTACGAGTCGGAGGCCGCGCCCGGACGAGACAAGTCGTGGCCCTATCACTTCTGGGAATGGGTCATCCACCACGTGTGCCATCATCTGGCGGCAAAGGAAGGGGTCACCACGTACCGTCTTCTCGAACGCCATGGCTGGTTCCGTCGCAAGGGCAAGCGACGGTTCCCTTACACGGTCTGGCTCAGGATGCAGCGCGAGGCTAACTTCGCTCTAGCGGCATGCTACCTTCGCCCACGCTACCGTCAGGACTTTCTCCACCTGACCGAAAAGCTCTCAAAGAGCGAATCCGGCAACCATCGCGAGAAAGCCTTCTACCTGATCCGCCATACCGAAGCGACCGGCAGGCGGGAAGAGGTGTTCGTTGATCGAGAGTTCGGCAAAGCGCTCGAACGTATCTTTCTCGACCCCAGACTCGAGCGCCTGGTGCGCAAGAACATGAAGATGTTCCAGGTCAACCTGGAGCGCTTCGAAGAGCTCGACGAAGCGCGCCGACGGCGTCTAGCGGAAAATCGAAAGCCTCAGGGCCAGAAGAGCAGAATGAATCCGGCGACGCGGCCTGTTAGAAAGCCGCCCGACCAAGAGCCACCCAGGAAGAAGCATTACAAGCCGCGAGAGAAGACGGAGCCACCAGCCCACGAGTCACCTCAGACGAAGCAACGCAATCCGCAGAAGAAAAAGTGGAAGGAGCGATCCGACCACGAGCCGCCTCAGAAGAAGAAACACAAGCCGCAAGAAAAGAAATGGTACGAAGACGTCTACCGCGGCGGCAGCCGAAAGGGGAAACGACGATAGATCGTCCACGGCGGATACCCTGACGATCGGCCGCATCGATCACCGCCGAATACCTCGATTTCTTTTTCGAAGGGAAGCAGCTATAAGCCCGAGCAGCTCAGCCAACGCGTCAAATCCCCCGTCTCGAAGTCATCCTCATGCACCAGGGAGACCGGAGCGCGGATGTGGTAGAGCACCGAGTCGTTGCCGTTGCGCGTCGCTGAGGCGAAATAGAGCTCGCCGGCTTCATCTTCTCCCATGGTGCTGATCTGCAGGCCGGTGTTGGCGATGACTTAGCTCCACCACCCACCACAGCCCTGACGGGCGACGCGCAGGTCGCCGGTGCAGTAGTCGGCGAACAGGAAAATGCCGGTGAGCGACAGCTGACGCGAGCCGCGATAGACATAGCCGCCGA
>JBCCEE010000116.1:0-19766 GCA_039030415.1 Acidobacteriota bacterium
CAGGGTCACGCCGTCTTCATCGTCCGGCGAGCCATTCGCGTCGTCACCCGTATGGTCGGACGTCGGCTGGCCGTCCGCTTCGGCGTCGACCGTCGAGCCCAGGGTCGGATTGTTGCTCGGCAGAATCACGTGGCGCGGACCGTTCGACGCGGACAGCGTCGGGTACGTCGGATCTGGAGCGTCGCCCCAATCCTCAGGATCCACCACGGTCACCTGGTAGTCCTCGACTTCGCCGTCAGGAGCCGCGCCGGTGGCGCCCAGCCCGCCGGCCGAGCTGTAGCGGAAGCGAGCGCAGGTCGTGCCCGCCGTGGCTCCAGCCGGTACCGCGACCGAAACCGTGTTCGAGCCGAGACTCAAAGTGTCGCTGTAGATCTCGTTGGCGTTGTTGCCGAAGCTGCCGTCACCGTCCCAGTCGACGAAGAAGTCCAGCGTGCCGCCGGCACCCGAAGCCGTCACCGTAATATCCACCGTGGAGCCGCCGACAAACTCGGCCGGCAGGGTCACGCCGTCTTCATCGTCCGGCGAGCCATTCGCGTCGTCACCCGTATGGTCGGACGTCGGCTGGCCGTCCGCTTCGGCGTCGACCGTCGAACCTAGTGTCGGATTGTTGGCCGGCAGGATCACATGACGAGGACCGTTCGACGCTGACAGCGTCGGGTACGTCGGGTCTGGAGCGTCGCCCCAGTCTTCGACCGTCGGCGGCACCGGAGTGAAGCCGAAGTCATAGGTGTGGTTGTTGTCGCCGAAGTCACCGGTGAGGATCGTGACCGACATCACGCCGCCACCGATATCCAGGCCGTCGGAGTCGCGCAGGTCGCCTCCGGAATCGACGCCGCCCATATTCGCCGGCGCGAAGATGATGCCGCCGCAGGCGCTGGTGATGTCGGTACCGTTGGCGCCGCCGGTGTCGATCGACAGCGTGCAGGTCGCTTCGCGGGGAATGTTGGTGCCGTTCACCGCCGAGTAGTCGGCGTCGGTGAAGAGGTACTGGCCGTTGGCGTCCGTGGTGGCGGTGACCGGAGCGTCGGTGCCGCAGGTCAGCACCACGTCGACGCTCGACGCTCCAGGCTCGGTGCCGGTGTCGGGATCCTGCACGCCATCGTTGTTGGCGTCACACCAAACGCGGTTGCCAATCTCGAGCGGCGCCGGCGGACAGACCGGCGCCACGTCGGCGACGCCGGCCGCCTTGCCAAAGAACGGATCACTGCCGCCGAAGACGCCGTCGAACAGCCGATAGCCACGGGTCCAGCCACCGGTCGCGTTGTTGTGCCACCCGATACCGCCATCGTCGACGTCACCGGTGCCGCGGTTGGGATCGTAGACGCTCGAGACGATGTCGGGGCGACCACGGAACTGAGTCAGGCCGCCGAGCGGCGTCTCGGCGTGCTGGACGTCGTTGCCGAGCCCAGCGCTCGACAGCTGGTCGTCGTTGAAGTAGTACTCGTCGATCGTGCGGGTGTTGTTGGCAGCCGGCGAAGTGCCGGCGGTGCCGCAGCTCGGGTCGCCGCTGATCAGCTCCTCCATCACCCAGGTGCCAGCCCCGGTAGAGCACGCGCGCAGCATGTCACCCGAGCTGAAGTCGCCGTTCAGGAAGCCGATCCCACCGCCAGGATTCTGCGGATAGGGCGGCGTCTCGGTCTGCGGGCCGGTCTGGTGGCCCCAGCGGTCCACCACGCCGAGAATCATCTCATTGTCGGTGAACTCGATGTCACTGATCGCCGGCTGAGGATAGATGCCCGTGTGGCGACTCGGCGACGAGCCCATCTGGTTGTAGAACGGATAGGTGTCGACCCATGGCACCCACAGGCCGGACAGAGCATCGTCGCAGTTGGCCAAGGTGTTGAACAGCGCGCAACCGCGGTCGTAGTTGAACGGGAAGCTCAGGACCTGGGTGAAGTCAGTCGCGCCGTCCCAGGTGAAGACGTAGCCTCGCAGCTCCGTGCGATCTCCTGGGCGGGTCAGCACGCCCGTGGTGATCCGTCCTTCGATCGGCAGATCGACTGACTCGTCGACCGAGGACTGCGCGCTGCACACGATACCGAGGTAGACCACGCCGTCGTTGACGCCGAGGCCGAACGGTCGGATGTCGCTGTTGGCTCCGCAGCCGTCCGCCAGCAAATCGGTCTCGACCGTGCCGGCCGCAGGCGCGATCGGTATCCGGGTGACGGTGCCCGCCGTGCCGTCAGCATTGATGGCGATGGTCACAAAGTCCCGGGTACCGAGGTCGACGGTGTAGAGGGTGTCTTCGTCCTCCGAGATGTCGATGTCGCCGAGCCCTTCTTTGAAAACGTCATCGAAGGCCGCGAAGTCGGCTGGCCAGCCGTCGATACTACCGGAGTGTGGATTGGAGCGGGCGCCGTCGAGGGTGAGCCAGGTCGACACGGTGCCGGTACCCCGATCGATCTCGTAAATCGTGGTCGGATTGCCAGTGCCGCCGAGATCGGCGTGGCGCTTGACCATGGCACCGGCGTAGACGACGTCGGTCTTCGAGCGGTAGTCCAGGCCCCACACCGTGCCAACCTCGTTGGCCAGCGCCTCTGAGGTGTAGGCCGGCAGATCGTAGTCGCCAGAGCTCACGGTACTGGCGCTGCCGGCGTCTTCAGGAAAGGAGACGACAATGGGGTCCATGCCGGTCTGGGGCCCTGCGACGTAGCACGCCGAGACGACTTCGGAAGGAAAGTCGTCGCAGTAGTGCGCCGGGTTGTTGAGTCCGACGTCCACCGTGGTCGCCGGAGCGGTCGCGAACACCGTCGTGGTGCCTGAGTCGGTACCGAAGGGACCGGGCTGCAGATAGGACGGCAAGCCGGTGAGCTCGAGTCGAACGTCGGTGGCGGCGGGAATCTGCCCGGATGTGAAGCTGTAGGTACCGTCAGGCGCGGTGGTCGTCGAGACGCTGCCGCCGCTCGCTAGAAACGCGGTGACGGTGATCAAGGGGACCCCCGGTTCGAGAGCATCTTGCGTGCCGTCCGCGCTGTAGTCTCTAAACACGGTACCGTCGACTTGCCCCCAAGCCGCAGGCGCCGCCAAAGCCAACGCCAGCCACACCACGACTGCAGGTCCGCTGCGTCCCACCGTACTCTTCCCCATCTTGAGCTCCTTGCACATACTCAACAGGTCGCTTTATTTACAATTCCAGATATGGGCAAAAGACTGCCAAAAACATTTCTAATGGCGCTGAGATCCATCGCCAGTTAGTCGCGAGCGCAGAGGGAGCGCGCAGACGACTTCACAACGTCAACTCCAGGGCAAATAAGTCAGAATGCTCTTACCGAAAGCTTGACGCGTAAGATCATTCTTTCGGGAACAAGAATTCACTGATCAGAATCAGGCAAACTCTACTACAAAAGATGACAAACGCTAGTATTTCGTCAGGTCTCACTAGCTACAGCAATACCCATACCAGCTTCTCGAGCCAGTGTTCTTTAGTGCTGAAACGCGCCCCGTGTGAGCCAGACTACGAGACGCTGAAGAAGAAACCTCCACCAAGGCTCATCTTTTAGAACAAATTATGTTTATGAGTGAGCAGCGACCGAGGCGTCCGGAATCGTCAGACACCGGACTACCGCTAGGGAATTCCTACCGCGAAGGGAATCTTTCCTGGGCATCTCACCCGGCGGCGGGACGACGCCCAGGAACGCGCTACCCTGCCCCGCCTACTCCCACTCGATCGTGCCGGGCGGCTTGCTGGTGACGTCGAACACCACCCGATTGACCCCGCTGACTTCGTTGACGATGCGATTGGCGACGCGCGCCAGCAGGTCGTAGGGCAGCCGGCTCCAGTCGGCGGTCATGAAGTCATCGGTATCGACAGAGCGCAGCGCCACCACCTGCTCGTAGGTGCGAAAGTCGCCCATCACCCCGACGCTCTTGACCGGCAGCAAGACCGCCAGGGCTTGACTGACCCGGTTGTACCAGCCCGCCGCTTTGAGCTCGTCGATGAAGATGGCGTCGGCTCGCTGCAGGATCTCGACGCGCTCGGTGGTGACCTCTCCCAGGATGCGCACCGCCAGTCCCGGCCCGGGAAACGGATGCCGCTGAATCAGGTCTTCCGGAATTCCGAGCTCCCGGCCGAGCTGGCGCACTTCGTCTTTGAACAGAAAGCGCAAGGGTTCGACGAGCTCGAAACCGAGGCGCTCCGGCAGGCCGCCGACGTTGTGGTGGGTCTTGATCACTTTCGACGGCCCCTTGACCGAGACCGATTCGATGACGTCGGGATAGAGCGTCCCCTGCGCCAAGAAGCGCACTCCCTCGAGCTCGTGGGCAGCGCGCTCGAACACCTCGATGAACACTCGCCCGATCGCCTTGCGCTTCGCCTCCGGCTCGGTCTCACCAGCCAGCGCGGAAAGGAAGTCTTGGCGCGCATCCACCGCCATGATCGGCAGGCCGAGCCCATCGCGCAGATTGTGCACCACCTGCTCTTTCTCGCCGCGGCGCAAGACGCCGTTGTCGACAAAGATGGCGGTCAGCTGATCGCCGACGGCGCGCTTGACCAGCGCGGTCATGACCGTCGAGTCGACGCCACCGGACAGAGCGCAGATGATCTTCTCGCTGCCCACCTGCTCGCGAATCGAAGCGACGGCGTCTTCGAGGAACGAGGCCATCCGCCAATCGCCTCCCAGGCCGCAGACGCCACGCACGAAGTTGCGCAGGATCTCGCTGCCCGACGGCGTGTGGGACACCTCGGGATGAAATTGAATGCCGTAGATGCGACGTTCGGGATCGGCGACGGCGACCACGGGCGCATTGGGACTCGAAGCGTTGACGGTGAAGCCGGCCGGCGCCGAGGTGATGCGGTCGCCGTGGCTCATCCAAACCATCTCGCGACGGCTGAGCCCTTCGAACAGCAGGCCCGGATCACCGATCGAGATCTCGGCGCGACCGTATTCACGCTCCGGAGAACACTCGACGGCGCCACCGAGATGGTGGGCGATGAGGTGAATGCCGTAGCAGATGCCCAGGATCGGGATACCGAGCTCGAAGATCTGACGGTCGACGTGAGGGGCTTCGTCGTCGAACACGCTGTCCGGACCACCGGACAAGATGATCCCCGCCGGCTGGCGTTCGCGAATCGCCTCGAGCGGCATATTGAAGGGGTGGACTTCACAGTAAACGCAGCTCTCGCGCACCCGACGCGCGATGAGCTGGGTGTATTGGCTTCCGAAATCGAGAATCAGCAGCGTCTGATGTGGCTTCATGGCGCGCGATTCTAGCTCGAACCCGCCTGGGAACAAGGCCTGCGAACCGTTCGCGCGCCGCGGGGCGATCTCGACTCAGAATCCGAGGCAGATTTCGTCAAAAATGTTGCCGCAGGAGTAGGTTTGCCCATGGCAGGAAACAGAATTTGATGTCTGGCCGCAAGGGTTGGTGTCGATGCAGTCGACGAAGCAGCCGCTCGGACACTCGACGTGACACTGGTAGACTGTGCCCCAACTAGCATTCTCTTTCTGACTGGCACGGCCTTTCCACGCCTCGTAGCCGAGCCGTGCGAGAGAAGCCTCGAAGCTCTCCGGCAGTGACGCGACGACCGCTCTCGCTCGTGCAGGCTGCAATTCCGATTCGATCACCGCCGACGCTTCGAGGTTTGGAGTTTCGGCAGGTTCAGTGATCGGCTGCGGCGCTTCAGCGAACGCCAAAGACGCGACGACCAAGGTGAGAAACCAAGTTAGCGGGGCAATAAGTCTTCTGCGCATCATTGTCTCCTGGTAGGAGTTGAAGGAATCGCACGAGGGCACCAAGCCCTCGCTCTCTGATGCGACACGCGCAGAAAGACCGAGCACTCGATCATCCCCCGCTCCTCCAACCTCGTATCGGGCGCCCTAGACGCTCAGACGAGGGCAGAGGCAGCCACCAAGACATGCTAAAATCACGCCATTCATGACGGATGACTTGGCGCAGGGCGATGATCTGGCGCAGACCGATTCGGCGCGGATCGGCCGATCCGCAGGCACCGGCGGATCCGAAAGCGAAGCCGGTCCTGCAGACACGACCGATGGCTCTGCAGACACAGGCGTCACGGATCTTCTAGAAGCCTGGCGATGCGGTGATGATCGCGCTCTCGACCGCCTGACGACTCTGGTCTATGACCGGCTGCGGCGGCTTGCAGCGAGCTTCCTGCGCCAGGAACGCAAGGAGCACACGTTGCAAACGACGGCGCTGATCCATGAAGCCTACCTGCGCCTGATTCGCCAAGACCGCATCGAGTATCAAAATAGGGAACAGTTCTTCGTCAATGCAGGCCGCATGATGAGGCGGGTGCTGGTCGACCATTGGCGCAGCCGCGGCGCTGAGAAGCGCGGCGGCGGCCTGGAACGGCTGAGCGAAGAAGCCCTCCAAGACTTGCCGGTGGCCGGTTCTGCTTCGCCGGATCTGATCGCCCTGGACAGCGCCCTCGAAGGGCTGGAAGCGGAGAACCCTGAGCTGGCGCGAATCGTGGAGCTCAAGTTCTTCCTAGATCTCACCGCCGGCGAAATCGCTGACATCACCGGCTCCAGTACGGCCACGGTACAGCGACGTTGGCGCCTGGCCAGGGCTTGGCTCCATCGCCGTCTCATGGGCCCGGACTAGCCCGAGAAAGCTACGGCATGAGCGTCGAACGCGATAACACCGCCACCGCCAGGGATTGGTCGCGAATCGAGCTAATCTTCGGCCAGGCGCTGACGCTGCCAGCAGCTGAGCGAGACGCTTTTCTAGACCGCCGTTGCGCCGGCGACCCCGAGCTGCACGCTGAAATCGCGGCACTCTTGGCTGCCGACGCAGAAGCGGACGGCTTCCTCGCCGAGGCGGCCGCGTTGCCACAGGAGCCCCACGCAACGGATCTTCTGCGTTCCGGCGACCGCCTGGGGTCTTATCTCATTAAGCGCCCGCTAGGACACGGCGGCATGGGCTCGGTATTCCTCGCCGAGCGCGCGGACCAGACGTTCACTCGCGAAGTCGCCATCAAAGTCTTGCGCCACGGTTCAGAAAGCGCCTCGGCCGCCGAGCGGTTGCAGCTCGAACGGCAGATCCTCGCCGACCTCGATCACCCTGGCATCGCGCGCCTGCTCGACGGCGGCACGACCCCGACAGGGCTGCCTTTCCTGGTCATGGAGCGCGCTCATGGCGAGCCGTTGGACGTTGCTGCGGCCCGTCTCGAGCTCTCAATACCGAGGCGTCTCGAGGTCTTTCTCGCAGTGTGCGACGCAGTGAGCTTCGCCCATCGACAGCTTGTCGTACATCGCGATCTCAAACCTTCGAATATTCTGCTCGACGACAGCGGCAAGCCCAAGCTCCTCGATTTCGGTATCGCCAAGCTATTGGCCGACGCTTCGCTTGGGCCGACGGCCGAGGACCCCATCAGCCCGCTGACCACCGCCAGCTGGGATCGAAAGCTGACGCCTTCCTACGCCAGTCCCGAGCAATTGCGCGGAGAGCGCATCACGGTCGCCACCGACGTCTATCAGCTTGGAGTCGTACTCTACAAGCTGCTCACAGGCCAGCTACCCTACCGCTTCGAGAGTAGGTCGCTGCTGGATATCGAACGCACCATCACTCGCGAGTCTCCACCGTCACCGAGCTCCCTCGCCAGAGGAATCGCACCCGATCTCGACGCGATTGTGCTCAAGGCGCTGCGTGCCGATCCGGAGAGCCGCTATCTGTCGGTTGAAGCCCTGGCCGAAGATCTCCGACGCTTCCAGCAGAGTTTGCCGGTACTCGCCAGGCAAGGAGCTTTCCGCTACGTGAGCGGCAAATTTCTCCGCCGTCATCGGCTGCCGCTAGCGGTGGTGGCTCTGTTGGGGAGTCTGCTGGCAGCGTTCACCGACTCGACCCTGCGCCAAGCTCAGCGAATCGAACGCACGGCTAGCCGTTTAGCCGCCATGGAAGGTGTGTTGTTCGATCTCTTCTGGGCCGCCAGCCCAGAAGCATCCCAGGGTCGCCCACCGACCGTCGCCGAGCTGCTCGAGCGCGGCGAACGCCGACTGCGGGTGGCACCGCTCCAGGACCCGGGCGCCCACGGCTCGGTCGCCTCGCTCTTCGGCCGTATCGCGCTCCATCTCGGACGGTTCGAAGACGCGGATAAGTGGCTCGTCGAAGCGCTCGATAGCTTTGACGCCGCCGATAACAGCAGCGAGCTGCAGCTCGCCGCGGCGCGCGCCAAGGGCGACCAAGCGCTGCTGGCGCTCTACCGTGAAGAAAATTACGAGCAAGCCGAGCGCTTGGCTCGCCAAGCACTAGAGTCTGCCCGGGGCGCCGATCCCAAAGACTCTGCCTTGCTCTTCGAGCTCACCAACAACCTCGCAGGAGTGTACTGCTGGTGGCGGCGCTGGGAGCCTGCCGAGCAGCTCGTCGAGCGGGCGGCCGAAATGATGGAAGACGGTCTCGCCCCGGGGGAGCAGGTCGCGATTCACCTCAGCCAGCGAGCGCTGCTCACCAAACATCGCGGCCAGACGGCCGAGTCGCGGCAGCTCTACCAGCGCGCCCTCGAGCTCTTTCAGCAGCTCGAGGGGGAGATAGATCCCGACGTCGGCGCCGTGCTGCATCAGCTCGGTCTTCTGGCCCGCGACGATGGCGATCTCGAAACTGCCGGCGAGCTCCTCTCCCAGTCCTTGGCCATACGCCGCCAGATCTTCCCGATCGAGCATTGGGTCGTCGCACAGAACCTCTTTCAGCTAGCTGCGATTCATCACCGCAGCGGTGATCTGGAGCTCGCCGAGGACCTGATGCAAGAGACTTTGGACATCTACCTCAGGGATCCAGCCCGCGGACCTACCATGACCCGAACGGTTTACATTCTGCTGCACTTGGCCGAGCTCCAAATCGACAACGACCGGCACGAGCAAGCCGAAGCGACCCTCGCCGAGCTGCCGGAATCCTGGTGGACCAGCGAGGTGAGAGATCCCCGTCAGCAGCCCTGGGCGCGCGCCGTGCGCGCACGCATCGAGGCCTCTAAAGGCCATCAGGTGGAGGCCAAAGCGATTCTCGAGCGCAGCCACGAGCAGCTGCTCGAGCTGGCCGGCGAGAGTTACGTGGCGACGGCGAAGGTTCGCGCCTGGCTCGAGGATCTGGAAATCTGATCGAGCTCTCGGTGGCTTTGCGCGTGACGAAACAAAGCCAACTTTCCCCATGGAGAAAAGATGAAAGCACTCCCCACCGTCCTCGTTGCTGTCGGCCTTTGGCTCACACTGCCCCAAACGACTCCGCAAGCCGGTGCGCTCGGCAACCTTCCGACCTGGCAGATCAGCAGCAACGATGTTTGCCACGAGCCCAACATGGTCTGCGCCGAATGGTTCAGCGGAGAAGCCGCCCCATCCTTGAAATGCTGCATCAAGTGGGAAGACGTGGGCTCGCCGGACGTATCCGCCTGCGTCAGGCCCATAGGCTTGGGCAGCGATGATCCCCTGAGGGACGATACGGTGCCCTGAGGCTGCGCTCGCTCGCTACCGCTGTACATGCCTGCTCGCTGAGATGATGGAAACCTCGCTCTCGAGGTACGGGATCAGCGACGAAATCTCGCTAAACCGTAGTAGACTCCGCGTTCCCAAACCGGGCTTGCCGCGCCGGGTGAACAGCCATCGGGTCACACCTGGACCGCACTGACTACGATGACGTGCTATCCGGTGAAGGAGTCGTCTTCATCATATGCAGAAACGCAGAAATGTACTTGTAATCGGTGTCGACACCGAGGAATTCGGACGGGTTGCGCCGTTTCTGGCGCGCAACGCCTTTGATGTCGACCGCTTCCCGAGTGGCTCCGGGGCTCTCGAGCTGGTCGCTCACGTCGAGATCGAGGTCCTGCTGGTCCGGTATCCGCTACCCGACATGGATCTCGGCGTCTTCCTTCAGTCCGTCCGTCAACCGGACAGCCGCTGCCACCGCTCACCGATTCTGCTGATCGCCGAAGCCACGGAATCAACCGAGGCCGAGTCTTACATCGGGCGCGGCGCCAATCGCACCCTAGTGCTCGACGAGGCCGAAGAGACGCTGCAGCAGGCGGTTTCGAGCCTACTCGACGTAGCGCCTCGAAAGGCCGCACGCTTCCTCGCCCGTATGGAGATCAAGCTCGGTGGCGCCAAAGACATGATCCTCTGCCAGACCGAGAACCTATCCGCCAGCGGTATGCTGATCCGCACGGATCGGCGCTACGACAAAGGCACCAGGATCGACTTCGAGTTCTCGCTACCGGATGACCCGCGGCCGATCGTCGGCGTCGCAGAGACCATGCGCCACACCCTGGTCGGTCGCGATCAGGTCGGCGGCATCGGCGTGCGCTTCTTGTCTTTCGGTGGCGACTCGCAGCGTCGCTTCGAAGCGTACCTCAGACAGCTCTGAATACGGCAACCATTCGAGACTCACGAAGCCGGATCGATGCGACCACGCCGGATCGATGCGATGAAACCGGGTTGAACGCAGCCGAAAACGGAACGTTTTCTAACTATTGCTTCCCCGACCAGCCGTCGCCGCGGTTCGAGATCGAAAGATATGTCACCGGTCAGTAGGAATATTCAGCGAGCCAATAGTAGTCCAGCTCCGTCACTTCGAGGTTGTCGGAAAACGGCTCGAAGCGATCTACGAGCTCTTCCCGGGTCGGGAAATTCTTGAGAACTTCATGCTTCGAACCGTCGGACAGCTCGCGCAGCTGATAGGTGTTGCCATGCTTGTCACGCCGCGCGATCGGCGTGCTGCTGCCCTCGACATAACGGTTGTCGAGCATCACCACCTTGGCTCCTGGACGGAGCTTCTTGTGCAGACAGCGAAAGAAACCGGTGAGTTTTTCTTTCGGCACGTGAGACCACCAAAAACACGCTAGGGCACCAGAGAACGGCCCGCGCACTTCGTTCAGAACATAAGCGTCAGCGACGCGAAACTTCACCGGACACTCACCATAATCCTTCTCTTGGGCGATCCCCAGGACTTCCTCGTTGTAGTCCGTCGCCAGGATAGACCGCGCCGAGCGGCATGCGAATTGGGTCCAATAGCCGGTGCCGCTAGCTATCTCCAGCAAATCGACGCCCGTGAAGCCGTGCGAGAACTTGGCTTTCAAGCGGCTCAAATCAGCCTGCCGCTCCGGCTTGCGGTAGATGCGCTCGTACTCGGCAGCACGCCGCGCGTAGTAGGCGGTCAGGGTGGTGTTGATCGCAGTAGTGTCAGCCATGGTGGTATTGATCATTGAATCTCCCACCGTGAAGAGTACTGGCCAGGCAGCGATTCGTCTATTGAATTCTGTAGCGATGCTGTGAATTGCGGATAAATATTTGCACTACGCCACTTATCAGGGGTGGGCTGCTCTCGGGAGCGGACGGGCCACGCAGACTCTTGCCGTGAAACTCTTCAGATCTTTACTTTTTTAGGGAGTCCGCCCACTAGCCCTGAGCTCTCACGCTCACCTCAATTTGACACATTGGAATAGCAGAAGCCTGGACCCCGCGTCTCACGCGACACACTCCCAGCAGCGGAGCGGCCCGCCGCAATCCAGCGGGCTCAGAGGCGAGCGTCGAAGCGATAGGCAGCGGCGACGCGGTGCCCCTGCAAATGGACGCCACCGAACCAGCGGTCGATGCCGTTGAGCGCGATCTGGTCGGCTTCTCCCTTCGAGACCCGCCCACCGGCTGAGGTCAAGGCCACCATCGTATCGCCGAAGGAATCCGCCGGGGAGAGCTCGACGAGCGGCTCCGCACCGACCGCCAAGCGCCGCAGGTAGGTCCAAAACGTAGTGTCTCCCAGAAACGGAGCCGCTTCGGCTGCCTGCTGATCGCGGAAGAGCTCGCCGGCTCGAAGCGGGCCGCCGACCAAAGCGGTCAGCACCTGCTGCTCGGTTCGGCCGAGTCCATTGTCGACCGAGGGAAACTGCTCCAGGTGACGACGCAGGGCCGGCGCCAGTAGCGGCAAATCGGGCGTGGCCGTAGCCAGGTCCCGCAGGGCTTCCAGACCAGGCGATCCAAACGCCCGCCAGGCGCGACGGGCTAGGTCCAGCTGAGCGACAGTCACCGGCTGGCGCTGGGGATAGAGTGCACTCAGCTGGGCGGGAGTCAGCTGACCCAGGCTGCGGAACCGCTCGACGCTCGGATGTTCGTCGATCACGATCAGCTCCAGCTCACCGACCGCGCTGTCGGCGAGGCGGTCCAGGATCTGGATCAGCTGCAGCTGATCATAGAGGTCGTGCTCGAACCATAGGACGATCCGGTCGCTCTCGCCCAGACGTGCGAGCGTCGCGTCCCGGGCGGCAAAATCCTGCCGGATGGGCCCGCGATCCGTCCCGCCGAGCTCGGCGAGGAAGTCACTTCGCAGCTCGGCCAGCTCAGCGGGCGCGAGACCGGCCGGCACCGGCCCCTCGTGCAGCACGTCACGCCACGGGAGCACCAAGCCTTCGAGATCCGTCGAGCGAATCAGCTCGGCGGCTACATCCCCATTGGTTATGTGAAGCTTCATACCTGCCGCATGATAGCTCAATGAGCCTGAGGCTCGAGCTCTCATTCAGTCGATCCACCCATTCACCTGCGTCTCAGGCTCGAGTCGCTCGGGTAACCACCCAGAGCCCGCACGCACATAAGGAAAAGTGCCACCTGAATCTGAGGGCGAAAGCCTCACGAACATCGATCTGAGGGACCGTGCGAACTGCCAGCAATACGGCTAGGATAGGAGCTCTATGACAACCCCAACGCGACGCCTACGGTTGACTCTGTGCAAGAGCTCGATGCTCGAACCAGCGGAGTCACACGTCGACGTCCTTTCGCATTGTGCGCCCGGCACGCTCCGGGCCGTCCCACGTACGAGGTAACCCATGAGTTGGATCATCGAGCTGTACCGCTCGCCGATGGCCAAGAAAGCCGTCATGGCGGTAACCGGCGTCATCCTGTTCGGCTTCGTGCTGAGCCATATGGCGGGCAACCTGAAAGTCTTCCAAGGTCCCGAAAAACTCAACGCCTACGCCGAGGGGCTGCGCGAGCTCGGCAAACCGATCCTGGGGCACGGCGAGCTGCTGTGGATCCTACGCTTTGGCCTACTGGCCGCGGTCGGCCTCCACATACTGTCCGCCTGGCAGCTCACCCAGATCAGTCGCAAAGCCCGCCCGGTCGGCTACGCCAAGAGCAAACCTCAAGCCGCCACCTATGCTTCGCGCACCATGCGATATGGCGGCGTGATCATTCTGTTCTTCGTCATCTACCACCTGCTCCATCTGACGGTGGGCAACGTCCACAGTGACTTCAAACACGGCGACGTTTACCACAATCTGGTCATTGCGTTTCAGAATCCGCTGCTCGCTGGCGTCTACATTTTGGCGGTCACTGCCCTCGGATTTCACCTCTACCACGGCTTGTGGAGCATGTTCCAATCCCTGGGTTGGAGCGGCCCGCGATTCAACGCCTTCCGTCGCCAATTCGCGATCGCCTTCGCAGTCATCGTCACCCTCGGCTTTATCTCCGTGCCGATAGCCATCGTCACTGGCTTTGTTTCCTAGGAGCTCGACATGCTCAACGCCAGAATACCCAGCGGCCCCATCGACAAGAAATGGGATCAGCACCGCTTCGATCTCAAGCTGGTCAACCCGGCCAACAAGCGCAAGTTCGACGTCATCGTCGTCGGCACCGGCCTGGCCGGTGGCTCGGCCGCGGCGACCCTCGCCGAGCTCGGCTACAACGTCAAGGCGTTCTGCTTTCAAGACAGCCCGCGCCGCGCCCACTCGATCGCTGCCCAGGGTGGCATCAACGCCGCGAAGAATTATCAGAACGACGGCGACAGCATCTACCGGCTGTTCTACGACACCGTCAAGGGCGGTGACTACCGCTCGCGTGAGGCCAACGTCTATCGGCTCGCTCAGGTCAGCGTCAACATCATCGACCAGTGCGCTGCCCAGGGTGTGCCCTTCGCTCGCGAGTACGGCGGCACGCTCGACAACCGCTCGTTCGGCGGCGCTCAGGTATCGCGCACCTTCTACGCTCGCGGTCAGACCGGCCAGCAGCTGCTGCTCGGCGCCTATCAGGCGCTGGAGCGCCAGATCGCCTCGGGCAAGGTCGAGATGTTTCCCCGCACCGAGATGCTAGACGTGGTGCTGGTCGACGGCCGCGCCCGCGGGATCGTCGTGCGCAACCTGGTGACCGGCGAGATCTCCTCGCACGCCGGGGATGCGGTGGTACTCGCCACCGGCGGTTATTCCAACGTCTTCTTCTTGTCGACCAACGCCAAGAACTGCAACGTCACCGCGGCCTGGCGGGCGCACCGCCGGGGGGCCCACTTCGCCAATCCGTGCTTCACGCAGATCCATCCGACGTGCATTCCGGTCTCCGGCGACTATCAGTCGAAGCTCACCCTGATGTCGGAGTCGCTGCGCAACGACGGTCGCATCTGGGTTCCCAAGAAGAAAGGCGACAAGCGCCCCGCCAACCAGATCCCAGAGAACGAGCGCGACTACTATCTGGAGCGCAAGTATCCGAGCTTCGGCAATCTGGTGCCGCGCGACGTCGCGTCTCGCAACGCCAAGGACGTCTGTGACGAGGGACGCGGCGTCGGCCCGACCGGTCTCGGCGTCTACCTCGACTTCGCCGAGGCCATCGGTCGCCTCGGTAAGAAGGCGATCTCGGACCGCTACGGCAACCTCTTCCAGATGTACGAGAAGATCACCGGCGAGGACCCCTACGAGGTGCCGATGCGCATCTACCCTGCCCTCCACTACACCATGGGGGGCCTGTGGGTCGATTACAACCTGATGACCTCGGTCGAGGGCCTGTACGCCATCGGCGAGGCCAACTTCTCGGATCACGGCGCCAACCGTCTCGGCGCCAGTGCCTTGATGCAGGGGCTGGCGGACGGCTACTTCGTGCTGCCCTACACCATCGGTGACTACCTCTCCCAGCACATGGGCGAGAAGATCACCACCGACCATCCCGCCTTCGCTGCTACCGAGGCCGAGGTACGCGACCAAGCCAAGAAGCTGCTGGCGATCAACGGCAGCCGGACGGTCGACTCTTTCCACCGCGAGCTCGGCCAGCTGATGTGGGATCACTGCGGTATGGCACGCAATGAGGCGGGGCTCAAATCCGCCCTCGAGAAGATCCCGGCCCTGGAAGAGGAGTTCTGGAACGACGTCAAGGTAGTGGGCTCGGCCGAGAGCGTCAACCAGTCGCTCGAGAAGGCCGGTCGCGTCGCAGACTTCTTCGAGCTCGGCAAGCTGATGTGCCACGACGCCTTGGAGCGTACCGAGTCGTGCGGTGGCCACTTCCGCGAGGAGAGCCAGACGCCCGAAGGCGAGGCGCTGCGCAAGGACGAGGAGTTCAGCTACGTCTCGGCGTGGGGCTACAACCCGGACGGGCCGCCGAAGCTGAACAAGGAAGAGCTCGAATTCGAGTACGTCAAGCTCACTCAGAGGAGTTACAAATAATGGATCTCACGCTCAAAGTTTGGCGCCAGGCCGGCCCCAAAGCCGAGGGGCGCATGAAAACCTACCCGGCTCCCGACGTCAGTCCGGAGATGTCGTTCCTCGAGATGCTAGACGTCGTCAATCAAGGTCTCGAAGAGAACGGCGAAGAGCCGATCGTCTTCGATCATGACTGCCGCGAGGGCATCTGCGGCGCCTGCAGCCTGATGATCGATGGCGTCGCTCACGGTCCTCAGGCCGGTACCACCGCCTGCCAGCTGCACATGCGGCACTTCAAAGACGGGGACGAGATCACCATCGAGCCGTGGCGAGCCGCGGGCTTTCCGGTGATCAAAGACCTGATGGTCGATCGCAGCGCTTTCGACCGCATCATCCAGGCCGGTGGCTTCATCTCGATCAACACCGGCAGCGCTCCGGATGCCAACGAAGTGCTGGTGCCCAAGGTCGATGCCGACCAAGCCTTCGAGGCCGCCGCCTGCATCGGCTGCGGCGCATGCGTCGCGCAATGCCCGAATGGAGCGGCGCAGCTCTTTACCTCGGCCAAGGTCTCCCACCTCGGCCTGGTGCCCCAAGGTCAGCCCGAGCGCGACCAGCGGGTGATCTCGATGGTGGCGCAGATGGAGGACGAGGCATTCGGCTCGTGCACCAACCATCGCGAGTGCGAGGCGGTGTGCCCGAAGGAGATCTCGATCGACTTCATCGCCCGCATGAACCGCGATTACCTCAAGGCGCGACTGTCGTCACGAGCCAAGTAGTCTCGCTCACTCGTCGCGGTCGTCAGTCTGGGCGACCGCGGCCTGCATATTCTGCACCCACGAAGAATTCTCGCTGGTCAAGATGGCCTCGGTACGCTCGACCAGCTGGCTGAACTTGACGTGGTCTTGCTTGGCGGCCTGCGACAGGCCGCACCACCATGTCGCGACGTTGGACAGCTCGAGGCTGGCCCGGTTATAGCCTGCGAGGTGGGTTTCGACGCTGCGCAGCTGGAGATAGTAAGACGTCAGGGCGGTCGAGACACTGACCGCCACCGGCACCCAAATCTCCTGGCCGACGGAGGCGAATAGGGTGCCGAGCCCTCCCAGACCGGCGATCGCCCACTGCATCAGGTGGTTGCGCCGATCGAGAGCCTTCGCCTTGCTCTGGAAGAACGCCCGCTGGTCTTCTAGGCGCCAGGTCAGATAGTGCTCGGGCTCCAGGTCGGACATGCCGTCGTCCCCCTGGGCGACGGCTTGCTTGGGCGGCAGCTCACCGCCGTAGGGCTCGAGGCTAGACTGCAAGACGTCTGTATCCATCAACCGGCTGGTGGCCTGGCCGACGCGCTTCGAGAGCATCTCGGCTCGCTCGCCGAACTGCGAGGCGGAATGATCGTAGCCGTCTACCCCACAGCGAAAGCGGAAGATCTCGCGCTTGGTGGCTTCCGCCGCACCGCGCAGGGCCACCCAGTCGACTCCTCGGGCGAGCTTGGCGGCTCCGGTGCTCAGGACTGTCACCGAGATCGGAGCCATGACCATCACCAGCCAAAAGATATGACGCCAATCCGGAAATTCCGGCTGGTCTCCCTCCGGCGCAACGAAATGCGAGTAGATGACCGCCAGCGCCGTAGCGATCACCCCCATCCACAGCACCGCTCCGCGCAGCCGGTAGAAGCGCGCTTGAATCACGATCGCGTTGTGGTCGAACGTTGCAAATTGCAGCCACGCGTTGCGCAGGGCAGCCTGCTCATGGTTCGTCTCGTCGCTCATCATCTTGTCCTCTTCGGCAAGGGTCGATCAAAAGCCGAACCCTTCTCTGGTATTCCCAACGCGCTATGGAACCCTGGGGACGCATGGTAACCTCGCAGCCTCGGCTGGGTCGAGGCTCTGCTCCTTGGAAAGTCGCTGGCGCACGTCACCCTACCCCGGAATCGGTACGACGATGCGCTCGGCGAGGCTTCGTGCTTCCGTCACCTGACCTTTTATGTAGCCCGTCGCTCACCGCTCGTGACCCGCCCGGTGCCGACGTTTCGCTTCTTTTTTCCGCAGGCTGTGTGCCACCGTGACCACCACTTATCAGCAGCAACCGGTCGAGACCGAGCAGTCCGAAAGCGATTACCGTGGCCTTTTCGAAGCCGCGCACGACGCCATCCTGATCGTGGCACCGAGCTCGGAGACGATCCTCGAGGTCAACCAGCGAGCCTGCGAAATGTACGGTTTCTCGCGCCATGAGCTGCTCGGGCTGAGTCTTGGAGCGCTGTCCGAGGAGGTCGAGAAGAGCCGCTCTCTGATGCGCGAGACGGCCCGTGGCGGGCTGGCGACGTCGCTGGAGGCGGTGCATCTGCGGCGCGACGGCAGCAAGATGCTGGTCGATATCCACTCTTCGGTCATCAAGTACCAGGGCGAATGGGCGATCCTCACGATCAACCGCGACATCACCGAGCGCGAGCGAACTCGAATCGAGCTCGAAACCTCGCTCTCGCTGCTGCGAGCCACCTTCGAGTCCACCGCCGACGGCCTCCTGGTCGTCGACCTCAACGGCCGGGTCGTCACGTTCAACCAAAAGTTCGTCGAGATGTGGCGCATCCCACCGGGCTTGATGGAGCAGGGCGACAGCGAGCGCCTGCTCGCTTCGGTGCGCGATCAGCTGCTGCAGCCCCAGAGCTTCCTGAGCAAGGTCCGCCAGTTCTACGCCGATCCTGAAGCGGAAGGCCAGGATCTACTGCGCTTCAAGGACGGCCGCTTCTTCGAGCGCTTCTCCAAACCGCAGCGCCTGGGAGGCAAGTGTGTCGGCAGGGTGTGGAGCTTCCGTGACATCACCGAGCGCAAGAAGGCCGAAGAAGCGACACGGCACCACGCCTACCATGATCACCTCACCGGCCTGCCCAATCGCATGCTGTTCGAGGACCGCCTGCGCCACGCGGTGGCCCAGGCGTCTCGCGGCCACCAGCTGCTGGCCCTGTTCTTCATCGATCTGGATCGCTTCAAGACGATCAACGACACATTCGGCCACGCCGCGGGCGACCGCCTGCTGATCGAGGTCGCCCAGCGCCTGACCGGTCGCAAGCGTGGCGGCGATACTGTCGCTCGGCTCGGCGGCGACGAGTTTCTCGTCCTGGTCAACAACCTGCGCCAGGCCGAGGACGCGGCGCGCGTCGCCGAGGGCATCCTGGAGGCTCTCCGCCCCGCCGTTTCCCTGCAGGGACATAGCCTGCACGTCACCGCCAGCATCGGCATCAGTCTGTTCCCGCATGACGGGGCGGACGGCGAGACCCTGGTCAAGAACGCCGATATCGCCCTCTACCGGGCGAAAGACAGCGGCCGGGACAGCTATCAGATCTATGCCCCCGACATGAACGCTCGGGCACTCGAGAAGCTGATGTTCGAGAACAGCCTGCGGCGAGCCATCGACCGCCACGAGCTGCTGCTCCACTATCAACCGCAGTTCGATGCTCGCAGCGGCCAGATCTCGGGCGCCGAGACACTGGTGCGGTGGCACAAGGCGAGCGGCGAGCTGGTGATGCCGGGGGACTTCGTCCACCTGGCTGAAGACGCCGGGCTCATCGGACCGTTGGGTGATTGGGTTCTGGAGACGGCCTGCCGTCAGGGCCGCAAGTGGCGCGACGCCGGCTTCGACCTGCGCCTGGCGGTCAACCTCTCGGTGCATCAGCTCCAGCGCCGCGGCTTTCTCGAGACGGTCGCCCGCGTGCTCGACAGTACCGGCATGGATCCTCGCCGTCTCGAGCTCGAGGTCACCGAGAGCGCGGTCATGCAGGATCCGGAGAAGGGCATCAGCAATCTCGGCGAGCTGCGCAAGATGGGGATTCGGCTGGCGATCGACGACTTCGGCACCGGCCACTCGTCGCTCAGCTACCTCGAGCGCCTGCCGGTGACGACGCTCAAGATCGACAAGGCATTCGTCGACGGTCTGGGGCGGCAGGCCACCGCCGGCGCCATCATCCAGGCGATCATCGCCATGGCGCACAGCCTCGGCATGACGGTCCTGGCAGAAGGCGTCGAGCGAGAGGATCAGCGCAGTTTTCTGCGCGACCAGGGTTGCGACGAGCTCCAGGGATACTTTTTCAGCCGGCCGCTGACCACCGAAGCGATGGCCGCACTACTCGCCGACCCGGGGTCGAGACGCGATCCCGCCTCGAGCTAGATTCCGTTCGATAGCCGGTCGCGTTGGATGCGCTGCGCCGGGCTGCGTCACTCGCCTCAGGGCACCAACGGCCGGGGTTGTGAGCTGCCCAGCAAAGCCGCAGCGCACTAAATGTTGGCTGTAATGTTGACAGACTAATCTGACTCGACAAGGCTGATCCTTGTGAACCTCCACGCCGTACGCACTTGAACACTCCACGCCACGCGCTCTTCGCCCCGATAGCCGCTTTCGTGCTGACCCTCGCGCTGGTCTACGCCATCGGTCCGCGCGATTTCATGACCGGGGA
>JBCCEE010000117.1:0-19758 GCA_039030415.1 Acidobacteriota bacterium
CGGTCGGGCGAAGATGTTTATGCCGCCCTCGGAAGAACCGATGCAGGCCGATACCTAATCGTAGTTTTCATCCACAAGCCGAACCATACCGCGCTGATCGTGAGCGCTAGGAACATGGGACGGAAAGAACGACGACTCTATGAGCAAAAGTAGCAACCTGAACCGGACTGCGATCTCTAGAGCAACTGGCCCTTTAGAGATCGGCGAATTCTGGGATGACGCCAACCTGGCGGACTTCGAAGAACAGACTCGCGAGGCTCATTTTGAGGTGCGCGCTGAGCGACGACGTCGCGTGACGTTGTCTCCTGAGCTGTACTGCGAAATCGAAGCGCAAGCAAGGCGGCGTGGTCTCGTTCCGGAGACCCTCGTCAATCTCTGGCTGACCGAACGGCTGCAGAAGGCAGGTTGAGTCAGCCTACCGCTTAATCCTTCGCCCCTGCTCGAGTCTCCTTCGACCCGGCCTGCGTTCCCGCAGGCTCATCCGTCGCTGTACCGCTGCGGTCTCCGCCCAGACTGCTGATCGCATACAGATAGTGATCGCTGCGCACGTAGATCTCGCTATCTGCGACTGCCGGAGACGCGTTGACGGGATCATCGAGCACGTTGGTTGCCAGCACCTTGTACTCCGGGCCGGCGTCGAGCACGATCGAGCGGCCGTCCTTGGCAAAGATGTAGATGCGACCGCCGGCGACGACCGGCGAAGCGTAGACGTTGGTGATGCCGTCGAGGCGCTTCTCGGTGTAGATGACCTCGCCCGAGTCGGCGTCCAGGCAGGTGAAGACGTTGCGCAGATGCTTGATGAAGCAGATGCGATCCTCGATCAGCACCGGTGACGGTACATAGGGCGTATGACGGTCGAACGTCCAGGCCATGGCTTCGGTGTCGTTGATCGGCCCCTTGGCCTTGGCCAGGGAGATCGCCTGCATGACGGTGCCGCGGTAGCCGCTAGTCAAGTAGACCATACCGTCGCGATGTACTGGCGTCGGAATCGTGTTGACGGTCATGCCGGTGGCGCTCCACAGCTCCTCGCCGGTCTCTAGATCGTAGCCCCGGCTGCGGCCGGTAGCCGGCACGACGACCTGGGTGCGCTCGCCGACCTCGACCACCAGCGGAGTCGCCCACGACGTCACTTCGTCCGGTCGCTCGCGCCGCCAACGCTGCTCGCCGGTGTCGGCGTCCAGCGCCACAATGAACGAGTCTCCCTCGTGATCCCAATTGACGATTAGCGTGTCGCCGTGGAGCGCCGGCGAGCTACCCTCGCCGAAACCCCTGCGGGTCGTCATATCGCCGAGGTCGACAGACCACCGCAGCTTGCCGGTGACATCGTACGAGTAGAGGCCATTGGAGCCGAAGTGAGCGAACAGCCGTTCGCCATCGGTTACCGGCGACGCCGAAGCCCACGAGGCATCGAGGTAGTGGCTCTCATGGGGCACCCGCTCCACTGCCGTCCGCCGCCACACGATTCGGCCGTCGTTGCGCGACACCGCCAGCACCATGAACGCCTGCTTCACCGGCTCGACGCTAGGCGGCCACTCTTGCTTCTCGAGCTTGTCCGCCGCTGCCTTCTGCGAAGCCTCATAGGCTGTGGCATCGGCAGGCTCAGCCGTCAGCAGGAAAATCCTGTCGCCCCACACGATCGGCGACGCCAACCCGCGCCCCGGAATCTCCACCTTGAGGCGAATGTTCTCCGTCTCGCTCCAGGTCGTCGGTGGATCACTGTGCGGCGCCACGCCATTGTGCAGCGGGCCGCGCCACTGCGGCCAGTATTGCTCGGCTTCATCGGCCTGAGACGATGCGGTCCAAGGCAGGAAGATCAGCAAGAGCAAGATCTTGGAGAGCGAGGGGAAGACGTGCGAGATTGTAGCGGTCACGGCGTTCATGGATCCTCTCCTTCGAGGCAGCGCGATCATTCCTTCGGTTGATGCGTAGCGACGCATTCCTACCCCAAGGTCGTCTCTCGCTGGTGATAGGGCCGGCCTGCGCCCAAGAATTTTAGCCCACGAGCGCTGAAAGACAGACGGAAGCTCGGAACGCCACCTACCCGACACTATGTTTTGACCCTAATTACCGTTTTGCTAGTTGAGCTAATCATTAGCTCAACCGCTTTTACGGATAAAACAGTTGAGCTAGTGATCAAACCGAGGCTTGGAACGGATTAGACCGACGAGTAGATCTTTGGCTCAACCGGTTTACCAGGTAAGTCGGTTGAGCTAATGATTAGCTCAACCGACTTACCCGTAACAGTGGTTGAGCTAATCATTAGCTTGACCTTCAAAGCGCCCATCAAGGTTATAAACCAAGCTCCGGGCTGCCTCCCTGAACCCGCGCGGCCATCTTTCAAAGACAAGACGACTACTACTGCGACCCGCTTCCGAGATACCCGAGACGCGCGAGTGCGAACAGCACTGAGCCGACGTGTAGGGCCTGCAGCAGCTCTCCCCGCAGCACGGCATCCACGAACTCAGGCAGCGGCTGGAGCTGGAGCTCGAGATCTTCGGTCGATTCCGGCGAGGCATCTGCCACCTTCTCGCAGTTCGTCGCCAAGAAACAGTGGGTGAAATTCGAGTGGGTCGCGGGATTGGGCGCCAAGACGCCGGTCGGGACAAATTCCGAGCTGGCAAAACCCGTCTCCTCGAGCAGCTCTCGCTTGGCAGCATTCACCGGCGTCTCATCAGAATCGTCGATGGCGCCGCACGGCAGCTCCAAGAGCGCCCGGCCAATGCCGTGCCGATATTGCCGCACCAGGACGACTTCGTTCTCCCCCGTGATGGGAACCACATTCACCCAGTCCGGATACTCGAGCACGTAGTATGGCGCGACGGATTCCCCTGCGGGCGTCGTGCAGGAGTCTGCACGCAGCGAGATCCACCGATCACGCACGACATGGCGACTCTCCTCAACGCTCCAGCCCTTCATGGTCCAACTACCTTAGCCTGCCGACGAGGCGGATTCCAGCTACTGATCCCTTCGAGCCGTGCTCGTTCCCTCGGAGACTCGAGCCGTTGGGTCGACCGCATCCTCGGCCGCTCGCAGCAGCACAGCTGCCCTGCGCCGGCCGCTTTCGGAGGCGATGTCGAGCGCCGTATCGCCTTCGCGGTTGCGCAGGCTGGGGTCCGCGCCGGCCGCGAGCAGCAGGCGGAGGTTTTCGAGGTGTCCCCATCCGGCAGCATGGTGCAGTGGCGTGTTGCCGTCGGCGTCGGCGAGGTCGACGTCGGGGTCCTGCTGCAAGAACTGCTGCAGCAGTCGCGAGTCGGAACAGGCTCCCGCGAGGTGGATGGCCGCGGTGCCTTCCTTGTCCCGCTGAGCGACCGCGGCACCGCGCTCCAAGAGCAAGCCAGCAGCCGCCGCGTGAACCTTTTGAGTGGCGAAAAACAGCGGGGTCCAACCATCGTGATCCTGCGGATCGACGTCCTCGTAATGCTCGAGCGTGGCGCGCAAAATTTCGGGGTGGCCACCATACGCCGCCATGTGCAGCAACCCGTGTCCTTCCTCATTGGTCTTGCGAGAGATATTAGGCTCGAAGAGCCGCCGAAAGACTTCGAAATTGCCATAGATGGCAGCGACGTGCACCGGGCGGTGACCGCTACCATTCGCGCGGCGTTCGGACGTCCGGGCCAACAGCTCGACGATCTCCAGCTCACCGCGGCGTGCGGCGACATGGAGCGGGGTCATTCCGTCGACGTCCGCGGCGTCGACGTCGGCACCGCCCTCCAGCAAGGCCGCGATCATGGCTTCCGAAGCTTGGTCTGCCGCCAGGTGCAGGGCCGCGCGCTGCAGATCGTTGCGGAGGCTTACCAGACCGGGGCGACGCTGGAGCAGGCGCCGCAGGACCAGCGTATTGTCGAGCCGAGCACACTTCATTAGCGGCGTCTCGCCCAGCGAGTCACTGAGGCTGACATCTTCAGTTGGCAGCAGGAGGTCGACCAGCTCCGGATCGGGCTGGTAACAAGCCCAGTGGACCGGCAGGAATCCACTGGGGTCGGCGACCCCGAGCCCGGCCCCGGCGGCCACTAGATCTCTAGCGAGGTGGCCTCGCCCCAAGCGTACCGCGGTGTGCAGCAGCGGCGTCTCGCCCGCGGGCGCTTCTACGCCGATCTCCTCCACCCGCTTGACCAGGGCCTGGCGATCATCACGCAAGATCGCGTCGATGGCCTGCCGGTGAGGATCGTCACCGACACCCGGCGGACCGAACGGTCGAATGTGCTCGCCAAAGCGGGTGAAGGCCGGCAGCAGCGGGTCTTCCGCATCCGCCCCGAGATACAGCATGAAGGGTTCGTAGCGCTGCAGGTCGAGGCGCGAAGACAGCTTCCAGTACAGCACGCCGGCCAAGGGTGGATGGTCCTCCGCCCACACCCGATGCAGGGCCTGCATCGCGAGAGCCCGCTCTTCCAGATCGAACGGCTGCGTGTACCAGAAGAAAGCACGATCGCGCTCCTCGACGCCTTCGGGATCCCACAGTGGGATGAACCCCGCTGAGCTCCACGGCGCGACCGTCACACCCTGCCAACGGGTATATCCGAGCTCGGTGAAGACCGCCGGTGCATCGAGCTCGTGGACCTTTCTGAAGTCCTCGAGATCGGCGAAGATTTTTCGCCACGCAGTCGCTAGACCGCCTTCACTGAGCGGCGTTTCCAAAAGCTCGCGCAGCGGGAAATAGGCGTTGATCCCGATGAAGTCGAGGGCGTCCCAGAAGCCTACCTCGTGGTAGTTGTCGAAGTTGGCCGCCAAGGTCAGGCGTCCCGAGTAGACCTCCCGGGCCCGCTGCACCAGCGAGCGCCAGTGAGCGTCGAGCTTCTTGCGCCGCTCATTGATGGCAACGACGCGGTCGTTCGCGCCCACGAAGGTGTAGGTGCGAGCCCAGGTGCGTTCGGCGCGATTGCGCTCGATGAGGAAGTCATCCAGCACCGGGAAGTCGCCCGCCCCCATGCTCACCCGCAGGGGTTCGGTGAACAGGTGCTCCGAGCGGCCCACCAGGGTGCGCAAACGCTGCTGGCTCTCGTCATCCAGATAGTAGTCGGGAAGGCCCGGTATCTCGTCCACCGGTAGGGTCGCCGTCAACGAGTTCATCTCGCTCGCGACGCCTAGCACGTCGACCCCTTCTTCTTCAGCGATCCGCCCCCACTTGACGACGAAGTCGATGTAGATGCGAAACCACTCCGCCAGCGCTTCGTCGCTCTTCGGATAAGTCAATCCGTGCCACAAGAAGCGATTCTCGGGTTCGTTGTGATCCAGCGCCACCCGCAGAATCAGCACTATCTGCAGGCCGTTCTGGCGAGCAGCTCGGATCTCGGCCAGCACCGCCTCCTCTTCCTCGGCGTACCAGAGCTTGGCGGTATTCCATGGGCCCTGATGGGCGTACACCGTCACCTGCACCGCGTTCATGCCGGCCTGATGGAGCGCAGCGGTCCAACGCTGGTTGTCGAGCTCGTGGGTCTGGATGCCACCGAGAAGGAACGGCCGGGGCGGCTCCAGGGGCGCTGCCGAAGAAGGACCGCCACCAGCGGCGGCCAAGGCGGGCCACAGGGCCAAACCCACGCACCATCCCACACACAGTATGAATCGCGATAGACGGGCGACACCAGCGTCCGACATGTTCCGAGCTCTCCTTGCCATCGAATGAATGCGGCTGGGTAATGAGACGTAATCGAAGGACATAGCGCCTGGACTGAACTGGCCAAAGCTCATGGACTGTGAGGGAGCTCGGTGTTGAACCTATTTATATACATGGATGACGCGACCCTGATGAATCCATTTCGCTCTCAGCCATTTTCGGAGGATTGGTGTCTATCAGCACATCGGCAGCGGGCTTCGTCGTGCGGTTCCTCTGAGAACGATGCGACAGCTAGCGAGCCCAGCTCTCTACGGTCTCCTCGATTCAGTTCAACCAAGCCAAGGATTTTCCTATGAAAGATACTCTCAGAGCCCTATCTTGGATTCTCCTCTCAGGTGTCCTCGGAAGCTCGTTCGCCTCGGCACAGACCTCGGGCGGGGTCATGTGCGGCTCGTCGGTCATACCCGGCCCTTACTCGGTGGGCGACACCTTGCGGCTCGAATTCCAGGCCGGAGCCCAGCGCAACCAAGATGCCTTTCTGACGGTTTTTTTCTTCCTCTCCCGCAATAGCGGCGCTTCCACCGGCATCCCCCTGGGCAGTGCCGACGTCTTCCTACCCGAGATGGGAGACTTCTGCTCGGCGGAGTCGGAGGCTCTGCGGGTCCTCAACCACCCCAGCATCAACAACTGCCTGCTGCCCGGCCAGTGGCACGTCATCTTCCGAGCCGGTGACGATACGCAGTCGGCGCCAATCACTATCAGCACCCCCACCGTCACTAGCTTCAGCCCGACTCAGGGTGCGGAAGGTGCGCTCGTGACCCTGACGGGCGTCGGATTCTTCGGCGCTGATCGTGTCCAGTTCGGCGGCGTCGACGCCGACATATGGATAGTCGACAGCGACACGCGCATCCGAGCGCTGGTGCCCGAGGGCGCCGACACCGGCGAGATCCGCGTCATCAAATCGTGCCAGCAGTTCTCGAGCAGCACTGACTTCACCGTCGTACCGCTACCGGTGATCGACGATTTCACTCCCAAGATCGGCCTGGTCGGCAGCCAGGTGCTGATCACCGGCCGCCATTTCACCGGCCTGTCTGCGATCAGCTTCAATGGCGCACCGGTAACTACGGCTGAATTCATTGACACAGCCATCCTCGCCGTGGTTCCGCCTGGCGCGACGGACGGGCCGATCTCCATCGCCACGGACCCGTCGGCGACGGCGACCAGCGTGGAAGATTTCAAGATCGATCCCTTCTGCGCCTCGAGCTATTTGTTCGGTGACGCTTCGCGGATCGGCTCGGTGCGCTTCGGTAATCTCGAGTACGTCAACACCAACACTCCGGGCTGCGTCACCTACACCAACAACACGGAACGCGTGGCACACGTCTATCCCGGACAGACCGAACTTACGATCCAGATCCTGCAGGATTCGTGCGACGCGCAGAACTGGCCAAAGGCCACAAAGCTCTTCATCGACTGGAATCGGAACGATATGTTCGATCCCGATGAGGAGGTCCTCGCTGGCCCGCTAGCCGCCAATCCGGGAATCTACTTCGATACCTTCGACGTGCCGTCGGAGGCGGCGCTGGGAACGACGCGGATGCGAGTGGTCACCGCGGAAGTCAGCTCGCTCGACCAGATTCAAGCCTGCGGCTTCTACGCCGGTGGCGAAACCCAGGACTACACCCTGGAAGTCACTGCCTGCGCCGGCACCCGCGATCTGCCACCGGAACTGTGGCACATGATCTCGCTGCCCTGCGATCCCGGAGTCGAGAACACCGTGAGGGACGTCTTTGGTGACGACCTGGCTGGAGACTATGGCAGCCGCTGGGGGCTCTTCGCCTACGACGCTACGACCCAGCAATCCACCCTACTGAACCCCGACGATCCGGTCCAGCCGCGCGTCGGTTATTGGCTGAAGACCCTCGACCGCGGCCAGAGCATTGGCCTCTCAGGCTTCAATCCCCAGGCGGTCGGCGTCCATGGCCAGCCGAATGCCGAGACCGACATCCCCTTGGTCGCATCCCCGGACGGTCGCGCCAACCTGGTGGGCTTCCCCTACACCTCGGCGGTCGACTGGCCGGCGGTGCAAGTGGTCGATGGCGGCACTGTCTTGACGCTGGATCAGGCTGATCCGCTGGTCGCGGGGATCCGCGCTTGCGAGATGGATCCGCCCCACGCGAGCTGCATCATGTCGCAGAAGTTCTACCGCTGGAACGGCGGCGGCTACGACTCGTTCAACGGTGGCACTCCAGGGGCCGAAGGGCGACTCTCGCCGCTCGACGCGCTGTGGGTCAAAGCCTTCAAAGACGGCATCGCGCTGCGCATCCCGGAGACCCCCGCCAGCCGTAGCCAGGAGCCTGCCGGCGGCACCAAGCGTGGGAGCGGTTGGTTCATGCGGCTCATCGCCGAGTCCGGCGACCTGCGCGACGCCGGCAACGTCCTGGGCGAGCTGGCCGAGAGCCTCGACGGTTACGATCAGCACGATCTGGACGAGCTGCCGCCGGCGCGCGATCCCTACCTGACGATCGTCTTCCCCCACCCGGATTGGGAAGACCGGGCCGGAGACTACACGACGGATTATCGCCCCTTGAACCTCGATCCCGAAGGGGTGCCAACCGAGTGGCAGTTCGAGGTTCGCTCGTCCGACCCCACCGCCACGGTAACCCTCAGCTGGGAAGGCCCCGAATCACGTCTCCTCGAGACCGTGCTCACCGACGACGAGACGGGTGAGCGCGTCACGGTGCGTCCGCGTGAGAGCTACACCTTCACCCTGACCGGCACCAGCCGTAGCTTCACGTGGCGGGTTGGCGGCGGTGAGCTGCCACCGGCTGTTTTGATCTTCGAAGACGGCTTCGAGTCGGGCACCACAGACGCCTGGTCACAGACGCGATAGAGCTAGCGCCGAGTGCCCCTATCGCGGTCGTGATCCCACGGTCAGATCAGCTCGCTGGCGAGGGGTCATCGCCAAAACCGGAGCCTCCTCGCAATCACGCATCGCTGATTGGCGAGAAGGCTCAGGCTCTCGACCGCCTTGTTTCAGCGCCAGTCGCCATACACCGCGAACGCCGCCCAATGGTAGGGATCGCGGTACCTCGGGTCGCTCATCAGCTCGAGCTGGGCGGCGCGCAAAGCGGCGGCGGCGGGCAGGGGGTCTTCGGCCGACAGCAGGCGACGGTAGAGGTGGTTCATGAGCTCGGCGGTGGAGCGATCCTGGACGCGCCATAGGCTCGCCACCAGGCGACGCGCGCCAGCGGCAAAGAAACCACGGGTGAGGCCGACCAGCCCTTCGCCCCGCAGCTCCCGGCCGAGCGCCGTGCGGCAGCCGCTGAGCACCACCAGCTCAGCATTGAGGCGCAGATGGTAGATCTCGGGTAGGCGCAGCAGGCCGTCTCGACGACGCCCGTCGCGATCGTAGAGCGAGAACACCAGGGCGGATAGCTCGGGGCGCTCGCTTTCGACGATGCCGTGGGTGGCAAAATGGAGATAGCGATAGTCGGCGAGGCGGCCATCGCGGACGGCGTCGACGCTGGCCGCGAAGTCGAGGGCGAGCCAAGGCTTGCTGTCGATCGCGTCGCCCCCGGCGGCGTGGCTGGCGAGAGCTTCAGCCTCCCAGCGGCTCCACGGCAGGCGTTCGAGCGGTAGCGTGCCGGCCGCTGCGTCACGGTAAGCCGGCTCGAGGCGGGCGAGCTCCATGGCGGGCTTCACGGCGGGCTCCGCGGCTCCAGACGCGAGGCGCGGATCGGTCGCCTCGAAGACCGGATCGGCGAGCACCGCTAGGGTGAGATCGGCGGGCGCACGGTGTTTCATGCCCTGGCGCTGAACGGCGAGGGTAGACGCCGACGGCAGGCTGACGACCTCGTGACGTCGAATCAGGGGTTCGGAGGGGGCGGCGGGATGGGGCAAGGCGGCGAACGGCAGGTAGTGCAGCGCGCCGTCCGCGACGATGACCAGACGCTGATCCGCCAAGCGCTCGGCGATCGGCGACAGCAGCATCTGACTCAGCTCTAGCGCGGCCTGGTGCTCGGCATCGCGGGTGCTGGGGTCGAGAATGCGCCAGCTCTCGTGCAGCTGACGGGCCCGCGATTCGAGGCGCTGGCGGGACGGCAGCTCGAAGACCTCGAGCTCGCGGTCCGTGACCGCCCACAGGAAGCTGCGCTCCTCACCCAAGGCGATCTGCAGCAGCAGGGTCTGCGGATCGACCAGGGCTCGAATCCCCGCCGCGTTGAGAGGCCGCGGGTTCGCCAGCTCTCCCCAGCCCGGACGCCGACGCCGAATCTCGCGGTCGACGTCGTCCAACCGCTGCAGGATCTCCCCGACAACTCCGGCCAGGCGCTCGCTCTCGGGCGAGGGTCCGCGACGGGCGAGCTGACGCCGACGGTCTTCGACCACCGCACTCAGCCTCTGCAGCAGCGCCTGCTGACGGCTCAGCAGCTTGTCGTCCCCAGCGATCGGCGCCACCGTATCGGACACCTGCAGCAGATCCAGCAGACTCCGCGCGCGCACCCGCTCGTGGGTCTCGAGAGCCCTGGCTGCCCAACCCTTCTCGGGCTGGAGGCGATGCCGTCTCATGGCGACCTCGACGGCGAGCTCGGCAGCTCCGGCATGGTACGACAGGAAGGTCGCGCGCAGGCCCGCATGGTCGACCGCGGTACGCAGCGGCTCGAGCAGCTCGAGCGCCTGCCCGGCCAGCTGCCAGGTCTGCGCCAGCGACCCGGCCTCACCCAGCTCGAGGGTCGCTCGCCCCAGCGCCAGGAGCGCCTTGCTCTCCTCCGCTTCGTCGCCGATCTCGCGCAACAGCCGTACGGCGTGCTCGAGTGGCTCGATCGCTCGCCGCGGCTCGCCGGCAGCGATGGTGACCTCGCCGAGCGCCGCCAAGGCCAAGGCCTGCCGCCACGGGTTTTCGAGCCCTTCGAAGATCTCGACCGCCTGCTGCAGGTGTTCGAGGGCCTCGGCGGGTCGACCCAGCTCGCCGCTGGCGCTTCCCAGCTGCATCAGAGACGAGGCCTCTCCCCCCGGGTCACCCAGCGCGCGCCGACGCTCCAAGGCCTGCGCGAAAAAGCCTGCGGCCGCCGCCCAGCGCTTCTCCCCGGCCTCGGTCAAGCCGAGATTGTGCAGGGTAGTTGCTTCACCCCGCCGATCGCCACTGTCGCGCCGAGCGGCCAAGGACTGCTGCAGGTGAGCCCGAGCGCGCCCGAAGTCACCGAGCCGCTGATAGGCGATTCCCAAGCTGTTGAGCACCCGCCCTTCGCCCCGCCGGTCGCCGAGCTGGCGACGGATCTCGAGCGACTCACCGAACGCTTCGAGCGCCTGCTGCAGGCTGCCGCTGCGCAGCAGGGTCGCAGCCATGTTGTGGCGCACGGTGCCCTGCTGACGCAGGTCTCCCAGCTCGCGATGGGCCGCCAGCGCGAGCTGGTACAGCCGCATGGCCTCGAGCGGATCGCCCAGCAGATTGTGTAGGCCACCCAGGTTGTTGAGCACGACGGCTGCTTGGAAGCGATCGTCCGCGAGACGGAAGCGCTCCAAGGCCTGCTCGTAGGGCGCCAGGGCGCGCCCAGGATCGCTACGGGCCAGGCTCAAACCGAGATAGTTGAGGGTTCGCGCCTGCCCCTGCAGGTCGCCGAGGCCCTGCCACAATCCCAAGGCCTGGCGGTAGTGCTGCTCGCTCTGCTGGGGCTCGCCGCGTCGACGAAGGGTCGAGGCGATCTCCATCAAGGCCTGGGCCTGCCCGCCGAGATCTCCCGCCCGCTGCCAGATCTGAAGCGCCCGACGCAGCAGATCCAGCTCCTGATCCCGCTGGCGCAGCTCTCGCTGCAGAATGCCCTGGGCAAACAGCGTCCGCGCCGCATCGCCGTGGCGCCCCAGAGCCTCGTAGTGTGCCAAGGCCTCTCGGTACGCGGCCGCAGCGGCAGCGATCGCCTCGGGCGTCGCCTCGAGGTAAGCGCTGCCCGCTCGGGTCACAGCTCGCTCAGCCGCCGCCAGGCGAGGATCACTCGCGGCTCCTGCAGCCATCAGACGATACCTGCCCGGCGCACTGGACCGGTCGAACGGTCGCACTTCGACCACATAGTCGATCGCGGCTCGAGTCGGCACCAGGAGCGCTTCCGAGCGCCACAGTCCGGTCGGGCTGTCGACTGCCAGCACGACCTCGCCATCAGCCGTCAGGACGCGCACCACGACGTCGAGGCCGAGCTGCTCCACCGTCAAACGCAAGCCGTGGCCGTCGCCACGGAAGCGGTAGTGATGGCGCTCCCCCGCCGCGAGCCGGCGCGTGATGCGCTGACCGAGCTCGGGCAGCGGCTCGACGCTCGGGGCCTTCTCCCAAGCAGGGGGATCGCCCTCTGCTAGCGCGGCGACGCCGGGCGTCAGCAAGAGCAGGCAGACGGTGCCCCACGCGATGCCCCACACGATGCCCCAAACGATGAACCCGACAGTGAGCCAGACCGGGACCCTCCGGGCACGAGCGGACCGGTGGCGACGTGCTGCCAAGAATGCAGCCGTCGACCTCCGCTCCTCTCGCCCGGAGGCTGCGATCATCCCAAAGGACCAGGACCGTCCTCATCGGTCTCCCAGGCACCCGGATCCGAGCCGCCACCAAAGTCAGAGCCGTAGACCATGCCAACGAGTCGACGTTTGGGCGGCTGGCCGGCCTGTTCTTGAAGGGTCAATACGAAACGGTAAGTAGCCGCTCCCGCGACGATCGTGCCCGCAAGCAAGGTATCGTTGACGCAAGTATTCTCAACGGTCCATGAGGTGGGGACGAGACTCGTGGGAGACACGATCTCATAGTGCCCGTTGATGAAAGCGATTTCCAGGAACGCTTGCTTTGCAAGCACTTCCGCCGCTGCGTTGAAGGAGCTCTTGATCGTCCAGTTGCCGACTAGGGGATGGCTCATTTTCATGTCCTCGTTGAGTGTGCATCATGCCTGGGGTTTTCAGAGGGTCAGCTGTCAGTCCGCACCCGGAAGGTGAAGCGCGTCACGGCCTCGGAGCTCGAGCCCTCGAGCGGCTCCACCTCCACCAGGTAGTCGGCGGCCTGCAGCCAGGTCGAATGAAGGGTGAGGCGAATGCGACCACTCGCGTCGCTGGCCACAGCATCGTCCTGCCACCGCACGCCACTTTCCGAGCTCAGGCGGACGCGATGGGTCGACGCGTCCGCCTGACTGGCGCCGAACGCCGGTGGCGGCAGCTCGAGCTCCAGGGCCAGCCAGCGCGGCTCGGGACCGAGCGTGATCCTCACGCTCGGCTCGGCGGCTGCCCCCGACCGCACCGGGCTCAGCGTGGTGGCCAGGAGCTCGGCCCGCGGCTGGGTCACCTGATCCAGCTCGCCGGCGAGTCGCGAGACCCGCGGCCCGAGCACCAGCCAAGGTAAGGCGACGGCAGCGACGATGGCCGCCGCTACCACCGTCGACATCCACCGCCCGCGCCCCGCAAGCCAGCCCAGCAGGGAAGTGCCCATCAGGCGAGCCCCCTCCTGCCCGGCGATCTCGCGCAGCCCTTGCTTCAAGATGAGAGTCTGCTCCAGCTTCTCGAGACATTCCGAACACTCGAAGTAATGCTCCTCGAATCGGTCCGCCTCTTCTGGCGTGAGCCGCTTCAAAACATAGAGCTCGACGATATTGCGTGCCTCGATGGTCTCGCAGTTCATGCCCCGATCCCCATCGTTGCCAGCCTTCTCTCTTGCGGTGCCGTGCACCCTTCACCCTCATAGTGAGCGCAAACGCGCCTTATCTCACATGAATTCGAATCTAACGAAATCCAGCACGCTCTCATGCGTGGCTCCCCTCTCTCTGGCCGGACAACATCGGTAGCTTGCCGCGCTTGTGGTAGCCGACCAGGAGCTTCTTCAGACGCCCGCGGGCGCGATGCAAGACGCGGTTGAAGTGCAGGCTCGACAGTCCGAGGTCGGCACAGATAGCGTCTTTAGGATGCTCTGAGACGAAGAAGCGAAACAAGAGCTCGCGATCTCGCGGTGGCTCGAGCTGACTCAATAGGCGACGCACGATCGATGCATTCTCCTTCGCCAGCAGGCGGCTCAGAGGGCTGGGCGCTGCATCCTGCGATAGCGCGACCGCCTCCTCTCCACCCGCCAGCGGCTGTTTAGCCGTGCGCCGATACTCGGCGATGAACAGATTACGCCCGAGAGAGCGCAGGAAGGCCACCAGCTTGTCGGGCTCGCGCAGCTCACCGGCCCGCACTTTCTCGATCGCCAGCCGGAAGGTCTCCTGCTGCAGGTCCTCAGCTCGCGCTGGATCACCCGCGAGCTCGAGCAGCATGAACGACAGCCCACGCGCATAGCGCGTCACGACCTCCTCTTCCGCCGCGGCGTCGCCAGCCTGGATCCGACGCACCAGGTCCGCCGGACTGGACTGCTGCTGGGACGCTGGGGCCGTCATCTCTTGGGAAGTTTCCTCACTGCGCAGCACCGGGCCGCCCTGGGCACTGCGGTGGCGCGGGTGCTTCGACCGCTGGGAGCGTCCGAAAATTCTGTTCTGGAACAGGGAAAAAGAGATCAGAACGCAACTCGGCTGTCAAGATTGCGCATCAGGTGACCCTCTTGGGCCTCTGACCTGTTTTTGCTTGCCGGCGCGACGGGAGGCGCTCACCCCAACCAGCGGCGCATCCAGGACGCGCTGATCTCGTAGGCTAACCAGCCGAGCCCCGCCGCCCACAGCGCGTTCCAACCGTACGCCGTGAACCAGCCCCAGGGCCACATCATCGCCTGCACGGCGTTGAAGATCGAGTCGATGCCGAACGACAGCATGCGATCGAAGCTGAAATCCGCCAGAAAGCCCCAGGCCCCGCTCGACTCACGCCACATTCGCTGCAGGTCTTCGAGCTCGAGATAGAGGAACGTCAGCAGCGCGACGACGCCATAGAAGCCGCCGCCGTAGTTTTCGACCTCCGCCGCGATGCGGCGGGTCGCGCGGCTGAATCGGTTACCCCTGCGCAGCCAAGCCAGAGCGCGGCCCGACAGCTGAGTCAGAACAAAGACCGGCAGCAGCAGCTGGAAAAACAGCTGCCCGGCAGGAACCCCCTGGCGCAAGGCGACAACACAGCCGACGGCGAGACCGACATACATCAGGTTCTCGGGCCAAGATCGACGTCGTGGCGCCGCGTCTCCAAACTCCGGCTCTTCCAAACCCAGCGAAGTGCCGAGCGCGGCGAGGTCCTGATCCAGCTCCGTCAAGCCGTCCTCGACGGCGGTTACCGCATCGGACCCGCGGGCAGGCTCGGGGGCCTCCCGACTCGCCGGAACGGGAGGGAGATCTACCGGCACCGGTGGTACTGGCGGCACCGGCGGTACGGGCGGCACCGGGGTTTCGGGAGCTACTGCGCCGAGAGCCGTCGCGTCGGGCTTTGAGGAGTCTTTTGGCATGCTGCTTAGGGTTATCCGCTCTCGAAGTTCTGGTACGCCTCAGCAGCGAGCCTATTCGCTCTCGAAGACATTCGCTTGCGCAGACGCCGCAGAGCTTTGCTGCCAACGCCGGTCATGGGCTTCGTGCGGCGCGCGGGCAGGGGGTCTGCTAGATTCAGCAGATGCTCATCAAGGGAGATCGGCGGTCGCCGTCGCGCGTTGGTCCACTGTTGGTCGGTGGACTGAGCGCCGCCCTGCTGATCGGCCTTGGAGCGGTCGGCGCTGACCTGTCGCAACCGGCCAACCGTGAGCTGCTGTGGTCGATGCTGCGGCCGGACGTCGCGGCCCCGGCCCCGGTCAGCCCGGACGTCGAGAAGCTGGTACTGCGGATCAAGTGGGACGATCTCGCTAGGCTCGAGCGCAAGCGGGAGACCGCCCTTCGCCAGGGCGTGCTGGTGACCGGCCCGGACGACTTTGTTCCGGCTCATCTCATTGCGCAGACGGCTGACGCGCAGACGGCTGACGCGCAGGCACCAGTAGGCGGGTTCGAAGACGCGGCGCCCGACGCCAACGCTCCCTGGATGAAGGTCAAGGTGCGCCTCAAGGGAGATTGGAGCGAGCACGTCAAAGGGCGACACTGGTCGCTGCGGGTCAAGCTCGCCGGTGAGGAGCGCCTGTTCGGCATGAAGACCTTCTCACTCCAGCATCCCCGCCACCGTAACGGCCTCCACGGTTGGCTCTACCACCAGATCCTGCGCCGCGAAGGCATCGTGGCGCTGCGCTACCGCTTCGTCCATCTCTTCCTCAACCAGGAAGACCTCGGCATCTACGCCGTCGAAGAGCATTTCGACCATCGCCTGCTGGAGGACAACGGCTTCCGGGAAGGCCCGATCCTACGCTTCGACGAAGACCTGCGCTGGGCGATGATCGCCGACCCGGATCTGGCGCCACCGACGCGCGAGCTCAGCGAGATCAGCGACATCCGTCCCTACAGCGCGGCGCGGATCGCCTCCGACCACGTGCAGCGGGCAGCCTTCGTGAGGGCCGCCAGTCTGCTGGAGAGCCTGCGGGGCGACAACGCGCAGCGTGCCGTGGAAGAGGTCTTCGACGTCCTGAAGATGGCGCGCTTCTATGCCCTCACCGACCTCGTCGGCGGCCACCACGGCATCGGCTGGGGCAACCAGCGCCTCTACCTGAACCCGCTCACCGGCCGGCTCGAGCCCATCGGCTTCGACGCCAACGCCGGCACGCCGCTCGATCAGACCGCCCTCGAAGCCCGGGAAGGCCTGGCACCGCTGTGGCGCAACCCAGGCTTCCGCCGCGCCTACCTGGGCGAGCTCGAGCGCCTGGCGCGTCGCGACTACCTCGAGACGCTGCTGGTCGAGCTCGGCGACGAGCTCGGGCGTCAGCACGCCATCCTCAGTCGCATGCAGGCGGCGGGCGACCATCCGATGGCGCTCGAGCCACTCGAGCGCCTGCGAGCGGCCTACGCGGCCAACCAGCAGAAGATGCGGCGCATCGTGCAACCCCTGCGCGCCCTGCGGGTGCATCGCGGCGACGCGGACGCCGTGCGGACGTCCGGCGAGCTCGAGCTCGAGGTCATCAACCTCAGCGAAGTCCCGATCGAGGTGATGGCGCTGGCGCGCACCGCTAGCGCCACCACCCTGGCGCTGGCGGTGCCGCAGGAGATCGCGCCGTGGCGGGCCGGGCCGGTACGAGTCGACCGCGTCCGCTTCGCGGTGCCGGCGGATCAGCGCTCCAGCTGGCGTAACCTCGAGGGCGCCGAGCTGCGCTTTCGCGTCGCCGGCACCCAGGCCACGCTCACCGAGTCCATCCTGCCATGGCCTGCGCCGCGCGCCGAGCTGGTGCCGCCCGACCTCTTGGGAGACGCTTTCCAGGTGCCCGAGCGGGACTTCCTGGTGTTACCTGAGAGCCCGCCCGAAGCGGACGAGGCCTCGGACCGCGAGATTCGCATCCGTCCTGGCACCTGGACCGTCGACCGCGATCTGGTGATTCCGGCCGGGTATCGACTGGTGGCCGGAGCCGGTGTGACGCTCGACCTGAGAGCCGGCGCCAGCCTGCTGTCCTACTCGCCGATCGACTTCCGCGGCCAGCCCGAACGGCCGATCGTCATCCACTCCAGCGACCGCAGCGGCCAGGGGCTGATGGTGGTCGACGCCCGCGAGCCATCGCGCCTCGATCACGTGCAATTCGCCGACCTGTCCGCCCCGCGCGGACGGGGCTGGGCGATGACCGGCGCCGTCACCTTCTACCAATCACCGGTCACGATCCACGGCGGGATCTTTCAGCGCAACCACGCCTCGGACGACGCCCTGAACGTCGTTCGCGCCGAGCTCGAGCTAAAAAACAGCCGCTTTCACGCCACCGAGTCCGACGCCATCGACATCGATTTCGGTAGCGGCGAGATCCGCGCGTGCCACTTCGAGCGTATTGAAGGCGACGCCGTTGACATTTCCGGAAGCCGCATCACCCTGGGGCAGTCCAAATTCCTCGGGGTCGGAGACAAGGCCGTCAGTGTCGGCGAGATGAGCCATCTGCTATTCAGAGATCTCGAGATCGAGGGCGCCCGCATGGGATTGGTCAGCAAAGATGCATCGACAGTCGAAGGCAGCGGGCTAGAGCTGCGCGGCGGCGAGATCGGCTTCCTGGCCTTCCGCAAAAAACCCGAATACGGTGCGGCAACCCTGAGAGTCTTCAGCTATCGCGCCAACGACGTCGCCGAGCTCTATCGCCTGGAGCCGGGCAGCGAGCTGATGCTCGATTCCGAGTCCATGGCCGTCAACGCCGCGGATCTGCGGCAGCAACTCTACCCCGACGGAGCCTCTTGATGGACGACGGATCCAATGTCATCCGAGCCGCCTTCGACGAACGCGAGCTGGTCGCGGGCCTGCGGCGCGGCGACGACGAGGCCTTCGAGCTTCTGGTGCGCACCTACGGCGGCCAGCTGCTGCAGGTGGCGAGGCGCTTCCTGCGTGAGGAAGATGCCCGCGACGCCGTGCAGGAGGCGTTCCTCAGCGCGTTCAAAGCCATCGACCGGTTCGACGGCAACGCCAAGGTGTCGACCTGGCTGCACCGGATCGTGGTCAATGCCGCGTTGATGCGGCTGCGCAAGAAGAGCTCCAAGGTCGAGGAGAGCCTCGAGCCGCTGCTGCCGACCTTCATCGAAGACGGCCACCGCGAAGACCCCACAGCCGCCTGGCCCGCCAATCCGGAAGAGATCGTCGGTCGCGACCAGATGCGCAGCGTCGTGCGTCAGGCGATCGAGCGCCTGCCTCTCAAGTATCGCAGCGTGGTGATGCTGCGCGATATCGAAGAGCTCAGCGGCGCCGAGACCGGTGAGCTGCTCGGCCTCACCGCCAACGCCGTCAAGGTTCGACTGCACCGCGCCCGCCAAGCGCTGCGCGAGCTGCTCGAGCCTCAGATCCTGGAGGGCGCGGCATGACCTGCAAGGATCTGATCAACTTCCTGATGGGCTATCTCGACGGCGAGCTCCCGGACGAAGAGATGCGGCACTTCGACGAGCACCTCGGCCTCTGTGAAGACTGCACGGCCTACCTCGAGAGCTATAAAGAGACCGTGCGACTCGGCAAAATGATCTGTAGGCCCGACGACAGCCTGCCGGCGGATATTCCGGAAGATCTGGTGTCGGCGATCCTCGAGGCCCGCCGCGCCGGCGCTTGAGGAGCAGAGCGAACGGAGGCTCACTCGGAGCCCACAGCGCGAAAGCGAGCCGCCACCTCATCGAGGCCGAGCTTGCGAGCGGTCTCCACAATGTGCTCTAGGCCGCGTTCGCCGCCGCGCACCGCCTCGACGCCGAGCGCAGCGTAACCGTCCCACGCCCGATCCAGCCAGATCTGAGCCCCGGCTTCGTTGCCCGCGGCCGAAAGGGCGAGGCCGGTCCAGGCACTGGGCAGCACGATCCAGTCGTGGTCCGTGCCGAGGGTCTCGGCATAGATAGCGTAGGCTTCTTCGCCAGCCGCCGCAGCCTGCGGGTAGCGTTCGAAGTTGAGCAGGGTCAGCGCCAGACCTTCCAGGGCATCACCGAGGCGCCAGTGGCCGGGGAACGCCTGCCGCGATAGCTCGACGTGCCGCTGGCGCAGCCGAATCGCCTCGTCGCCGTCGCCTGAGCCCTCGAACGCCATCGCCAGGTTCCGCAGCGTGATCAGCGTGGTGGGATGGCCGCCGCCGAGCTCGCGCTCCAAAATCTCGAAGCTGCGCCGATAGGCGGCAATCGCTCCCTCGCTGTCTCCGCTGCGCTTGTAGCAGAAGCCCAGATTGTTGAGCAGATTGGCGACTGCCTACGAGCGCGGGTTGAGGGCCTCTTCATGGGCCAGCCGGCGCTGGTAGAGCTGGATCGCGCGCTCTAGCTCACCGAGCTTGCGGTAGGCCATGGCGAGCTTGGACGGATGGAACGTCTCCTCGCCCGCCGCCGCCGCGGCGCGTTCGAGGTCCGCCAGCTGCTGCGACCCGCCGCTCGCCCCTTCCCCAGGGGCCGCCATGATCGAGCTGAACAGCAGATAGGCTTCGGCTTGGGCGACCCGCTCGCGCGCCGGCGCGTCGAGCGCCTCGAGCACGGCGGCGGCGGCGGCGACCCGCTCGCCGCCCTGAGCGAAGTTGTACTGGTCGAACTCCAGCTCGGCGAGCTGCAGGTTGTCGAGCGCGACGCCGAGATGCACGCCGCCCTGCACGGCGAGGTCCAGCTCGAGCACCTCTTCGAGCAGCTCACGGGTCGTTTAAGTTCCTTAATCAGGCCCAGTGAGCGCATGATGAGTAGCAGGCACCAGGTCAGGTCGAACTGCCACCAGAAAAGACCGTGCCTGGAAGAATTCGA
>JBCCEE010000118.1:0-19436 GCA_039030415.1 Acidobacteriota bacterium
GGCGTCCGCCTGGCGCGCCGGTGAACAGGACAACGAACCGGTCGATCCAAGGAGATTTCGCATGCCCCTAGACGAATCAACCGCTCGCGACCCCGGTGAGCTCGGCTCGCGAAACGGCGAGCCGTTCCTGCAAACCCAAGAGCTCACCAAACGCTATGAAGATGGCGTGCTTGCCCTCGACCGGGTCAGCTTCGAGGTCGCCCCAGGTCAGATCTACTCCATGCTGGGCGGCAACGGTGCCGGCAAGACGACCACGCTGAACCTCTTCCTCGGGTTTATCGAGCCGACCTCGGGAGAGGCTCGCATCGATGGCGTCGCGACCCACATCGACCCGCTGCGCGCCAAGCAGCGCATCGCCTACGTGTCCGAGAACGTAGCGCTCTACCCGCACTTCACCGCGCTGCAGAACCTCGACTTCTTCGTCCGCCTCGGCGGCCGCAAGGATCTCGACCGCGCTCGGCTGAGCGCGGCCCTCGACCGCGTCGGGCTGCAGCGCCAGGCCCACGACAAGCGACTCAAGGGCTTCTCCAAGGGCATGCGGCAGAAGTGTGCGCTGGCGATCGCCATCCTCAAAGACGCTCCCGCCATCCTGCTGGACGAGCCGACTTCGGGGCTCGATCCGAAGGCAGGCATGGAGTTCACCGAGCTGCTCGGCGAGCTGCGCGACGAAGGCAAGGCGATTCTGATGTCGACCCACGACATCTTCCGCGCCAAGCAGATCTCGGACTGCGTCGGCATCATGGACCGCGGCCGGCTGGTGACCGAGCGGCGGCGTCACGAGCTCGAAGGGGAAGATCTCGAAGCCCTCTACGTGCGCTATATGGCGGGAGAAAGCGGACCCGCGGCGATGGCTTCGGAGGAGATCGCATGTTCGGCCTGATCCTCGGCAAAGAGCTGCGCGAGATTCTGACCACGCCGCGCTTCGCCGCCACCTTCGCCGTCGTCTCGCTGCTCATTCTGCTCGCTTTCGGTCTCGGCGCTCGCAACTTCGCTCACGCGCGGGCCCAGCACGAGGCGGCGACGGCCGAGAATCTGCGGCAGATGGAGGGGCTGACCGACTGGCTGCGGGTCCAGCCATCGATCTCGCTGCCGCCCCAGCCGCTCGCCAGCCTGGTGACCGGCATCTCCAACGACATCGGCCGCGACGTGACGGTGATGGGGCTGGGGACTCTGCGAGCGTCCCACAGCCGCTACGGTGAAGATCCGGTGCTGGCGGTGTTCCGCTTCATGGACCTCGAGTTCATCTTTCAAGTCGTGCTGTCGCTGTTCGCCATCCTCTTCGCTTTCGACCTGATCTGCGGCGAGAAGGAGCGCGGCACCTTGCGTCTGGCGCTCTCCAACGCCGTACCGCGAAGCACCTGGATCCTGGCCAAGCTGTGCGGCGCGGTTGCCGCCTTGACCCTGCCGCTACTGGTGCCGCTCGCCCTCGGAGGGCTGCTGCTGGTGGCGAACGGCGTGCCGATGACCCAAGCAGACTGGCTGCGGCTGGTGCTGGTAGTGGCCTGCGGGCTGCTCTACGTCGCCGCTACCCTCGGCCTTTCGGTGCTGATCTCCACCCTCACCCAGCGCTCGTCGACCTCGTTCTTGATCTCGCTGGTAGTGTGGGTGCTGCTGGTGCTGGCGATCCCGCGCAGCAGCGTGCTGCTGGCGGCGCGTTCGGTGGAGGTGCCTTCGGTAGAGGAAAACCTTTCTCAGCTCGGCCGCCTGCGCGGCCAGTTGTGGAGCGAGGACCGCAAGGCGCTCGACGCCTTCTTCCAGGAGAACCTGCAGGTGTCCGACTCGCCCATCGCCGCCGAAGCGATGGTGGGAAGGTTCAACACCTTTTTTCAGCAGCTCAGCGAGCAGCGCAGCCAGGCCCTCGAGGCCCTCGAAGCACGGCTGAGCGAGGAGCGGGTCAATCGTCAGGCGGCTCAGCAAGACTGGTCGTTCACCTGGGCTCGACTGTCGCCGGCGGCGGCGTTCTCGATCGCCGCCACCCGCCTGGCCGGCACCGCCCTCGACCTACCCCGCCACTTCATCGATCAGGCCAAGGCCTACCAGCAAACCTTCGAGCGCTTCCAAAAAGACAAGACCGGTGGCCGCAGCGCGGGGGGCATTCAGATCTCCGTGAGGATCGCATCGACCGAGGGCGACGCGCCACCCGAGGAGGTGGCGATCGACCCTCGCGAACTGCCGGCCTTCGACTACCAGCCGCCACCTCTGCCCCAGGTGCTGCGAGCCGCGGCCTTCGACCTCGGTTTGCTGGCGGCGTTCAACCTGCTGTTCTTCAGCGCTGCCTTCGTCGCCTTTCTGCGCTACGACGTTCGCTGATCCTCCCTGGAGTCCTCATGCTACGAGCTCTGATCGAAAAAGAATGGAAGTCGGTTCTGCTGAGCCCGAAATTCGCCGCTACCTTCGCCGTAACCGCGGCGCTGATTTTGCTGTCGATCGCCATCGGCGTTGGCGAGTACCGAGCCTTCGAGGCACAGCAGGCCGCCGGCCAGCGACTGCTGGCCGAAGAGCACCTCGAGCAAACCAGCTGGGTTGGTCTGTCGACCCGGATCTTTCGCGGCGTCGATCCACTGCACATCTTCGCTGGTGGCGTCCATCACGACATCGGACGCCTGGCGCGAATCAGTAACCAGCAGGCGCCACTCCTGCAGCAGAGCATCTATTCCGACGACTCGATCCTGGCGATGTTTCGCTCCTTCGACCTCAGCCTGGTGGTGCAGCTGGTGCTGTCGCTCTTCGCCATCCTCTTCACCTACGACGCGCTCAGCGGCGAGCGCGAAGCCGGCACGCTGCGTCTGATGCTGTCCAACGCCGTGCCGCGGTCGCTCGTCGTGCTGGCAAAGTTCCTCGGCACCTGGCTGGCCCTGGCGGTGCCCTTCACCCTGCCGGTACTCCTCGGCCTGCTGGCGATCGTGCTCGCCGGTATCCCGCTCGACGGCGGACAGTGGCAGCGGATCGCCCTGCTGCTGCTCGCTTCCGGTCTCTACTTCACTGTCTTCATGGCCTTCGGCATCGCGGTATCGGCACTCACCCGCCGCTCGTCGACGGCATTCCTGGTGCTGCTGGTCAGCTGGGTGCTGCTGGTGCTGGTGATCCCCCGCATCGGCCTGCTAGCGGCGGTGTATCAGGTGCCGGTGCCGACGGTCGCTGAGATCGAGAGCCAGAAGGCGGGGTTTGAAACCCGCCAGCGCGAAGCCTATCGGCGACAGCTCGAGGCGACTTGGATCGAGCGTCAACGCCAGATGGCCGGGCTCGACGAAGCCGGGCAGGAAGCCTATGAGGACGCCAATCTATGGCGCTGGTTGGAAGAGGACGAGGCCGCACGCAAGCGGCTCGAGACCGATCTGGCGCAGCACGCGATGCGGCTCGATGAAGATCTACGGCACCGCAAAGCGCAGCAGGAGCAGCTCGCCTTCAGCTTGAGCCGCCTTTCGCCAGCGTCCGCCTACCGCTTGGTGGCGATGCGCATCGCCGGCTCCGGCATCGAGCTCAAGGAGCGCTACGAGACCGCGGCGCGCGGCTACTTGGAGGCGTTCAGTCGGTTCGTCGACGAAGGCTCGGGCGGCGGCGGCGACATGGTGATCCGACGCCGCGGCAGCGGCCATCGAAGCAGCTTCATGGGTACCCAAGAGCCGCTCGATCTCAGCGACATGCCGCGCTTCGATGCGCCGCGGCGAGATGCCGCAACGCTGGTGGCGGCGCTGCCCGATCTCGGGCTGCTGGCGACCCAGGCCCTGGCCTGCTTCGCGGTCGGCTTCGTCGCGTTCCTGCGTTACGACGTGCGCTGAGCGGCCTGCCCCTGCTCAAGGCGCCACGTCACCGCCTACCGGCACTTCAAACCCAGCGAGAACTCTCGGGTAGCAGGCGACGTAGAGTAAACTGTCCCTTCTCATACCCAGCATTTTTCGATCAAGGAGCCCGAAGTATGCCGTCCAGAGTGAACCAGATCGCCTCGCTCGTGCTGAGCTTTGCCCTGTTGGGCGCCGCCAGTGTCAGCGCCCAGACCAAGCTTTTACGCTTTCCTGATATCAGCGACGACAAGGTCGTATTTTGCTACGCAGGTGATATCTGGACCGCTCCGGTCGCCGGCGGCACGGCGACACGGTTGACGGCGCATCCCGGTCAGGAGCTATTTCCCAAGTTCTCGCCAGACGGCCAGTGGATCGCCTTCACCGGTCAGTATGAGGGTGACGAGCAAGTCTACGTGGTGAGCGCCGAAGGTGGCGTGCCGAAGCGTCTCACCTACTATCCGGCGCGGGGACCGCTGGCCCCACGCCACGGCTTCGACCACCAGATCTACGGCTGGAGCGTCGACGGCTCAGAGGTGCTTTTCCGCAGCTTCCGCGACGCCGGCGGCGCGGCTGAGACCAACCTCTACACCATCAGCGTCGAAGGTGGCCTGCCCACCCGTCTGCCGATGCCGACCGCCGGCGGCGGCGACTTCTCGCCCGACGGCAGCAAGATGGTCTACTCGCCGCTGTTCCGAGACTTCCGCAGCTGGAAGCGCTACTCGGGAGGCTGGGCGCAGGACCTCTACATTTTCGACCTCGAGACCCACGACGCGCAGAAGATCGCCGACAGTGATCGCAGCGAGCGCGACCCGATGTGGATCGGCGAGCGCATCTACTTCTCTTCCGATCGCGACGGCACCCTCAACCTCTACTCCTACGATGTCGCATCCGGTGACATCTCCCAACTGACCCAGAGCACTACCTGGGACGTGCGCTGGCCGAGCTCGGACAACGCATCGCGCATCATCTACGAGCTCGATGGCGAGCTCGAGGTTTATGAAGTCGCCAGCAACAGCTCGCGGCGGCTGGCCATTCAGGTGCCCAACGATGGCGTCGCCATGCGACCGTCGCGTATCCCGGTGTCCGACAACATTGAAGACTTCTCGCTCTCGCCCAAGGGTGAGCGGGCGCTGTTCGTGGCGCGCGGCGACATCTTCACCGCTCCGATCGAGAAGGGACCGACGCGCAACCTGACTCAATCTTCGGACGCCCACGACAAATGGGCGCGCTGGTCGCCGGACGGCTCGCAGATCGCGTTTGTCTCCGACATGACCGGCGAGGAGGAGATCTACCTCATCGCCCAGGACGGCAGCGGCGAGCCCGAGCAGCTCACCAGCGGCGGTTCGGCCATGCGTTACGCCCCGGAATGGGCGCCGGACGGCAAGCGCTTGGCCTTCTCCGACAAAGACGGCAAGGTCTACGTACTCGAGATCGCCAGCAAGGAGTTGACCGAGATCGTCGACGAACACTACGGCATGGTGCGCGACTACACCTGGTCTCCCAACGGCGGCCACCTCGCCTTCAATCTGGGCGAGGAGAACGAGTTTTCCTCGATCCACATCTGGAGCGTCGCCGATGGCCAGCTGAGGCGGGTGACGAGTGAGCTCTTCGACGAGTACAACCCGGCGTGGGGTCCCAACGGCGACTACCTCTTCTACCTCAGTCGTCGCCAGTTCGCGCCCCAGATCTCGATGATCGAATGGAACTACGCCGGCAACCGCGGCACGGGCATCTTCGCACTCGCCTTGCGCGACGACGTTGAGCCGCTATTCGGCCCCGAGAGCGACGAAGTCACCATCGATGACGCCGAGAGCGAGGACTCGGGCGACGAGGACTCCGGCAAAGATGGCAAGGGCAAGGACAAGAAGGGCAAGAAAGGCAAGAAGCAGGACAAGGGTGACGACGACGCATCCGAAGACAGCGAGGACGGCGGCAAGGCCTACATCGAAATCGATTTCGACGGGCTGGCCAGTCGCGTCGAGCAGGTTCCGGTCTCCGCCGACAACTACGCTGGCCTGTCGGCAGCCGACGGCCACCTGCTCTACGCCACCTTCGGCGCGCCCTTCTATGGCCGCCGTAGCTACGACGACGCCAAACTCCACATCTACTCACTCGAAGATCGCGAGGGGTCGATGCTGGCCGACAACATCAACGGCTACGCGCTGTCCAGTGACGGCAAGAAAATTCTGATCGGCCAAGAGGGCTCGCACCAGCTCTTCGACGCTTCGCCCAAGGCCTCAGGCAAGCCGGTCTCGACCCGTGGCCTGATGGTCGATCGCGTTCCGGCCGAAGAGTGGGCACAGATCTTCGACGAGGTCTGGCGTCGCTTCCGCGACTTCTTCTACGTCGAGAACATGCACGGCTACGACTGGCAGGCGATCGGCGACCAATACCGCACGCTGCTGCCCCACGTCGCTCATCGCTCCGACCTCAACTACGTGATCAGCGAGATGATCTCGGAGCTCAACATCGGCCACGCCTACATTCAGGGCGGTGACTACGAGATTCCGGATCGGCCGGCGGTCGGTCTGGCGGGCGCCACGTTCGAGCTCGACGAGGCCAACGGCCGCTTCCAGATCGGCCAGATCATGCAGGGCTCGAACGAGGAGTCGCGCTACCGCTCACCGCTGACCGAGGTCGGCGTCGACGCCAACGAAGGCGACTACGTGCTGGCGATCGACGGTGTCGAGCTGACCGGCAGCGACAATCCCTACCGCCTCCTGCAGCACAAAACCGATCCGGTCACCCTGACCCTCAACAGCAGCCCGAGCTCCGAGGGCTCCCGTCAGGTCACCTATCAGCCGATCCGCGGCGAGGGCTCCTTGCGCTATCTCGAGTGGGTCAACCACAACCGCGAGAAGGTCTCCGAGATGACCGACGGCAAAGTGGGCTATATCCACATCCCCGATATGGGCGCCAACGGCATCCGCGAGTTCATCAAGTGGTACTACCCGCAGATCCGCAAGCAAGGCCTGGTGGTCGACGTGCGCTCCAACGGCGGCGGCAACGTCTCACAGTGGATCATCGAGCGGCTCGACACCGAGCTGCTCGGTACCCGCTTCGGTCGTATCAACCAGGCGCCTCGCACCTACCCCTACTCGGTGTTCCACGGCCACCTGGTCTGCCTGCTCAACGAGACCTCGGCTTCGGACGGTGACATCTTCCCCTACCGCTTCCGCAAGGCCGGCCTGGGGCCGCTGATCGGTAAGCGCTCCTGGGGTGGCGTGGTCGGCATCTCCGGCCGCGGCCCGCTGGTCGACGGTGGTCTGGTCTTCGTGCCGGAGGCCGGCACCAACGATCCCGACGGCTCCTACATCATCGAAGGCCACGGCGTCGATCCCGATATCGAAGTCGAGAACGATCCCAAGTCGGTCATCGCCGGCGGCGATCCCCAGCTCGAGCGTGGCATTGCCGAAGTGATGGCGAAGATCGAGGCCGATCCCAAGCTCCTGCCGGAGCGGCCTGCCGATCCGGTGAAGACCGAGTAACGCGTCAGCGAGCCGAGCCTCCTCTCGAGAGGCTGAAGAAAGGGCCCCGACGGTTCGGGGCCCTTTGGTATTTTGGGCTCGGTAAGCCTCTAACCGAGCGGAAACTCTTCCGGATAACCCAGGATCTCGACTTCGGGATCGCTATCCAAGATATCGCGCAGGTCCGCGTCCAGGCGCTTCACCCGTTCCGTCGAGTCGAAAAATCGGAACTTGCGCCAGCTCCAGCGCTTGCCCGGAGGATGGCTCACCGTCACGCACAGCTCGTGCGTCGTATCCAGGTCCTCGAGCGCGTAGACGCACAGCCCCAGCGCGTAGGGCTGCCCCTCGAGCTGCACCCACCATCCCCAATCCTCGCAGCACACGAACGGCACGTCGTAGCCGCGTGCTTTCAGCTGTGCCTCGAGATACTGCGCCAACGCCCAGCCGTAGGTGCCTTCGTTGATCAGCTCCTCGTCCTCTCCGGGAAGGATCGGGAACTTGGCGGACTTGATGTGAATGTGGGGCATAGACATTGCGAGTTTCTCGCGAGCCGCGGACCGTCGGCCTGCTGCCAGGAGTTTTCGTCGAATCAAGTCTATTTCCACTGGTTTGGGTGCGGGAGTACTATGCTCACGGATGACCCTGGCCTCGCCACAATTCCGCCACCTTCGTGGGGTTGAATCTCGTTGTGTGAATTCAATTGCGGAGGGCGACAAGCCCAAGATGATCATCCCTCGAGCCGGTAGCTCCCTCGCATCGCCTGCATCCCTGAACGGACTTTCCCATGGACATCATTGAGCACAACCGAGCAGCGTGGAACCGCGAGTCCTCCGAAGGGAGCGAATGGGCCATCCCGGTCGACGCCGAGACCATCGCTCGCGCCCGCCAGGGCGACTGGAGCATCATCCTGACGCCGAATCGCACCGTGCCGACCGAATGGCTCGGCGACGTGCGCGGCAGAGACATCCTTTGCCTGGCCTCAGGCGGCGGCCAGCAGGCGCCGGTTTTGGCAGCAGCGGGCGGACGCGTGGTCAGCTTTGATCTGTCAGACGAGCAGCTGGCCAAGGATCAGCAGGTGGCGGACCGCGAAGGGCTCGAGTTGCGCTGCGTCCAGGGTGACATGGCGGATCTCTCGGTCTTCGAGGACGCCAGCTTCGATCTCATCATTCACGCCGTCTCCAACGTCTTCGTGCCCGACGTGACGGTGGTGTGGCGCGAGTGCTTTCGAGTGCTGAGACCCGATGGCGATCTGCTAGCCGGCTTCATGACGCCGAGCTTCTACGTCTTCGACCACGATGAGGCCGAGGCCAGCGGCCGCCTGGTAGCCCGCTATCCCCTGCCCTATGGCGAGCCCGACAGCCTGTCCGGCGAAGCCCTGGAGCGCTTTCGCGAGAGTCGCCGCGCTGCCGAGTTCAGCCATTCTCTGGAGACCCAGATCGGCGGCCAGATCGCGGCCGGCTTCGTCATCAGCGGCCTCTACGAGGATACCTGGTCCGACGACGCCTCCCCTCTCAACCGCTACCTGCCGCTCAACATCGCGACAAGAGCTTCCAAACCGACAAGAGCTTCCAAACCGACAAGAGCCTCCAAACCGACAAGAGCTTCCAAACCGACAAGAGCTTCCAAACCGACAAGAGCCTCCAGTCCGACAAGAGCCTCCAGTCCGTCATGACGCAAAACGGCATTCTCGATCTGCGCCGGGTTCGCACCCTCACCCTCATTTTTGGGCTCTTCATCCTGTGGGTGATCTACCAGGCGAACACCCACCCTTCGAACCTGCTCATCGCGATAGTGCAGACCATTCCGTTCGGAGACAAGGTGGGGCACGCGGTGCTCTACGGCCTCTTGACCCTGGGAGTGAACGCCTCGAGTCGCTTCCGCACGGTTCGCTTCGGCAGTCTGGAGTGCTATCTCGGCACCCTGGCAGTCACCGTCTTCGCTGGGGTCGAAGAGCTCAGCCAGATCACTATCCCCTCGCGCACTTGGGACAGCTCCGATCTCGTCGCCGATGCGGTCGGCATCGCCGGGTTCACCGTTTTGTCAGCGCTGTGGGAGCAGCGCTCACGCCGTTAGCCACTCGCGGAAATAACTGTCGTAGAGCTTGTAGCGCATGCGGTAGGCACCGGGGCTGCCGGTAATCAAGCCGGAGCTGAGCAGGCGATGGGCGACCTCGGCATCGATCGGATCACGATCGCGCTGGACGACCAGACGGACCGCGGTGACGAGCTGATCGTCTCGCCGGACCTTGAGCATACGCGAGCGCAGGTGGTCGGCGAACAGCCCTTCCGGGCGATCGGAACGCGCCAGCAGCTCGGTCAACGGCCGCTCTTCGGTTGCCGCCTGGTACATGACTTTACGCGCCAGGTAGGGATGACCGCCGATCCAGTCAGTCAGCATATCGAGCTCGTCATCGCGCAGCTCGAGACCGTAGCATTGCGCCATCGTGGTCAGCTGATCGCGACTCAAGTCGTCGAGCCGCACCGGTGGCGTCAGATCCAGTGGGGAGCTCTCGAGCACGTCGGTCAGGCGGTCGGGCTCGGTGGAGACGGCGAGCATCAGGCGCAGGCGATCCCAGGGCTCACTGCTGCGGCCGCCGAGCTCGGCCCAGCTGCGCAGCTCTCGAAATAGACCGCGCACGGCATCGGTGTGGGCGACCGCGTCGGTGCGATCGATCACCAGGAACAGCCGCCCCAAAGTCTTACCGAGCGCCGAAGCGCTGATGAAGTGTCGCAACCGGATGCTCGCCGGGCGGCGCTTCTTGAGCTCCCAGGCTTTGTCGACCGATTCCTCGTCGAGCTCGAGCTGTTCGGCAATCTGGAAAGCGAGCTCCTCGAACAGGCCCTCCGCCGAGCCCAACGCAGTGTCGTCTACCAGGTCGAGCTCGATGCGCACCGCACAATCGTCCTCCTCCAAGTGGACCGCCACCAGGTGGTCGAGCAGATAGGACTTGCCGATGTCGTCCGGTCCTACCAGCACTACCGGCGAGCCAGGCTCGCGTAGCAGCGCCGCCGCCTGACGCTCGGCGGCTTCGCGCGATACATACCAATAGCGCGAATAGCGCGTCTTGGGCGGCTGTGGCGGCGGCAGCTCGTCGCCGACGCCCAGGGACAGTGCGCTCTTGGGCGCACCCAAAGAATCCCCGCCGGATATCTCCACAGCGCGGCGCGGCCCCCTGTCATCAGACTCGGAGTAGCCGTAGCCGCCGCGCCCGCCCAGCTCCCGCAGCCGCCGGACCGGCTCGGGGCCGCGCAGGACTCCGCGGCCGGTTTCGAACGAAGGGTCCAGGGTGACCAACAGCGACTTCAGCAGGCGCCCGGTGTCGTGCTGCCCAGACCATACGGTGAGCTGCAGACGCTTGACCATCGCCGCCAGATCGTAGGGTAGCGCCGCCAGCGCATCGTCGCCGAGACACACCGGAATGATCACCGGCCGGTCGCCGCGCTGGCGCTTGAGCTCTCGCGCCATCGACACTTCTTCGATCACCATGTCGGGGTTGTCCGCGATGTGGCGTGACAGCAGCACGATCAAGACATCGGCACGCTCCAGCTCGCGCTGGATCACCGCCGGCCATTCGTCTCCCAGCTGGAGGTCGGCGGCGTCCAGAAAGACTCGATGTCCGTAGTGCTCCAGCCCGTAGTGCAGGTCGCGAGCCAGGGCGAGATCGTCCGCCACGTTGCGATGACTGATGAAGATGTGCCTCGGCATCGGATCTCCCTCCAACCGTTTAGCCCAAATGCTGCCTCACGAGCGGGGCGCCAGGTGGCTGGCTAGCTCTTCCGGCTAGCTCTGGCTAGCTTCTCTCCGGAGCGCCCACGAGACATCAGACACCGTCAGTATGACAAAGGTGGTAGGTTCGGCTCGATTTTTTGAAGATGTTTGGGGGAATCGACTCCCAGGGTTGCACTTTACGTGCGACCGGTGTCCAACTGGATGACGCGCGTGCTCGCTCGGACGTAGAGCTATCGAGGCCGCCGTCATGCCGCACGCTGCCAAACGCCTACTGATCGAGGGATACACTAGAGCCATGAGTCGCATCAGCACCATCATTATCTCCCGCCGTCGTGTCTCCCTGCTTCTCCTCCTGGTCGCCGCGGTCTTCGCGTCCGGCGCGGCCTGCGGCCAGGTGGGGCGCAGCAGCGCCCGCCCAGCCGGCGCGGTCGCCGAGGCACCGCCGACCGAAGCAACCAAGGACGGAGCGCAGCACGACGAGGCAACGGCGGGAAGCGGGGAGGCCATGGCAGAGAACCCACGTTGGAAAGAGGTCGATCGCCTGATCTCGGAACAGAAGATGGAAGCGGCGATCACCATCGCCGACGAGATCCTGGCCGAGGCGCGAGCCGCTGGCAACGACGTCGAGCATACGCGCGCCTTGATCAAAGGCGTTCAGCTGCGAACCGCCCTGCACGGCTACGAGACCACCGTGCGTGACCTGCGGCAGAAGGAATGGCCGCAGGCTCCCCAGCAGCGCGCGGTGCTGAACTTGTTCTACGCCCGCTCGCTGGTGCGCTACCTGCAGCAGTACTCCTGGGAGATCAATCAGAGGGAGCGGGTCGACACCGGGGAGGAGATCGACCTCAAAACCTGGACCCGCGACCAGATCGTCGGCGAGGCGCATCGCGCCTATGTCGAAGTGTGGAACGACCGGCAGTCTTGGGGCGACGCCTCGCTCGGCGCCCTGGCCGAATACATGCAGCAGAACGACTATCCGGCGCGCATAAGGGGCACGCTGCGCGACGCGGTGACGTACCTGTGGACCGAGCTGCTGGTCGACACCTCGCTGTGGCGTCCGGAGCACGATAGCGGAACCTACCGCCTCGACCTCGCCGCCCTGCTCGCCAAGGAGCCGACGCCGGCCAAGCTCGACGACCCGAGCGTCCATCCGCTGTTGCGCCTGGTGACGATTCTCGCTGACCTCGAGAGCTGGCATCGTGAGCGTCAGCAGCCCGAAGCCGCCTTCGAAGCCCGTCTAGAGCGCCTGCGCCGGCTATGGAGTCACTTCACTGTCGACGAAGATCAGGCGACGCTACGAGCCAGCCTGGAAGACGCCTTGGACGACCTCGGAAAGCGCTACGAATGGTGGTCTTCAGGCATGGCGCTACTCGCCGAGCGCACCCGTAACCGAGGCGACGAAGCCTTGGTGGAGGCCCGGCGCATCGCCTTGGCCGGCGCCGAAGCTCATCCGAGATCGCCCGGCGGTCTGCACTGTCGCCATATCGTGGCGGCGATCGAAGCGCCGAGCTACGAGCTGAGCGCGATGGCCATCGACGGTCCTCGCCAGCGCTCGATCCAGGTACAGCATCGCAACTTGCCGGAGCTTCACTTCCGAGCCTATGCCCTCGACCTCGAGCGTCGACTCCAGAAGTCCCAGGACTACAACCTGCTGCCCAACTACCGCGATGTGCCGCCGATTCTCGCGGCGCAGAAACCTATCGCGGAATGGAGCGTCGAGCTGCCGGAGACTCCGGACTACCGCCAGCACCAGACCTTCGTGACGCCGCCGCTCGAAAGCTCTGGCCTCTACCTGGTGGTGGCCTCGGCACGCCGCGACTTCGCACCGGACGGCAATCAGCAGAGCGCGGTCAACATGGTGATCAGCGACCTGGTGCTGCTCACCCGCACCGACTCCGAGAAGCTCGAGGCGACAGTGCGCTCCGGCGCTTCGGGAACAGCACTACCGAACGTCCAGGTCGATCTCTACCGCCACGACTACCGCCGAGGTCACACCAAATTGGACACGCGCGCCACCGACGGCGAGGGCCGCGTGACGTTCGGCGGCGGTAGCTTCAGTCGCGGTAACCACTTCCTGGTAGCGCGCCATGGCGATCAGGTCGGCCTGTCGAACAATGTGCAGCAGCCGTTCCGTCACCGTCAGAGCGATGAAGCTACCGGCTCCTTGATCTTCACCGATCGCAGCATCTACCGGCCGCAGCAGAAGATCCTGTGGAAGATCGTGGCCTTCCGCGGCAACGCCGAGAAGGGCGCCTTCCAGACTCAATCGGGGTCGAAGGTCACCGTCACCCTGCTCGACAGCAACAGCCAGGAGATCGCTGCGGCTGAGGTCGAGACCAACGAGTTTGGCTCGGCCTCTGGCGAGTTCGAGATTCCCACGGGTCGGCTGCTCGGACGCTGGCGTCTGGCCAGCTCATTGGACGGCATGACCTCAGTGCGGGTGGAAGAGTACAAGCGGCCCACCTTCGAGGTCACGGTCAGCGATCCCGAACGCGCGCTGCGCTTGAATCGTCCAGCGGAGCTCGCCGGTGAGGTTCGCTACTACTTTGGCCTGCCGGTGGTGACCGGCGAGGTCGCCTGGCGGGTGGTGCGCGAGCCGGTGTACCCGACCTGGGGCTGGCATTTCTGGGCCCCGACGCGCACCAGCTCGGAGACCATCGCCAGTGGCGAGACCACTCTCGACACCGAAGGCAAATTTCACGTCCGATTTACCCCTGAAGCAGACGAGCGCCTCGGCAAGGCGGTCAGCTACCGCTACCGCCTGAGCGTCGACGTCACCGACGAAGGAGGCGAGACGCGCTCTGCTTCCCGCGCTTTTCGCCTCGGTTTCGTGGCGGTCGAGACTTTCCTCCACACCGACGGCGAGTTCTTCCGCCAGGGTGAACCGGTAGAGCTGACCGCACGCCGTAAAGATCTCGACGGCCTCGATCGCCCCGGCAAAGCGAGCTGGCGACTGCTCGCCATCGATCAGCCGAAAGACGTGCTGCTGCCGGCCGAGCTACCGGCCAAGACACGACCGTTCGATCCCACGCCGGAGCCGGATCCGACGAGCGACGCTTACGAGACTCCGGGAGACCGCCAGCGAGCGCGCTGGGACACGCGCTTCAACCCGCGGCAGACTATCGCCAGCTGGGCCGACGGTGCGGAGCTCGAGCAAGGCGACGTCGAGCACGGCAGCGACGGTGGGGCCGCCCTTCGCTTCACCGACTTGGCGCCCGGCGCCTATCGCCTGCGCTACACCACGCAAGACGACTTCGGCGCCGAATTCGAGACCGCCACCGACTTCCTGGTGGTCGCCCAGAAGCGCACCCAGCTGGCGCTGCCGGCGGTGCTGCTGGCGGAGGACGACTACGCCTGGGTGGGCGACACCGTGCGCTTCTTCGTCCACACCGGACTCGACGACCAGGAGATGACCTTCGAGCTGTTCCAGGGCGGCGAGCGTATCGAGCGGCGACGCCTGCAGTCGGGCGACGCCCAGCTGATCGAGCTGCCGGTGCGCGACGAGCACCGCGGCGGCTTCCTCGCCCGCTTGACTACCGTCCGCGATCACCAGCTGATGACGCTGAGTCAGGAGATCAGCGTGCCGTGGCGCGACCGTTTGCTGAAGCTCGAGTTTGCCACTTTCCGAGACCGCCTGCGCCCCGGCGATGAAGAGACCTGGCGCATCGTGGTCAAGGGCAGCGACGAGAAGGTGGTCAGCAACGGCGCAGCCGAGCTGCTCGCCTACATGTACGACCGCAGTCTGGACACGTTTGCCCCGCATCGCCCGGCACGCCCGCTGGGGCTCTACCCGCGGCGCATCGCCCACGTTGCCCTGCGCTCCAACCTCGGCCTCGCCAACCGCGCCTGGCACCAGAGTCAAGACTTCGCCAGGATCCCCAACTATCCGCGGTTCAGCAGCGACCGCCTGAAGTTCTACGACGGCTACGGCATCGGCGGCCCGGGCGGCCGACGCGGCCTGCGCATGAAGAATGAGCGAGCGCCGGTTCCGATGATGGCCATGTCGGCACCGGCGCCGCCGCGACCCCGCGCCGAGATCCCCAAGGCGACAGCCGCTTTCGACTCCATGGAAGCGTCGGAGAGCGTCGTAGCCGAAGCCGAAGCCGCACCGGTCGACGACGCACCGGATACCAACACCGGCGAGACGCAAGCTCCCGAAGTGCGCAGCAACTTCTCAGAGACCGCCTTCTGGGAGCCACATCTGGTGACCGGCAACGATGGCTCGGTGGCCTTCGAGTTCACCGTGCCGGATTCGGTCACGGAGTGGAACGTGTGGGTGCACGCCATCACCAAGGACCTGCGCTCTGGCGCTCTCGAGCAGCAGACCAAGACGGTCAAAGAGCTGCTGGTGCGCCCCTACCTGCCGCGCTTCTTCCGCGAAGGCGACCGCGCCGAGCTCGAGGTGGTGGTCAACAACGCCGGTGAGACCGAGCTCGCCGGCGCCCTCGATTTCGAGATCTTCGATCCGGAGACCGAAGAGAGTCTGCTGGCGGAGTTCGGGCTGACGCCGCGGACGGCGCGCGCCATACCGTTTCAGGTAGCGGCCGGCGAAGGCACCAGCGTCACCTTTCCAGTGCGGGCTCCGAACCGCATCGGCAGCGTGGCGGTGCGGGTGATCGGGCGTGCCGAAGGCGCCGAAGGCGGACTCAGCGACGGCGAGCTGCGCCCGCTGCCTTTGCTGCCCAGCCGCCTGCACCTGGCGCAGTCACGCTTCGTTACCCTGCAGGACGCCGACCAGAGGTCGCTGACCTTCGAGGACATGACGCGCGACGACCCAACGCGCATCGACGAACGGCTGGTCGTCACCCTCGACGCCCAGCTGTTCTACAGCGTGCTGCAGGCTCTGCCCTACCTGGTGGACTACCCCTACGAATGCGTCGAGCAGCTGCTCAACCGCTTTCTCTCCACCGGCATTGTCACCAGCCTCTACGATCAGTATCCCGCCGTCGCCAAAATGGCCAAGGATTTCTCGCAGCGCGAGACCCGCCTCGAGTCGTGGGACAACGACGACCCCAACCGTCAGATGGCGCTCGAAGAGACGCCCTGGCTGCGCACCGCCCGCGGCGGTGCGGATCCCGGCGCCGAGCTCATCAACGTGCTCGATCCCGAGATCGCCCGCGCCACCAAGGAGTCGGTGCTCGCCAAGCTGCGTGAGGCGCAGACGTCGCTGGGCGGCTTTCCGTGGTGGCCCGGCGGCCCCCCCTCGCCCTACATGACGCTCTATCTGCTGCAGGGTTTCTCACGCGCCCTCGAATTCGACGTCGAGGTTCCCAAAGACATGGTGGTCAAGGCCTGGAGCTACGTCCATCGCCACTACCTCGACCGGCTGGTGCGCGACATGCAGTCCAAGGACTGCTGCTGGGAGCTGATCACCTACCTGGAATTCGTGCTGTCGAGCTACCCCGACAGCTCGTGGACCGGCGGCGTCTTCTCCGACGACGACCGGCGCCGGATGCGTGATTTCTCGTTCCGTCATTGGCGCCAGCATTCGCCGAGGCTCAAAGGCTACCTGGCGCTGTCCCTGCACCGCGCCGGCCGCGCCGAGGATGCCCAGCTGGTGTTCGACAGCGTCATGGATTCCGCCAAGACAACGCGCGACGAGGGCACCTTCTGGGCCCCCGAGGACCGCGCCTGGCTGTGGTACAACGACAACATCGAGAGTCACGCCTTTGCGCTGCGCACTCTCTCAGAGCTCGGCCCCGACGACGCGCGTCGCCACGGCCTGGTGCACTGGCTGCTGCTCAACAAGAAGCTCAACCACTGGAAGTCGACCCGCGCTACCGCCGAGGTGATCTACAGCCTGGTGCACTACCTCGATCGCGAAGGCAACCTGGGAGCGCGCGAAGCGGCGACGGTGGCCGTCGGCGATCGCCGACAGACCTTCACCTTCGAGCCCGACCGCTACGTCGGACAGACTCAGCTGGTGGTCGAGGGCGAAGCGCTCGATCCCGCAACCATGTCGACGGTCGAGGTCTCCAAAGAGACGCCGGGCTTTCTCTTCGCCTCCGCCACCTGGCACTTCTCCACCGAGGAGCTGCCGGAGGAGGCGCGCGGTGATTTCTTCTCGGTCACCCGCCGCTACTTCAAACGCGTTCACGACGGCCGCGAATGGACCCTTCAGCCGCTCGCCGACGGTGCTCGTCTCGAGCCTGGCGACCAGCTCGAGGTCCAGCTTTCGCTGCGCGCCAAGCACGCCGCCGAATACGTCCATCTGCGAGATCCACGCGGTGCCGGCTTCGAGCCCGAATCCGCCACCTCGCGCTTCCGCTGGAACCTCGGCCTGGGCTGGTATGAAGAGGTGCGCGACAGCGGCACCAATTTCTTCTTCGAATGGCTGCCGGCCGGCGAGCACACCTTCAGGTACCGCGTGCGCGCCAGCCTCGCTGGCACCTTCCGGGTCGGCCCCGCCACCCTGCAATCGATGTACGCCCCCGAGTTCGTCGGCTACTCTTCCGGCACGCAGCTGAATGTCTCGGGCAAACCCTGAGCTCTGCCCGTGCGGCAGGCTCAGCGCGGTGCGCGGAAGATGGCGAAGTTCTGCATCGGCAGAAAATCGAAGCGCTGCTCCAGCGTGTAGCCGGCGATCTCCATCTCCCCCAGCAGATCGGCCCAGGGCGTCCAGTGGTTTTCGTCGACGAAAAAGGCGCCGATACCGGTGACATCGTCGCGCATGTCGATCACCGCCACTCGGCCGCCCGGCTCGAGGTCGCGCCGGAGACGCTTGAAGTACTCGGAGCGACTCTCGAGATGGTGATAGGTGTTGCACAGAAAGATCAAATCCATGCCGCCATCGGGCAACCGAGGGTCGGCATATTCGCCATGGATGACCCCCACGTTGACGGCATTCTCGAGCTCGACCCGTACCTCCAGATCTCCGACGATGCGATCCTCGACGTCGACGGCGTAGACCCGGCCGCTACGCCCAACCGCCTTGGCGAGCCGGAAGGTGAAGTAACCCTTGCCCGCTCCGAGATCAGCCACCACGTCGCCCGGCTCTATATCCAGCGCCGCGATGACGCGATCCGGCAGCTGCCAGCCCGCTCGATTGTGTATCCGAGTCCAGTCCAGCCGCGACAGCTCGTACCAGCTTTGCCAAACGGCGACGGCGACCGCCACCAGGACCGCCAGCGTCAGGTAGAGGCGCGGAGCTTTCATCGCGCTCTTTCGGCCAGAACGGCGGGCTCAACCGATAGCTCTTGGGCGGCCTGCCGAATATCGGCCAGACACGTCTCCATGCGCGAGCGATGGGTGCGAAACGACAGCACGCAGATGCGCAGCGCAAAGCTGCCACCTCCAGGCAGGTCTCGCAGCGAGGTACCGGTGAGAAAGACCCGCTGTCGACGGTTGATGCGGTCGAGAAACTCCTGATTGATGGAATCGAGCTCAGCCTCCACCGCGCTGGCGGGGCGCAGGCGAAAGACCACCAGCGACAGCTGCGGCTCAGCGATGAGCTGAACCTCGGGAATCGTCATGAGCTCATCAGCCGCCCAGCGTGCCAGATCGATCTTCTCGTCGAGGCTGTCGCGGAACACGCCGATGCCGTGCATCTTGATCGGTAGCCAGGCGCGCAACCCACGGAAGTCGCGCGATAGCTCGGGAGAGATCTCGCAGAAGTCGACCCGCTCCGCGTCGGCCTGCATGGTCGGCATGTAGTCGGCCTGGATCGAGTGCGTTCGATGAAGGGTCTCGGGATCCCGCACCAACAGCGAGCCGTTGCCGTAGGGCAGGAAGAGCCCCTTGTGGGGATCGAGAGTGATCGAATCGGAGCGCTCGAGACCCCGCATCGCCTCGCGTCCTCGCTGCGTGAGGGCGAAGAAGCCGCCGTAGGCAGCATCGGTATGCAGCCAAAGGCCGCGCTGCTCAGCCAAGTCCGCGAGCGCGACGAGGTCGTCGACCGACCCGGTGTTGGTCGTGCCGGCGCTGGCCACCACCATGAAGGGCTGCTTGCCTTCTCGCTCACCGGCGTCGAGCTGGCGTTCGAGATCTTCGAGCCGCATGCGGAACGAGCGGTCGACCGCCACCTGCCGCACGTTGCGGGCTGGAAAACCCGCCAGGGTCGCGGCCTTCAGAATCGAATGGTGGACCTGCTCGGAGACATAGAGTGTGCCGTTCAGGAAGTTCTCGGGCAGCCGCTCCTGGCGCGCCGTGGCCACCGCCGTGAAGTTGGCGAGAGATCCACCACTGGTCAAAATCCCACCAGCTGCCCGCGGGTATCCCACCATCTCGCACAGCCAGCGCACGACGTTGATCTCGAGCTGGGCGATCCCGGGTGCAGCCAGCCAGACGCTGACGTAGCGATTGACCGAGTCGGCAATCAGGTCGGCCACCGCCGAGTGAAAAAGGCCGCCGCTCGGAATATAGGCCAAGTAGCCAGGAGCCGCGGTGTTGAACGAACAGGGCACGACGCGCTCGAACAACAGCTCGAGCAGCTCGTCGAACGGGGTGCCCGACTCGGGCA
>JBCCEE010000119.1:0-19402 GCA_039030415.1 Acidobacteriota bacterium
GAAGAAGCGCGTCTTCTTCCAGTACTTGGAAGCCAACAGCTCTTCGAAGGGAATCGCTCGAGCGATCTTGCCGGCGTCCACTCCGGGAAGCACCTCGAAACCGGCCCGCGAGCGAGCGTTCTCGAGCCCGTCCTGACCGGCCGTCGGCACATACTTGCCCTTGTGCGGACCCTTGGGGATCAGCTCACCGAACGAGATCATCAGATCCTGCAGCACCTTGACCGGGTCGCACGTGTCGCACTCTTCCGGAGGGGTGTCGAGATCACAGGGCTCCAGGGTGCAGTCTTTCAGCTCGTCGATATCGATGCTCTCGAGCAGCTGTTCGGCGTGCTCATAGACCATCTGAGCCAGCCAGCCGCGGGTGTTGTGGTTGAGGCGACGGTAAACGTAGGGTTTCTCGCTGAGAGCACCGCCCTCCAACCGCACCAGGTTGGATTCGGAATTCATCACGTAGACCTCGACCTCGACGCCGAACTGTTTGAGATAGCCCAGCAGGCGTTTGTGGCTCGAGGGGATGCGGCCGGGACCGGCGTTGAGGTAGGGCTCGGCATCGCACGGGGGATGCTTGAAGCGCACCACCTGGGTCTCACCCGGCTCGGAGTCGAACAGCTCACTGTTCTCGTCTTCGGTCAAGGTGTCGCCGGTGCGCAGGCTGAGGCAGCGCCCGCCGGTGCGGTTTTGCGCCTCCAAGACCGTCACCTCCATGCCGCACTCCGAGGCCAGCAGCTCGTAGGCAGTGGCCAGACCGGCAACGCCGGCGCCCAAGATGATCGCCCGTTTATCGGCGAACTGGCCTTTCTTGAGCTTGATGGGACCGGGGGTGATCTTCTTCTGCTGGTTGGTGGCGTGGTCTAGCTCGGCCCAGGCTCGCGCTCGGGGGTTTTTCTGAAAGAACGTGGCCCTGCTTTCTTGCATGGCTCCTCCTGAAATACATTCAAGCACCCCCCTGATGAATGTCCTTCAGAGCTTGCCGTGGACTATAGCAGGCGAAGCCCTTCGAGTATGGATTCGCAGCTCAGCGCGCCGCGAAAACCTGCACCCAAACGACTTCGAATTCATCAGCGCGGTTGACGCCGACGGCCACCCCCATGCCCATGTGGGTCAGGCGCCGGTGCAGGATGTTGCGCCGGTGGCCGGAGCTGTTCATCCAGCGCCGCACGACTTCGTCCGGGGTGAAGAGTCCCTTGGCGAGGTTCTCGGCGAAGAGTCGACCCCGGAAGCCGGCGGCGCGAGCCCGATCCTTGACCTCGTCGCCCTCTGGGCTATCGTGGGTGTAGTACTCGCGGCGCAGCAGATCCTCGGCATGACGCTGGGCCGCGTCGGCTAGCTGGGAGTCGTATGCCAGCGGCTCTTTGCCGGCCTCGGCCCGCAGCCGGTTGGTCTCGGCCAGCGCCACCTCCTGCACCCAAAGCCGGTCCTCGAGCGGTTTGGCCTGACGCCACTCGACGGTACGGGTTTTGAGCGCCAGCACCAGGGTGACGACGAGGCGCTCCCCCATCCGCGCCAGACCGACTCCCACATGCTCGAAGTCTTCGCTCTCCGCCTGCTGGCACCACTCGGGACGGACGCTCCGCCACTGATCGAAGATCGCTCGGGTCGACGTGGTGATCAGCGAGCCCTCGGTCCAGCTGTGCGGCGCATACCTCGAGCGATACAACCGCAGCGTGATGCTGTTGATGTGCTCGGCCTGGGTAGGCGTGCCACCTCGTGCCGCCACCGCGCCGGCCTCGTCGCGAGCGATCTCGCACAGCACGGGATGCGGCGCCACTGCCTCTTGGCCCGCCGCCCGACGCGACGCGTTGAGCTCGTCGATCAGCGATTGCTCGATGCCTGAGCTGCCGCAGAGCTCTGCTCCGGCCGAAGCCGCAGACGTCAGCAGCAGCAGGACGGCGATGCCGAGGATCATGACAGGATTGTTCAACGCCAGCCGCGACGGGTCAACCCGGCGCTCGAACCTCGAACCGGAAACGTACCGGTCGAGCCGGTTGAATCGAGATTCCTCGATAAGAGTGGAAACCGCCCGAGCCGGAACGCTATCCTTCGCCCATGACTGAATACCTTCCCTGCGTTGAACAAGCTCCCGCCGGTGACGCCAAGACTGCCGTCATCTGGCTGCATGGCCTGGGCGCCGATGGCCATGACTTCGCTCCGATTCCGCCCGAGCTGGGACTCGACCCGGATCTCGCGGTGCGCTTCGTCTTCCCGCATGCACCCCGCATTCCGGTGACCATCAACATGGGCATGGTGATGCCGGCCTGGTACGACATCCGCTCATTCGACGAGCGGGGCCAGGACGAGCCGGGACTCCGCAGATCGTCCGATCAGATCGAAGCGCTGATCGAGCGTGAGGTCGAGCGCGGTGTGCCCTCGCATCGCATCGTGCTGGCCGGCTTCTCCCAAGGCGCCGCGCTCTCGCTGTTCACCGGTTTGCGCTACCCGCAGCGGCTCGCCGGCCTGATGCCGCTGTCCGGCTATCTCCCCCTGGCGGACAAGGTGTTTGCCGAGAGCTCCGCCGAGAATCGTCCGACGCCGATCTTCCAGGCACACGGCAGCCACGATCCGGTGGTGCCCGTGCAGCTCGGCGCCATGACGCGCGACAAACTGTTGACGCAAGGCTACTCGGTGACCTGGCGGGACTACCCGATGGAGCACCAGGTGTGCCCACAGGAGATTCAGGACATCGGAAGCTGGCTGGGCGAAGTGCTGGCGGCCGGTCTGGCTTCTGAAGAAGCCTGAAGGACGCCCGCTCGAACGATGCCTGAAGGACCGGAGATCCGGCTCGAAGCCGACAAAGTACACCGGGCTGTCGCGGGGCGCGTTGCCAACGAGGTGTGGTGTGCGCTCGAGCCTGTGGCTGAGGCGGCGGCAGCGCTCTCAGGACGCCAGGTGACCCGGGTGGAGTCCTGGGGCAAGGCGATGCTCACCCACTTTGAAGGCGGCCGGGTGATTTACAGTCACAATCAGCTCTACGGCAGATGGTACGTCAAGAAGGCCGGTGAGCTACCGAAGACGGGCCGTAGCCTAAGACTAGCAATCCACAACGACGCCAAGTCGGCTCTGCTATACAGCGCCTCGGATATCGAAGTGCTCGATGAAGATCGCTTAGATCAACATCCGTTCCTCGCCAAGCTGGGGCCGGACCTGCTGAGCCACGACCTCGAGGCATCGGCCGTGCTCGAGCGCCTCGAAGACCGTCGTTTCGCCGGTCGACAGCTCGCTTCCTTGCTGCTCGACCAGGGATTCGTCGCCGGCCTCGGCAACTACTTGCGAGCCGAGGTTCTGCACACGTCCGGCATCGATCCCCGGCGCAAGCCAAAGCAGCTCGAGGATGACGAGAAGAAGCTGCTGGCCCAGGAGATCCTGCGCCTGACCCGCAAGTCCTACGAGACGCGCGGCATCACCAACGACGCCGAGCGCGTCGAACGCCTGAAAGCGCAGGGGCTGACTCGATCCAAGTATCGCTACCAGATCTACAACCGCGAGAATCAGGACTGCTACCGCTGCGATAGCGTGATTCAGCGTCAAAATCTGGGCGGGCGCGCTTTATTCTGGTGTCCGCGTTGCCAGGTCTGAGCGCCGCCAGGTCTGAGCGCTGAGGCGCCCGGCAGGATGGCTTCATAGCGAACAAAGCCTTTGGGCTCACGTACAAACGCCTGAAGTAAACGCTCGAAAGCCGCTACCGAGGAGGACTCGATATGAAGCGCTGGACTCTGGCCCTGGGTCGGTTGCTGCTGGTTGCATTGTTGGCTGCACTCTCAGCCGCGCCGTTGAACGCCGCGCAGCGGGCGCCAGGGGAGCGTGTTCCCGGCGAACAGTGGATGCAGTATGTCGATCCCGCCGACGCCGGCTTCGATGCGGCTCGGCTAGCTGCGGCCAAGCAACAGTGGCAGGAGCTACCGTCTTCAGCCTTCATGGTGATCGCAGACGGAGCCGTGGTGGCGAATTGGGGCGAGACGGAGCGCCGCTTCATGTGCCATTCGGTGCGCAAGAGCTTCCTCTCGGCACTGTTTGGGATCTACTGGGATCGCGGGGAGATCGAGCTCAACAAGACGATGGCCGACGTCGGCATCGACGAAGCGGGTGAGGGTCTCTTGGAGAGCGAGAAGCAGGCACGGATCCTCGATCTGCTCAAGGCGCGCTCCGGCGTCTTCCACCCGGCTGCCTACGCCGGACGTACCGACTCGCGGCCGCGCGGTAGCGAGGGACCCGGACGCTACTTCGCCTACAACAACTGGGACTTCAATACGCTCGCTACCGTCCTCGAGAAGGAGACTGGGGCTTCGGTATTCGAAGCCTTCGACGAGCACTTTGGCCGCCCGCTGGCGATGCAGGATTGGCGGGTTTCGGACGGCTATTTTCACTACGAGCGCGACAAGTCGATCTATCCCGCCTACCCCTTCCGCATGTCGGCGCGCGACGCCGCCCGCATTGGGCTGTTGTTCGCCCGCGAAGGCATGTGGGGCGAGCAGCGGATCCTGTCGCGCCATTGGGTGCGCCGCAGCACGGCGCTCTACTCCATCGACAGCGACCGGTTCGGCTATGGCTTCATGTGGTGGGTGGCTCGCGAGTCTCCACTCGCCGACCATGGCTTCGTCGCGGCCCTGGGCGTCGGCAATCAGATGATCGCGGTGATGCCAGAGCTCGATCTGGTAATCGTCAACCGGGCCAATACCTACCGTGGCGAGCGCACGCCGATGGACGATCTCCTCGATCTGATCCAGGACCTTCTCAAAGCACGCACCGGCTCGTCGGTTCCTTCTCCTAGGCTCGAGCCGCTGGCGAGCTCGGGCCCGGACTCTGACAGCGCCGCTTCGGCTGCCGAGACCCAGACGCTGTACGCCGAGCTGGTGGGCGAATGGCCCTACCCGCCAGCTCCGCTCGGGCTGCCGGAGCGCACTCGCGTTCGAATCAACGTGGAGGACGGTCAACTCGTGACGTTCTCAGAGGTTTCCGGAACGTTTATTCACAGCCTGCAATCCGATGGCTGGCTGGTCGAGGAGGACAGCCTCGAACGCTTCCTACCGATCCGAGATGCCAACGGCGCCATCGCCGGCATCTCAGACGCCACGTCCGTCGCCATGGCGGCGATCCTCGAGGCGGCCAGCCACGACCGCAAGCGTGCCAAGCGGCTGCTCGCACTCCTCGAGGAGGCGGATCCGCAAGTGGCAGATTCGGCGAGTGTCCTGGTGGAGCTGTTCGGAAACCGCAGCCAGGGCGAAAAGGCAGCTCGGCGATGGCTTGCGGCGTCCGATCCCGAAACCGTCCAGCGTGCCCTCCGTCGAACCGGCTTCCAATTCTTCCGCCTGGAGCGCCCCGAGGTCTCTCAGGAGATCTTCGCTCTCGCCACGCGACTTTTTCCGCACGTCTCCCGGGTCTGGGAAACCCTCGGTGAGGCGCATCATCGCCAGGGACATCGCGCTCGAGCCATCGCGAGCTTCAGCAAAGCACTGGAGCTCGACCCGGAGAACGCATTCGCTCAGCGTCGACTCGAAGCGCTGCAAGAGGAAGCCAAGGCGGGCGATTCGTAGCACGATCGCAGCTCGACTCCCCTAAAAAAGCATAGTGAAGTGCTGAAGCGGCCGGGCTGTACAGCCTTGGCGCCAACTTCGGTCGCCCAGCGCCGGATGCTGATCCATGTTAATTTCCGGCCCAGCCTCTCGGCGCCCAACATCCCGCATCGTCCATTCCAGCCAAGCGGGGAGCTCAACCCCCAGCAAGAGAAACCATGATGACCGAGCACCGGAACCATCGAGCTACCTGGCTGGGCATCGTTTGGATCGTTGCGCTACTCGCGGTGGGATGCGCTAGGCCTGACGGAGGGAGCTCGGAACCCGCCGACGCTGCGGCGGATCTCGTGATCACCGGCGGTAGGGTCTACACCTTCGCCTGGGGCGAGCCGGCCGCGGACGGGACCCCGGCAGCCGACGCACCACGCGATGAAAACGGCTGGCATCCCGACGCCGAAGCGGTGGCGATCAAGGCGGGCAAGATCGTCTTTGTCGGCAGCTCGGCCGACGCCGAGGCTCATGTCGGCGAAGGAACGGAGCTGCTGGATGCCGGCGGGGCGACCGTGCTGCCGGGCCTGGTGGATTCCCACACCCATGTCGCGGGGCTCGGTGAGCTGGCGGTGCAGGTCAATCTGATCGGCGTCGAAACCGAACGAGAGGCCGTCGCCAGGGTGGCGGAACGTGCCGCGGTGACGCCACCAGGCGAATGGATCCTGGGGCGCGGCTGGGACGAAGGGGCCTGGGCCAACCGCTACCCGACGATGAAGCTGCTGAGCGAGAAGGTCCCGGATCACCCGGTGGTTCTCGAATCGCTGCATGGCTTCGCGGTGTGGGGCAACCGATTGGCCTTCGAGCAGGCGGGCATTACCGGCGAGACGCCCGATCCGGACGGCGGCGAGATCCTGCGCGACGATCGAGGCGCGCCTTCAGGCATCGTGCTCAACCGGGCGGGCCCGCTGCTGACCTCGGCGGTGCCGGAGGCGACCGCGGAGCAGTTTCGGGGCTACATGCTGGCAGGCCTCGAGCAGATGGCGCGAGACGGCTACGTGGCGGTGCACGAGGCGGGCGCATCCCGCCAGCACATGACAGCGCTCGAGTCCCTGGAGCAATCCGGCCAGCTACCGATTCGCGTTTATGCCATGCTGTCGGCGCGCGATGAGGCGCTTTGCCGCGAGTGGCTCGAGCAGGGACCGCACGACGGCGTGGACGGCATGCTGGCGGCGCGCTCGGTGAAGGCCTACTACGATGCGGCGCTCGGATCGCGCGGCGCTCGCCTGCTGGAAGACTACTCGGACACTCCAGGCCATCGCGGCACGAGCGGCGACGACTATGGCTTCGACACCGCGCTGGTAGCGGACATGATGCGCGGCGGCTTCCAGGTCGGCATTCACGCCATTGGTGATGCCGGCAATCGTGAGACGCTCGATTTCCTCGAGGCGGTGTTCGAGGAAGCGCCGGATTCCCGTGCACAGCGCCACCGCATCGAGCATGCACAGGTGATCCACCCTGATGACTTCGCGCGCTTTGCACCCCTCGGCCTGATCGCCTCGATGGAGCCGCCACACGCGGTCGAAGACATGGCGTGGGCCGAGGAGCGGGTCGGAGCCGAACGCATCAAGGGCGCCTATGCCTGGCGGACTCTACGCCAGGCGGGCGCCCGCTTGACGTTCAACTCTGATCTCAGCGGCTCGGATCACAGCATCTTCTACGGCCTGCACGCCGCCATCACCCGAAGGAACAAGCAGCGGGAGCCCGCGGGAGGCTGGTATCCCGAGCAGAACATGACGTCGGAGGAAGCGGTACGCGCCTACACCTCGTGGTCGGCCTACGCGGCGCACTGGGAAGAGCACACCGGTGTCCTGGCCCCGGGCCGTTGGGGCGACGTCACGATCATGGATATCGACCCTCTGACACTCGGGGAATCCGATCCGGGCAGCATCCTGGATGGCAAGATCGTCGCGACCGTCGTGGCGGGAAGAGTCGTCTACCGAGCGGACTCGTGAAGCGGCGCAAGACCCGCGAGATGCAACACCTAGGAGGACCACTGATGGGGAAACGACGTGGATGGATAGTGGCTGGCTCGATCGCGATCCTGGCGTTACCCGGGCTCCCGGTCTTGGCCGAAGAATCGATGCCCGAGATCGAGCCCAAGCGACTCATGGAGCTGGACGTCTTCGAGCTCGAGTACGCTTCCGACCCTCGTATCTCCCCCGACGGCGAGCGCATCGTGTACGTGCGCAACGCGATGAGCGTCATGAAGGATCGCAAACGCTCGAGCCTGTGGATCGTCGACGCCGACGGCTCAAACCACCGCAAGCTCAACCCTGGCGAAGGCCAGGAGTCTTCACCACGCTGGTCGCCCGACGGCAGCCGCATCGCCTACGTCGCCGGCAGCGATGAAGGCAGTGAGATCTTCGTGCGCTGGCTGGTCAGCGGTCAAACGGCGCGTCTCACCCAGCTGCCGAAGAGTCCCGGTGGATTGACCTGGTCGCCCAACGGCGAACAGCTGGCGTTCTCCATGCTGGTGACCGAGAAACCGCCGGAGCTCGCCAAAGCACCCAAGAAACCCAAAGACGCCGAGTGGGCCGATCCCCCGAAGGTGATCACCCGCGTCTACCATGAAGCCGACGGCAGAGGGTACATCGAGCCCGGCTACAACCACCTCTTCGTGCTGCCGGCGGTGGGCGGCACGGCGCGCCAGGTGACCCACGGGGACTTCCACCACCGCAACGCGCCGGCGTGGACGCCGGACGGCACGGCGTTGATCTTCTCCGCCAACCGCAATTCGGATTGGGAATACGAGTTCATCAATTCGGAGATCTACGAGGTCGCCATCAACGGCGCGCAGCCCGTTGCGATCCGCTCTCTGACGGATCGCAACGGTCCCGACCGGAGCCCAGCCGTCTCCCCGGACGGCGAGTGGATCGCCTACCTCGGCTATGACGACCGGGTCCAGACCTATCAGGTCACCGGACTCTACGTGATGCGACGCGACGGCAGCGAGAAGAGACTGATCACCGGCGATCTCGACCGCAGCGTCTCCGCGCCGCGCTGGAGCGCCGACGGCACGAGCCTATTCTTCACCTATCCCGATCATGGCGTCACCAAGATCGGCCGGACCACCCTCAGCGGTAGGGTCACCGTGCTGGCGGACAACCTGGGTGGCACGGTGCTCGGGCGTCCCTACTCAGGTGGCTCCTTCTCCGTCTCTGACAACGATGTGATCGCCTACACCGCGACCGGCAGCTACCGCCCGGCCGATGTTGCCATCACGACCGGCGACGATCCACAGCATCTCACCGACCTCAACAGCGACCTGCTCGACCATCGTGACCTCGGAGTCGTCGAGGAGATCTGGTACGAGTCTTCCTACGATCAGCGTCGCATCCAGGGTTGGATCATCAAGCCGCCGGGCTTCGATGCGGAGACAAAGTACCCGCTACTGCTCGAGATTCACGGCGGGCCGATCACCGACTATGGCGATCGCTTCGCGGCCGAGCTTCAGCTCTACGCCGCCGCCGGCTACGTCGTCCTCTACGCCAACCCACGCGGCAGCACCGGCTACGGCGAGACCTTCGGCAACCTGCTCCACCACGATTACCCGGGCCATGACTACGAGGATCTGATCTCGGGCGTCGACGCCGTGATCGCCCGGGGTTATGTGGACCCCGAGCGCCTCTACGTGACGGGTGGCAGTGCTGGCGGCATCATGACCGCCTGGATCGTCGGTAAGACTGATCGCTTTCGCGCCGCGGTAGTCGTCAAACCGGTGATCAACTGGTACAGCAAGGCGCTGGTGGCGGACAACTATTTCTACTACCACGACTATCGCTATCCGGGATCACCGTGGGAGAACCCGGAAGCCTACCTGAAGTACTCGCCCATCTCGCTGGTCGGCAACGTCTCGACTCCAACCCTGGTGATGGTAGGCACGGCCGACCTGAGGACCCCGCTGTCCGAGTCCAAGCAGCTCTATCACGCCCTCAAGCTGCGCCGAATCGATACCGCGCTGGTGGAGATTCCGGGAGCCGCGCACAACATTGCAGCACGCCCCAGCCAAATGATCGCCAAGGTCGCCCATGTCCTGGCCTGGCTCGCCAAGTACGGCGGCGAGCCTCATGGTGCCATGGACACGACTGATCGCAAGTGATCGGGTAGGAGGGCGCACGCGCAGTTAGAATTAGCCGCAACAGCCAGGTAGATCCGGGCTGAGCCAATCCGGGCTGAGCGATAGAGCGTTCCTATGAATCTGAAATCAGCTTTCGAGCTGCTCGGCGTCGAGCCGGGCTGCACGGTCAAACAAGCCCGCCGCGCCTACCTGAGGCTGCTTCGGCGCTACAAGCCGGACCGCGATCCGGAGGGCTTTCAACGCCTGCGGGAGGCCTATGAGCTTGTCCGCTCGGTGGCCGACTCTGGGACGGCTCAGCTGGTGATGATCGACGGCAAGCAGACTCTGGTGATCAATGGCAGCGCCGTCGGCATTGAGATCGAAGACCCGGAGGCGCCACCAGAAGAGGAGTCAGCGGCTGAGCCGGTGCTGCATGAGCCGGAAACGGATGAGCAGGTACCCGATGAGATGGGCGCATCTGCTGAGGCAGAGGCCAACCGCGCAGATGACGAACGCCCCGCGGCCCCGCCCCCGGTCCAAGAGCGGGATTCGGATTCATCCCTAGATACTTCACCGGAAAACCCCCTGCCCGAAGAGGCACCTGCGGTCGATACCGCCGCCACCGTCGAGGAGCCGGTCAATCCTCTCGCTCCCTTCCTGGGTCAGCTGCGAGAGCTCGACACCGAGGACCCGGAAGCGCCGGTGCGCATCGCCCGAGCCGCGACCGAGACCCTGCCGGACAATCCTGAAGCGCATCGACTGTTGGCCGTGCTCGCCCAGCGCGCTGGATTGGACCGAGAAGCCTGCAAGGCCTTACGGCGAGCGATCGAGCTGGGTTCTTCCGCCTGTTTCGATCAGCTGCTGCAAAACTACGCACCGGATCTCACGGTCGACGAGCTGACGCGAGCCGCCGAATCGCAAAATCCGGGTCGGCTGCTGCTGGCCGCCCTCGAGCAGCTGAGCCGCGGCCGCACGGACGAGACCGAGCGTCTCGTGCTGAAGGTCTTCGAGCTGACCGGCACCCGCGCCGAGGCTCTACCGGTCGCGGGGATCATCGAAGCCATTCTCGGGCTGCTCGCTGCTCGCGCTCTGCAGTCCGCCGAAGCGCTGGCTCAGCGGCTCGAAAGCTGGCTCGACGTCCACGGCAGCTACAAAACGCTCGACGATGAGGCGGCGATCGCCTGGAAGTTGATCGGTGAGCTGCGTACCCTGCCGGAGCCGTTTCCTCACCCGGTGCGAGCCACCATCGCCAACGGCATCGCAGAGAGCCAGCTGTCAGAGATCCCGGAGCGGCTGAGCATGTATGCCACCGAGTTTCCCCAGGCGGGTCGCGAAGCCTCCGAGATGCTGGAGCGCGCGCCCACGTTGCGGCAGCTCTATGGCGCGGCTCTGGGAACGCCGCTCGCCGCCTCTGCCCCGCAGGGCAGCAAACTCTCCAGCTCACCGAGCACCCTGCAGCACATTCTGCTGCGCATCCTCACTCGCTTGCTGTTACTGGGGCTGTTGATCTACGCGGCTGGCGAGTCGTGCCCAAGTCGTGACCGTCCCAATCCCGTCGTATCGAGCTTCGAGCCAGCGGCCGGACACCCACCCGACCGTTCGGCGCCACGGTAGAATTCTCGGGCGAAGACGCGACGAATCCTCGGCTCGGGAGCTCCCCTGCGATGACGGTGCACAACAGCGACAAGCGCATAGTGGTCGGAATGGATCTGGGGACCACGCATTCTCTAGTCGCCGTGGTCGAGAACGGTCGCCCACGCGTGCTGCGCAACGCCATTGGCGAAGCTCTGACTCCGAGCGCGGTGGCGATCGAGGGCGACAATGTGGTCACGGGAGGTGCTGCCCTCGCGCGAGCGACGGTAGCCGAGGGCGCCAGCATCACCGCGTTCAAACGCGATATGGGTAGCGACCGCACGTACACCGTCGGCGGACGCACCATGACCCCGATCGAGCTCTCGGCCTGCGTGCTGCGCAGCCTCAAGGAAGACGTCGAGGCGGGCCTAGGCCAGCCGCCGGACGAGGCGGTGATCAGCGTTCCCGCCTACTTCAACGACTCCCAGCGACGCGCCACGCATCAGGCCGCCGAGTTGGCCGGTCTCCAGGTGGAGCGGTTGATCAACGAGCCCACCGCCGCCGCCATCGCCTACGGCTTGCACCAGCTCGATAAAGAGCAGCAGGTCGTGGTGCTCGACCTTGGAGGCGGCACGTTCGACGTCACCGTCCTGGAGATTGTCGAAGAGGTGATCGAAATTCAGTCGAGTGCCGGCGACAGTCGACTCGGCGGAGAAGACTTCACCACTGCCCTCGCCGAGCGCTTTGCCCGCTACCTCAGCGAGCAGTATGGAGCCACCCTCGCGCCCCAGAGCCAAGGGTGGGCGCGGGTGCTCAAGGCGTGCGAGAAGGCCAAGAAAAAGCTCAGCCGTGCTGAGACCGTTCGGATCGCGGTACCCCGGCTCGAGCTGCCCGGTGGCCGCCGCGACGTCGCGCTCGACCTCACCCGCAGCGAGGCCGAGAAGCTCTGGCAACCGACCCTGGAGCGTCTGCGCGGTCCGATCCGTCGAGCCCTACGCGACGCCGAGCTCGATCCCGCCGAGATCGATGCGGTGCTGGCCGTCGGCGGCGCTTCACGTATGCCGTGCTTCAGCTCACTGGCGGAGGAGATCTTCGGGCAACCGCCGGCCAGCGATCATTCGGTCGACGAGGTGGTCGCCCTCGGCGCCGCGCTTCAAGCCGCGCTCAAAACCGGCGACGAGGCGCTCGAAGACCTCGTGGTCACGGACGTGGCGCCGTTCACCCTAGGCGTGGAGACTGTCTCGATGATCGGCGGCCAGGCGATCTCGGGGCTGTTCTCTCCTATCCTCGAGCGCGGCACGGTGATTCCCGCCAGCCGGGTTCAAACCTACTCCACCGTCGACGATCGCCAGACCCACATCGAGCTCAAGATCTATCAGGGTGAGCACGCCACCTGTGATCGCAACCTGCGGATCGGCAGCCTGACGATCGAAGGCATCCCGCCGCGCTCGGCGGGCGAGGAGTCGATCGAGGTGCGCTTCACCTACGACCTCAACGGCGTGCTGGAGGTCGAGGTGACGGTCATGGCGACGGGTCTCAAGAAAGATCTCGTGCTCGAGCAGACCACGGGTCGCTTGAGCACCAAGGAGCTCGAGCGAGCGCGATCGGCGATGGCGAGTCTGAAGTTCCATCCGCGCGATGCCCTGCCCAACACCACTGCCCTGGCGCGTGCCGAGGCGCTACACGTCGAGCTGCTCGGCGCTCCGCGGCAACATCTGGCGCACAACATCGCCGCCTTCCGTGCCGCCCTCGACTCCCAGGATCTGGAGCGCATCGAGATAGCCCGCTCCGACCTCAACGGACTGGTTGCAAGCCTGAAGGGCTGACTCCCGCTCTTGGACGAGCTCGGGCAATCCAGGGAACAGCGCAAGCAGTTGCCCTCGCGGGCAAATGATTCTCGGACACGAGACGTAGAGAGCCTCGCAGTGTGCGCAAGCACTCACCAAAATCGATTCGCGAGGAGGCCCGCCCATGCCGTTGTGGTCCGAGATCGTAGAGCTCGTGCAAGCCGCCATCATCATCCTGGCCCAGGTATGGGGAGGCAACGTCGGTGCCGGAATACTCAGCCTGTCGGCGATCGTGCGGCTCGCGCTCCTGCCGCTCACCCTGCCCCTGGCTCGACGCGCTCTGGAGCGCGGTCGAGCGCTGCGCCGCCTCCAGCCTGAGCTTGAGCGCCTGAAGCAACGCTACCGTCAAAGGCCAGAGCAGCTGGCGCAGGCTACTGTCGAGCTCTTCGAGCGCCACCGAATTCCGGTCTTCGACCGCTCAGGCCTACTCGGCGCCTTGGCGCAGGCGCCGGTCGCGCTCGCCATGTTCTCAGGCATCAGAAACAGCTTGACCGCCGGTGGCCGTTTCGCCTGGATCGCCGACCTTGCCCGCCCTGATACAGCCCTCACCGTGCTCGTGGCCGGACTCACCTACCTCTCGATGCGCCTGCAACCCGAACTGCCCGACCAGGCTCGCACCATGGTGACCCTACTGCCGACCGTCCTCACGCTGGTGATCTTGTCACGCATGGCTGCCGGCATCGGCCTGTACTGGGGTGCTTCAACCACGGTGGGTATCCTGCAAACTGCTATCCTGCGACGAGGCGAGCGCGCCCCTGAGCATGCCTCGAGCCCTGCTGCCGCAAACCCTAGAGCCCGCCGCCGAGTCCAGAAACCTTCCGGTTCGCCGCCCCAGAGATCGTAGACTCATTTGGCGGTTGAGATGCCGAACAGCTACCGGACGCGAAAGAAGACCCACCCAAAGAATAGGCCGAACAGCAGGTCGTTCGGGCCATAGATGGCGAAGAATGCGCCGGTCAGGGGCGACACTTCGAATACGCTCGCGAACTCGGCCCCACGACCTGATAGCCAGGCGACCCAGGTGCCGAAGTAGACCAGCTTCTCGACCGCAAAGACTGCCACGATCCACTTCGCCGCCCGGTAGCAGTGGGCGCAAGCGAGATATGCCAAGCCCCACAGAATCACCGCTCCCTGGCCGAAGGTCGAGAACACTTGCGGGGACTGCTCGGCGATGTGTGGATTGGTGAAGGCCAGCGAAAACAGCAGAATGCCGACGATATTGACTGCTCCAGCCAGCTGAAAGCCGCGCGCAATCCAGGGGGAATCGATCATAGGGCCTCCACTTTCGCCAATCGCGGAATCGTGAGTCGGTTCGGCCGGATCGTAGCAGCTCGTACCGGCGACTGCGCTGGCCAAGCGGAGCCCGACCCGAGCCCATCGAGTGCTGGCGAGTAGAAGTTGGAACCGCTCGATACCTGGCTTGGCACCGCGAGCGAGAGGTCGATTGCGCTACCATTCCTGAAGTGATGCGCTGATCGGCCGTCCCGGGTCGATGCGGATTGCTTGGCTAGCCTAATGTCGCTGATCATCCCGAGGAGCTCCGATGCACACCAAGTCCATCGTTCCCGTTCTGCTGCTAGCGCTGCTTTGCGTCGGCTGTGCGTCCAAAAAAGATCTCGAAGCGGTCCAGGCGCAGCTCGCCGCCTGCGAGGCCGACAAGCAGAAGCTGGAGGCTGACGTGATCGCCTGGGAGGAGCGTTTCGATAGCGCCTCCAACCGCTGGAACGACGTCGAAGCTTCGGTGAGCGAGGCGCTACCGACGGCGATCAACGAGTTTCACACCGAGCGCGAGCGCATCATCGAGCTGGTGCCAGAGCAGGTCCAGGGCGAAGTCACCGCCTATCTCGACGACTACTTCACGACCGTGATGCAGGGTTTCGGCAAGCTGGCCGAAGACAACAAAGAGATAAAGCTTCAGCTCAACGCCACCCACAAAGCCCTCGAGGCGGTGGGCGCCGACACGCGGGCGATCAGTACCGCGATCGATCAGTCGGTGAGCGAGGAGCGCGCCATGCGCGAGGACGAAGCGGCACGTCGCGAACGGGTCGCGACCCGACTCGCGGAGACGGTGGATCTGATCGTCGAGTTCGACCAGACCCGGCTCAACTGCAAGGACTGTCCTGAGCGCATCAGGCTGCGGGACAAGTCGCGCGAGGTGCTGCTCGCCTTCCATGCCGAGCTGATGTCGGACCTGGCAGACCTGCAGCGCTTCGCCGGCGATCCGCCCAACGTTCCCTGATCCGCTGCAGCGACGGCCAAGTGGATCTCGCCAGCTACGATCTCGACAGCCAGCCGTCCCCATGGCGCCGGCGCGCGCTGCGCGCCGCTCTGACCCTGGTGCGTCTGGCGATGCTCGGGCTGGCGCTGTGGCCGCCAGGCGTCGTAGTCCAGCATCCACCCGCCGAGCAGCGATCCGAGTCCGCTGTCAGCTGCGGTCGCAAGCTCGGCACGCTGGCGATGGCGGTCGCCACCGGGCACACCCTCGAACGCCAGCTGAGTGAGGAAGAGCTCAACGCCCATCTCGACCGGCTGCTGAGCCAGAACGAAGATTCCCGACAGTCGCGAGGCCTCACGCTGGGGCTGACCGACCTCGCGGTCGACCTCGAGGCCACCCGCGCCACGATGTACGTCACCGGCCGGCTGCTGGTCGTGCCGCTGGTGTTCACGGCCCGGTTCAGCGCCGTCCCGCCCGCGGCCGTCCCTGCCGCCTCGCCGCTGAAGCTACGCTCGCTTCATATCGGTCGGTTGCCGCTGCTCGGTCCTTTCCGGGCCCTGGTCGGATCGCAGATGACCCAGCTGCTAGCCAAGCTGCCGACCGAATCGACGGTGCTCCAGCATGCCGACGCCTTCGACCTCGCCGACGACCGGGTGGCAGTCCGGGTCGAAGGCTCGGTCGAAGGTGAGATGATGCTGCCACCAGGCTAGGGGTCGAGCTCGATCACCGATCGTCGTCGGGAATCCGGACCTGGCCTACCACCGCACGGTGCTTGATGCCGCCGGAGCCGTCGCGACGGACGGTGAAGTCACCCTCGACATCACGTACCGAGATCGAGCCGGAGCCGTCGCTACGCACCATGACGTCACCGTTGACGCCTTCGATATCGATCTCGCCCGAGCCGTCTTCTTCGATCAACACCGAGCCCACCGAGCGCAGCTCGATCTCGCCGGAACCGTCGCTGATGCGGACCTCACCACCGACTTGCTCGACTTCGATCTCGCCCGACCCGTCGTCGATCTCGAGATCACCGGCGATGTCGTAGACCTCGAGCTCGCCGGAGCCGTCGTCGATGTCCGCCGCGGCAACGCCACGCAGCTCGATCTCACCCGATCCGTCGTCGATCTCGACCTCGACGTCGGCCGGCACCTCGATGTCGAGATCCAGGCGTGAGGTCGAGCGCCCCCAGCCACCGTCGGGCATCTCGGCGATGATTCGGACACGATCACCGGTACGCCGCACCTCTAGCTTGACCTGCTCCAGCAAACGGGAGCTCGAGGCACAGGCCTCGCCGGCCACGCGCACCTCGCTGCCCTTGACGCCTTCGACCCGCAGAAAACCGGCACCGGCATCGATCTCGACGAGCTCGACGCCGGTCGCGTCGAGCGTTCGCTCGCGCGGCTCGCGGTAATCACAGTCATCAGCAAAGGCTGGAACGGCCACTAGGGCTGCGCACACGGCAGACGTAACGGTCAACGCCAAACGGCGACGAAACGGCTTACGGGTATGGCTCATCAATCCTTCTCCTTGTTCGAGAGTTGCTGCTTCCCTCTAAGACGCAAGAATCGTCCATAGGGTTTGACTCGACTTGTCAAAAACTCGCGCCATCAGGCCGCGATAGACTGAGCTTCCAGTTCCACTACCGCCGCCGGAGGAATTCTGATGCCCCGACGCTACGCCGCCCTCGCGGCTTGCCTCCTCACCCTCGCCGTCATCGTTGGCTGCTCGCGAGACTCGACGACGGAATCGCCCTCGCCCTCAACGGAGCCGCCGACCGCCGAGCAGGCGCCGCCGCCGACCCAGCTCAGCCCCGAGGAGCTGGCGCCGGTGATCCGCGAGGTCGCAGCCTCCGGCGCCGGGCCGACCAAAATCGTCATCGAGCTCGCCAAGCCGGTGATCGAGGAAGCCCAAGTCGGGCAGGCCTTGAGCGACACCGAGATCCGCATCGAGCCTCCGGTCGAAGGGGAGCTGCGCTTCACCAGCCCGTCGACCCTGACGTTCCAGCCCGCCAAAGGGTTTCGCCCCAGTACCCGCTATGAGGTCGAGCTGACCTCGCTGGAGACGCCTGCCGGAGTGCTGACTTCACCCGATGCCGGACGTTGGGTGAGGATCTTCACGACTCCAGCCTTCGACTTCGCGCGCTTCGAGCTCACCAGCATCGACTACCCGCGCAAGCGGGCTGAAGCTCAGCTGATTTTTTCGGGCGCCGTGGATCCGCAGCAGGTGGAGCGCAAGGCCATCGTCTCGGTCATCGGCGCCGATGGCCGGGCGCGGCGCGACGCCAGCGTGCGCTATCGACCGGGCCGTGAGCCCCACATCGTCCTCGCTCAGCTCGCCAGCAAAAGCCTGCAAGGCGGCGGTCGCATCGACCTGAAGCTGGCCGAAGGCGTGCCGAGCGCCCTCGACAACAGCCAGCTCGCTGGCCGCGGCACCGCTTCGGCCGAGCTCAGCGTCGGACCGCGGGCGCAGGTACTCGCCAGCTATCGAGCCGAGGGGGCCAGCGGGTTCTACGTCCAGGTGATCTGCAATGACACCTCGTTGGGCTCGAAGCGCTACTACTGGGATCGCACCCTGCAGGAGTATTACCAGGTCTCTACGCGCTGCCAACCGAGCGAAGCCGACGCCGCCTTCGGCATCCACTTCGATCCACCGGTGGACCACACCGTGACACCGGCCGGCGGTGGCTTCCGGATCTTCGGCGACTTCGAGCGCGGCAGCTACCACATGCGGATCGAGTCCGGCGTGCGGACGGCGGACGGCGGCATGTTTCACGAAGCCTACAGCACCGATTTCACCGTGCCGGCCCGTAGCCCGTCGCTGCGCTTTGTCTCCAAGGGGCGCTATCTGCCGCGCACCGCCTGGACGTCGCTGCCGCTGCGCCACCTCAACGTGTCGGGCGCGACCCTGTCGGTGCGCCACGTACCGGCCGAGAACCTAGTGTTCTGGATGGGCGACGACGACAACGAGGCCGCCAGCGAGCGCACCAGCAATTTGATCGTGCGTAATCAGATCGCGCTCGGCGGCGACACCGACGTCGAGACCACGACTTACGTCGACCTCGCTTCCTGGGTGCCGGCCGACACCCGTGGGCTGATCGAGCTGAAGGTCCAGGCGGGGGCCGCCAGCGACACCGCTCGCCTGCTGCTCACCGATCTACACTTGGTAGCCAAGCGCTTCGGGCCGCAAAATCGGCCGACGGTGCGCGCCTGGGCGCTCGACATGGAGACGCTGGAGCCAGTGAGCGGCGCCGACATCCGACTGATCCGCAAGAGCGGCTACACAATGGCGAACTGCCGCACGGGACGCGATGGCGGCTGCGACCTGACTTCTGCTGAAGACGAGGTCGATCCCGCGGCGCCGTTCGCGCTGCTCGCCGCGGCCGATGGCGAGCTGACCTACCTCAAGTTCTCAGAGCTCGAAGCCGAAGTCCAAGAGGCACGCATTGGCGGCGCGCCCTACGGCGACGACGCGGGCAAGTACCGCGCGTCCCTCTACAGCGATCGCGGCGTCTACCGCCCCGGAGAGACCGCACATTTAGCGGCGATCGTGCGCCAGAACGATCACCTGGCGCCGCCAGCCGGCATGCCGGTGATCGCCAAGCTGACGGACCCGCGCGGCAAGACGATCAAACGCACCGCACTGGCCACCAACGATGCCGGTTTCGTCTCGCTCGACGTCGACTTTCCGGCGTTTGCCACCACCGGGCGCTACGAGGCGCGGCTCGAAGTCGCCGACAAGTCGATCGGGCAATACCGCTTTCAGGTCGAAGAATTCGTGCCCGAACGCATGAAGGTGGAGGTGGCGAGCGCCGAGCCCGAGTATCTCTTCGGCCAGGAGATGGCGGTGGCGGTGAGCTCACGCTACCTCTTCGGCGGCGTGCCGGCCAAGCACAAAGTCGAGGTGAGCTGCGAGATCGCACCGAGCAACTTCCTGCCCGCCGCCAACGGCAACTTTCATTATGGCGTCTGGAGGCCCGAGAACAGCCCGGTGCGTCCGCTAGCGCTGGGCTCGGTCACCGCCGAGCTCGACGACGCCGGCGCCGGCACCTTCTCGTGCCCCGGAGCGGGCCGTGGCGGTGGATTCAGCGGACCGGCCGAGCTGATCGCCCGCGCCGCGGTGTTCGAGAGCGGCAGCGGCCGCACCACGGTCAATC